>DMAW01000151.1:23216-23732 GCA_003446375.1 Eubacteriaceae bacterium | reverse complement strand
TTTAAAGCAAGACTTTATGCGCTTTCTGCTCAATAGCTGCTGTTTCTCAGCTTTGCACGCAAAAAGGACCCTTTAAATAAAGGATCCTTAGTTTACTCATGGTGCCGAAGGCGGGAGTCGAACCCGCACGAGTGTTACCTCACTGGATTTTGAGTCCAGCGCGTCTGCCAATTCCACCACTTCGGCATCTTGTGAAGACAAGTATTAGAATACCATAAAATTAAAATGAAAGTCAAGATATAATTTGAATTTTATTTAATAGATATGAATCAATTTTCTTGAGATGATAGAGAATTTAGTAGAATAAAAAATCAAAAGAATCAAACGGATCCTTAGTTTACTCATGGTGCCGAAGGCGGGAGTCGAAGTCGGTGCCCGACCTGCGTTTTGATCATCAGAGAGAGTATTTATTTATAAAAAGTTTTGATATGCAATATGGTTTGACGCTAATTCGTGCATTAGGCGGGTTCTCCTTACCCACCTTAGTCATAAGAAAGGACCCTTTAAATAAAGGAT
>DMAW01000151.1:0-22962 GCA_003446375.1 Eubacteriaceae bacterium | reverse complement strand
ACCCGCACGAGTGTTACCTCACTACGCCCTGAACGTAGCGCGTCTGCCAATTCCACCACTTCGGCGATTACTAAGTTATAATAACATAAAAATTGATAATATTAAAGAGCAATCGATATCGAAATAGATAAAAAAGTTTAAATTTGAAGTTTTAGAATCATTAATCGTTTATAATGTAATTAGTATTAAAATGGGGGGATAAAAATGGGAATAGAAAAATATTATATTGACGAGGACTCCTTAAAAGAATTTAATTCTAAAAGTGATCAGTTGATTGAGCTGATGAACAAATATATGACTGATGCAAACAATAGAAAAAATTTAATTGGAAACAATTCTATCGACGTTATGTATGACAATCACAAACATCATATAAACTTTATGAAATCTATTTTTGTATTAAGAGATTCAAAGATGTTTAATGAGATTGTCGAATGGGCATATTTCAGTTATATATCTAGAGGATTTGATCAAAGTTATTTTTATGTCGCAATTCCTATGTGGATAAAAATCATCAAGGAAATATATTCAGAAAAGACTGCAGGCGAGGTAACACCATATTACAACGAAATTTTATCTATTCTACCTAGAATAGATTTAGAGAAGATAAATACCGAAAAAGATCATTCTAAAATAGAATCTTCTTGGAGCAAGCTACAGAAAGATTTATATCAAATCTTGATTAAAGGTGATTTTAGGCTTGCAGTTAATTTAACAGATAATGTAGTTAGTGATAAAGAAGACCTAAAAAACATCTACTATGGAGTCCTAAGGCCTGTTATGTATGAGATAGGTCTTTCCTGGGAAAAAGGATTGATAACTACAGCACAGGAGCATTTGGCCACTTCAATTGTAATAAGGTTGATGACGACATTGTACATGAAATTTTTTGAATTGGTGGATTATACAAAGGGTAAATTTATAATGAGTGCAGCTCAAAACGAGTTTCACGAGGTAGGAGCAAGAATGATCTCAGATCTATTAGAGCTTGATGGATGGGACGTAGAATACTATGGTGCAAATACTCCTGTCGATTCTCTTTATGACAGACTAATTTCTGAAAAACCTGATATCCTAGGTATTTCAGTTGCGATGCCTTTTAATCTGCCTAACGCGATAGAGTTTATTAAAAAAATAAGAGAAGACGATAGTTTGAAAGACATGAAGATAATGGTTGGTGGTTATGCAGTGTCAAACTTAAGCAGCAGGGAAGTCATACCTGCTGATATAGTGGCTGGAGGAAATGAAGATCCAATATTGCTTGCAGAAGAATGGTGGAATAAAAAATGGAAGTTTTAAATTTATTCAAAGATGATCTGATGGATTACTTAAAAAAAGAATCTGAAATACCTATTATAATAATAAATCCAGAAGGTGAGATGTCTTACGCCAACAATGCCTTTAAGAATCTAGTGTCTAATAGATTAAAAGTGAAAGTGATGAAGGATTTAAATGAGTTCTTTGCTATTACAGTAGAAGAAACAAAAGAGTTAAAAGAAATTTCATTAATAAGGGCAGATAAACATAATTCTATTAAGATTACAGGCAAAACAATTCAGAAGAAAGATAAAACACTTATTGTTTTCGAGGATTATATAATCAATGATGATTCAATAACTGAAAAACTTACCGCAATGAATATTGAAATGTCAAATATCACAAGAGAGCTAGCAAAAAAAAATGCCAAACTTGAACAAGCAAACAAAAAAATCACCGAACTTCTAAACAAAGATTATCTGACTCAAGTAGGCAACCGCAAGTATTTTTACGAAAGGTTCGAGGAGATGGTGTCACATCATAAAAGGGCAAAAATTGGAAAGCTTGCATTAATTCTTTGTGATATCGACCATTTCAAACAAGTTAATGACACTTATGGGCATGATGTAGGAGACTTGGTGTTGGTGAAGTTTGCAAGTACTTTGAAAGAAAAACTAAGAAAAGAAGATGTGGTAGCAAGGTTTGGAGGAGAAGAATTTATAGTCATTCTAAATTGCAGAGATGAGGAAGATGCGAAGGAAGTAGCGGAGAGGCTTAGAAAATTAATATCAACAATAACCATTGATGGTTATGACTTAGCTGTAACAGCTAGCTTTGGAGCTGCCGAGTATGAGTTTGGCGACACTTTGGACGCTGTAATAAAAAGGGCAGATGAGGCAATGTATGAAGCCAAGAGTAAAGGAAGAAATAAAGTTGTATATAAAAGCAGATGATACGGGAACAAAAATGATTTAAATTCGTCTAAATAACAAAGGGGGGTCAGTAAAATGGAGATGGAAGAATCTAATATTATCAGGAATCTGAAAAAAGGCAAAAATATTGCTTTAGAAACTATTGTAAAAGAATATGGGAATAAGGTATACAATCTTATTGTAAAATTGATTTCAGATAAAGAAGATGCCAAAGACCTAACCCAAGAGGTGTTTATAAGAATATATAATAATATCGAACTATTTAAAGGAAACAGCAGCTTTTATACATGGATATACTCAATTGCAGTCAATTGTTCCAAGGATTATTGGAGAAAGAAAAAAGAGACTTACTCTTTAGACGCTATGAAAGATGTATTTTACAGCAACAACAAAACAGAAGACATTGCAGAAAAAAATGAACTTAGAGCTATAATAATTTCTGAAATCTATAAATTGGATGCTGATCAAAAGGAAGCTGTAATACTAAGAGATATAATGGGCTTTTCTTACTCTGAAATATCTGAGATCTTAAGTATATCTCAAGGTACAGTAAAATCCCGCATAAGCAGAGGCAGGCATAAGCTAAGAAGTTGTCTCCAAAATCTAAATGATCATAGGGGAGGTAACAAAGATGGATCATGAAAGGTACATTGAATTAATTAGCAGAAAAATTGATAATGACTTAGATGAGAATGAAAAAAAAGAGCTTGATGAACATTTGCAGTCATGCGATGAATGCAGTAAATACTATCACGAGATGAAAGAGAGCAGAGAACTTTTAAAGGGTATGGTTGATTATGAGCTTGGAGAGCATGATAAAAAACAGATTTTGAAAAAGATGAAGGACAGCAAGGCAAAGAAAACCAATTTCAAAAAATATTTGCCTTATGCAGCGGGAATCATATTAGTTTTGGTTATGGTGGGAACTACATTAAGTAATTTTTTTATTATGGGGAGATCAAATGATTCGGCATCGGATAATTCAGGTGGTTATAATGATTTTGATTCCAGAGATCAATGGGAAGAAGGAATTTCAAATGAAGGTGCTTCGACAGATGAAGATAATAAAGGACAAGACGGAATAGAAAAAACAGATTCAAGTCAAGAATTTGATGTTTCTAAAATTATATATAGAGGAAATATCAGTTTGTATTCTGAAGACTATAAAGAAACGACAGATAAAATAAGCGTATATGTCGACAGCGTAGGAGGCTTTATCCAGGAATCAAATGCTAATTATTACGATGTTTCTGATGAAAGAAGTGAAAAATCTGGTTATATGATTATAAGAGTGCCTACAAGAGTATTTTCTGAAACGATGAATATAATTGAAGGCTATGGAGATGCTGCAAGTTCAGGGGTGACTTCTACAAACATAACACAGCAATATCAAGATGTTCAAGGAGAATTGGATAGTTATATGATACAAGAGGAAAGGCTATTGGATTATCTATCAAAAGCTGAGAGGATTGAAGATATGCTGTCAATCGAGTCGGAGCTAACCCGAGTTCGAAATGAAATCAACTCAAGACTAACACTGCTAAAGAATTGGGATAAGGAAGTAGCTTATTCGACGATACACATAAATATTTTTGAAAAGAGTCTGCCGACGAGTAGTGTTAAAAGCCCATTTGAAAACTTTGGAAAGAGAGCAAGAGAAGCTTTTGTTGAATCGATAAACTTTCTTTTGAAGTTCATTGTAGACGCAGCGATAATAGTCGTGAAATTTCTTCCGTTTGCTGTAGCCATATCTGCAAGTGCGGCCATTTTAGGTATTCTAATAAGAAAAATAAGAAAATAAAGAAAATAAAGAAAATAAAGAAATAGATCCTTCGGCATCATGTCGAAGGATTTTGAATTTTATAAGGTTAAAATGTTATAATATATGTTAAACTATAGTGGGTGTAAATATTATAAAGCAGGTGAATTATGGGAAAAAAGAGGTTGATTTTAATTGATGGTTACAGCTTGATATACAGAACATTTTATGGAGTCAGACCAATGACGACTAAGGATGGAATGCCAACTAATGTAGTGTATGGTTTTGCTAATATTCTCATAAATATATTGGAAAACTATAATCCCGATTATATAGGCGTCGCTTTTGATGAGAAAAAGCCAACTTTTAGGCATGATACCTATGAAAAGTATAAAGCGGGAAGGATGCTCATGCCGGAAGACTTAGAAAAACAGATAGAATTGGTTATGAAAATGCTTGATTTGATGGATATTAAAAAAATATCATTAGCCGGTTATGAAGCTGATGATTTGATTGGCACAATATCTAAATTATGTTCTAAAAATGATATAGAAGTAGACATATTGACTGGAGACAGAGATTCATTTCAATTAATAGATCCAAATATACAGGTGTTATATACAAAAAAAGGAATAAGCGAAGTGGAATCTTATGATGAAGAAAAAGTTATGGAAAAGTATGGAGTTGCACCTAGAGATCTTATAGATGTGAAAGGATTAATGGGAGATAAGTCTGATAATATACCGGGTGTAAGTGGAATTGGAGAAAAAACCGCGATAAAGTTGATAAAAGAATATGGAGACATCGAAGGTGTCTACGAAAGCATTGATGATATAAAAGGCAAAGTGCAAGAAAAGCTCTTAAAAGATAAAGAGAATGCTTTTTTAAGTAGACATCTTGCTGAGATAGTAACAGAAGTGCCTGTAGAATTTAATATAGATGAATATGAAACACTTAATTACAAATCAGATAAGGTTATCGATTTTTTTGAGAAGCTAGAATGTTTTTCTATAGTTACAAAAATTACAGGCAATGAGTCCGTAGCTCTAGAAAATGAAGAAATTAATATAAAAAAAATTGTAGAGATAGACAAGTACGACTCCCTTAAAGATGCGATAAAAGAAATAAAACAAGCAAAAGAGATATTTATTTCTTATTTTGCTGAAAAAGAATATGGAGCAAAATTAAAAGCCATAGCAGTAGCATCAGAAGGCAAATGTTACTATATGACGACTGATGATCTTAGTGAAGAATTAATTTCTGAAAGCATGAGAGACATCTTTGAATCCGAAAATATTAAAAAAACAGGACATGATTTTAAAAGATTATTTTGTTGGGCTTTAGAATATGGAATTGAGCTAAAAAGTTTTGTTTTTGACCTGTATTTAGCTGCATATCTTATAGATCCATCTGATAACAGATACAAAATGAATGATTTATCGTCAAAGTATCTAAACAAAGATATTGCTTCAGATGAAGATATATTCGGTAAAGGAAAATCAAAAAAAACATTTGATCAAGTGGATAAGGATACAATTAAGACAATGGTATGTACTCAAGCAGACTTGATGAAAGATTTAAAGGGTCACCTAATGGCACAGATAGAAGAATATGAAATGGTTGGCCTATATAGAGATATTGAATTGCCTCTTACTGAGGTATTGGCATCTTTTGAACACGAAGGTTTTAAAATCGATCGAAAAGAGCTTGACAGGTTAGATGCTGAATTCGATGAAAAGCTAAACAATCTAACTAAAGAGATTTACTCTTTAACAGGCGAGAATTTTAATATTAATTCTCCCAAGCAACTTGGAGAGATATTGTTTGAAAAGCTAATGCTCCCGGTAGTTAAAAAAACCAAAACAGGGTATTCTACAGATGCGGAAGTCCTTGAAAAACTTAAAGGGAAACATCCTGTTATTGAACAAATTTTGGAATACAGAACTATTTCAAAGCTTAGTTCAACGTATATAAAAGGATTTAAACAGATTATAGATAAAAAAACAGATAAAATTTATTCTACATTTAATCAAGCGCTTACAACTACAGGCAGAATCAGCAGTTCAGATCCCAACCTGCAGAATATACCTGTAAAGATTGAGATGGGGAAAAAAATCAGAAAAGTATTTATTCCTTCCAAAGAAGAAAACGTGCTTATAGATGCGGATTATTCTCAAATTGAACTAAGGATACTTGCCCATATTTCAGGCGATGAAACCTTGATAAGTTCATTTTTAAAAGAAGAAGACATACATGCCCGTACAGCATCTGAAATTTTCGATGTAGCTCTAGAAGATGTGACATCAACCCAGAGAATGTATGCAAAAGCTATAAATTTTGGACTGATTTACGGGAAACAAGCGTATGGCCTGTCGCAAGACTTGGGCATAACCAGAAAAGAAGCGCAAGATTATATTGACAGGTATTTTGGGCGATATCCCAAGGTAGAAGAGTACATGAAAAATATAGTGCAAGAAGCTAAGGACAAGGGATATGTAACGACTTTGTTCGGAAGAAGGAGATTTATACCTGAGATACATTCCAGAAATGCAATGATAGCAAAAAGTGGAGAGAGGCTTGCCTTGAATACACCAATACAGGGAAGCGCTGCAGATATAATGAAGATAGCGATGATTGACGTATATACGGAGTTGAAAAACAAAAAATCAGGTGCAAAATTAATATTAACTGTTCACGATGAACTAATTGTCGATTGTCCTTTAGAAGCAGTGGAAGAAACAAAAAAAATAGTGAAAGAAAAAATGGAAGGAGCAGCCAGCTTGAAGGTTCCCATGACAGTAGAAATTTCTCAGGGAGAAAACTGGTATCAAGCCAAATAGATTTAATTATGAAAGAGATTATTGTAACTGAAAATGAGTCAAACCAAAGAGTAGACAGGTTTATGGGGAAATATTTAAAATTGGCAGGCAAAGGTTTTGTGCTAAAAAGCATTCGAAAAAAGTACATTAAAGTCAATGGAAAAAAAACAGACCCTGCATATAAACTCAAAGAAGGAGATATCGTAAGCATCTATTTGGCTGACAGCACAGTTGATAAATTTTACGTCAAAGAATCTACGCAGGTTGATGGTGATCAAGATTTAAATGGCAAATTAGATATCGAAGTTGTGTATGAAGATGAAAATATCCTAGCTGTAAATAAAAAACCAGGAGTTTTAACTCACGGTGGCTTCGACAGCATTGTTGAACAAGGTAAGAGATATCTGATTTATAATAGATCTTACAATCCGGTAGAAGAGATAACCTTTGCACCTGCATGTTGCAATCGATTGGACAAGAATACAAGTGGAATAATTTTGATTGCCAAAAACAACAAAGCTTTGATGGAAACTAATAAGAAAATAGCTGAGCGCAAAGTTAAAAAGATCTACACGGCGTTGATAGACGGCGTACTTAGAGACTCGATGCATCTAAAAGGTTACATTTTAAAAGATAAAAATCAAAACAAGTCAACGATATCAGATAAATATATTGATGGATCAAAATATGTTGAAACAGTTATAAAGCCGATAAAGGTTATAAAAGAGTATACTTTGGTTGAAATCAACTTGATAACCGGAAGATCTCATCAAATCAGAGCTCATTTAAACCAAATAAAAAAGCCTATAATAGGAGATATGAAGTACGGAAATAGTAAAACAAACAAGTGTTTTTATAAAAAATTTGCTGTTAGCGGACAGATGCTGCACTGTGGAGAAATGGAAATAAAGGATTATTTAGATCAGGGAAAAAACCTGAAAATAACAGCCCCAATTCCTGAAAACTACGTTGAAATAATTAAATTGTTGGGGGAGTGATAAGATGCCTTATTGGAACAGCAGAGGCCTTAGAGGCAGCACATTAGAAGAATTTATAAATTTGACCAATGAAGAATATTTAAGATGCGGACTGGCAGTGATTCAAAAGCTGCCTACATCTATAAAACCAATAACATTGGATAAGCAAAAGGGTGTTATCAGCCTAGCATATTTTGATCAAAAGAGCACAGTAGATTATATGGGAAACATACAGGGTATCCCTGTATGTTTTGACGTAAAAGAGACAAACAAAGACAGCCTGCCCATTTCAAATATACATAGTCATCAGATTGAATTCATGGAGAAGTTCGCCGAGCAAAAGGGCTTATCGTATATTATAGTTTTTTTCTCTAAGATAGAGAAGTACTTCTTGATTCCTTTTGAAGAAATTAAAAATTATTGGGAGAAATCAAGGAACGGAGGCAGAAAATCGATACCGTGGAAGGCTTTGGACGAAAATCTTGAAATTAAAAGAGAAGGGATTTTCCTAGTTCATTACCTGCAGGCAGTAAATACATACTTGAACAAACTCAACACAAAAAACTTAACTGATGAATCGGAGTTGTAAGAATGAAAGAAATAATAATGTACACCGACGGTGGGTGCAGAGGGAATGATTCCTCTGTAGAAAATATAGGCGGAATAGGAATTGTCTTAATGTATCCGTCAAAAGGTTATGTTAAAGAAATCAAGAAGGGATACAAAAATACCACTAACAATCAAATGGAGCTATTAGCTGTAATCACAGGCTTGAAAATGTTAAAAGAAAAATGTAAGATAAAAGTTTTCAGCGATTCAGCATACGTTGTCAATGCATTTAATCAAAATTGGGTTGATTCATGGAAAAAGAAAAATTGGACTAGAGGGAAAAGCGGAGAACTTAAAAATAGGGAGTTGTGGATTGAATTGTATGATTTGGTATCCAAACATGACGTTGATTTTATAAAAGTCAAGGGTCATGGAGACAATCCGTATAACAACAGAGCAGATGAGCTGGTAAATGAAGCAATGGATGAAATATCGTAAAATGAGAGAAGGAATGCATTTATGCAACCAAAGATGAACAAAGAATCTTTACGCAAACACGTCTTAAGGCTAAGATCTGAATTCGATGAAAATTACATAAATGATGTAAGCAAAAATATATTTGAAAAGATAAAGACAATGGATATTTATAAACAAAGCAAGACAGTTATGATCTATGTCAGTTTTGAAGATGAAGTTAATACCCATAAATTTATAAATGAAATGATTAAAGAAGGCAAAAAAGTTGTGACGCCGGTTTGTAACTATAAAGATCGAACTTTGACCCTAGCTCAAACGACCAAATTTCCGGATGGGTTCCAAAGGACGAAATTCGGAATATTAGAGATACCGAGAAAAGAAGCAATTCCAGTAGATTTAAAGGAGATAGATATGATAATAACGCCAGGAGTTGCCTTTACAAAAATAGGAAAGAGACTTGGGTACGGCGCAGGCTTTTATGACAGGTTGCTGCTGAATAAAAGAAAAGACACCCCCACGGTTTGTCCTGTATTCAAGGAATTTATCTTCGATGACCTTCCAACGGATGATCATGACGTTGAAGTTGATTTTTTAGTTACTTCCGATGAAATCATCAAGTGCTGAAAAGAGCTCTACATGTATATACGTGTACTCATGAATATGTTACAATAAAACAAAAACAATCCAGCATGTGAGAATTAGATTAATAATAATATAATTATATATTAGTAAACGGTAACATCCAAATGCTAAATGCCTAAAAATATGTGATAGGATGTTTGCCATGCAATTACTGGGGGTTGAGCAATGAATGAATCACTTGTTAAAGCAATTACAGACTTAAATGAAGACAAAGTAATCAAAATGGTAAAAGATGAGATGAAAAAAGGTGCAAGAACCCAAGATATTCTTGCAGCTTTGCAAGAGGGAATGGATAATGTGGGCAATCTCTATGAAGAAAGCGAATATTTCATTGCAGATCTCATAATGGCAGGGATTATTTTCCGCGAGGTCTTGAATCTTAAAGAGATGAAACTCGATAAAGGAGTTGCAAACGAGAATTATCTAGGAGATATAGTGTTGGGAACTGTAAAAGGGGATCTGCATGATATTGGGAAAGATATCTTTGCCGACATAGCTACATCAGCTGGGTTTGTCATTCATGATATTGGCGTTGATGTCGCACCTTATAAGTTCGTAAATAAGATTATAGAGACAAATGCAAAGATTGTAGGGATGAGTGGGGTTTTATCCCTTGCAATAACTAGCATGAAAGATACAGTTGACGCAATTGAAAAAGCTGGATTGCGCGATAATATAAAGATTATTGCAGGGGGTAATTTGCTCAATGAAGATGCATGCAGGCTTATAGGGGCAGATGAATTTACTAATAATGCCACCGAAGGACTTAAAGTATGCAAGGAATGGGTAAAAGCAGTAGATAAGGAGATATGAGATGGGATCGCCGATTTACTTGACAATAGTTGAAAATATAAAGGCTAAGATTAACTTAGGTGAGTTAAAACCTGGAGATATGATAAAATCTGAAAATGCCCTTTGTGAAGAATATGATGTAAGCAGGATGACTGTAAGGAAAAGCTTGACAGTATTGGCAAGCGAGGGATATATATATTCAGTTCCGGGGAAAGGTAATTTTGTAAACGAACCGAATCAAGACAAGTATATATTATACTTTAACGAAATGAGTTCAATTGAGAGCAGCATTGAAGATACTCAATTACTGGATGTTAATATAATAAAACCGACGCTTGAAATAATATTTAACCTACAAATTCCCGAAAACAAGAGAGTTGTTCTCATCAGACGTGTTTTTATAAGCGAAGGAAATCCTGTAGCATACGATACCAAGTATATTCCTTACAACAAGGGCATGCCGATAGTTGAAAAAGAAATACACTATGCAACATTTCCGGAGATGGTATCTAAGAAAAAATCGCTTTTTGCAATTAATAAAGAATTGAAGATAAGAGTTCAAAAACCGGATAAAAGACTCAAAGATATCTTGAATCTTGAAAATACAGATCCGGTAATGGCAATAGAGCAAAAACTTTTAGATGAGGGAAACAAACCAATTGGTTGGGGAACAACCTATTTTAAAGGGGATTTCTTTTATTTGCAAGCAGTGTCTTCTTTCGTGGATAAATCAAATATTATATATTAGTTGTTTTGAAAATAATTAAAAGGATTGCTCATCGGTACATAAATTTTATAAAATTCAAGCCTTGAAGAATCAAGGCTTTTTTACTTGATTAATCGATCTAGAATTTGAGTCAGCTCTTCTAGTTTAGCATCATCATTGCCTTCTTTAATTGCTTCTTTGACGCAATTCTTGATGTGATTATCCAGCACGTCCAAATTGGTTTTTTTGAGTAATCCCTGAACAGCTATGATTTGATTTGATATATCGACACAGTATCTATCATCTTCAAGCATCTTTATTATTCCTTCAATTTGACCTTTAGCAGTTTTTAGCATGTTTATTTGATATTTTTTATTTTCAGACATGTAGACCTCCTAATCAAAAGACACAGCCCGTATGGGGGGTGTCTATATATATTATCAATTCATGAAACATTTTGTCAATAAATAAGATAATGTATTTTATATGTTGAAAAAAAAATGAATTTTGTATAAAATATATTTTGATAATCAAAGTATTTGGAGGGCTCAGATGGACGAGGTCAAATCGATATTAAACAACGCTTTAGTTTTAATGTTCAATTTGGTATTAAAGTCAGAAGAAAAATTTCTGCGTGAAGTAGGTTGTAAAGACCTGTCAATTAACGAGATTCATGTTATTGATGCCATCGGAAAAAAGGAAGATCCAACAATGGGCTGGGTTGCAGGAGAGTTGAATGTTACCTTAGGGACATTAACAAAAGCAGTAAACAACCTAGAAAAAAAGCAATACGTAAAAAGAAAAAGAAGCACAAAGGACAGAAGAGTTGTATTTCTTGCTCTTACCGAAGAAGGCGGAAGAATATTTGATCTGCATCAGAAGTTCCATGACAATATGATTAATGAAATCGTGGAAAACCTTAGTGAGTCAGAGGAAAAAGCGCTGATGAAAGGTTTGAATAACCTGATAGATTACTTTATGACAAATTACAATAATTGAAAAGGTGGTTTGAAATGGCTATAAGAATAGTTACTGATAGTGCCAGCGATCTCAATTTGGAGATTGAAAAGAAATTTGGAGTCAAGGTTGTACCCTTAACCGTAAATTTTAGTGATAAAGAAAGCTATAAGGACAGATATGAAATCTCACCGAATGAATTTTTTGAAAAATTAAAGAGTACAGACAAAAATCCATATACTTCACAGGTAAACCCTGCTGAATTTGAGAAAGAGTTCAAAACTATCTTAGATCAAGGGGATGAAATAATAGGAATATTTCTTTCATCTGATTTAAGCGGAACATTTAACTCGGCTGTATTGGCTAAAGAAGCCTTAAATGAAGGAAAAAACCGAATTCACCTGATCGATTCAAAATCTGTAAGCTTAGGGCTGGCTCTTTTAGTTTATATCGCGGCGTTAAAAGCAAAGGAAGGCTTATCTGCAAAGGAAATAGTAGACAAGATAGAATCAGACAAGGAAAAAGTGGAATCAGCCATAATAGTCGATACTCTTGAGTATTTAAAAAGGGGCGGACGACTTACAGCCGGCGCGGCATTTGTCGGAGGCATGTTGCAATTAAAGCCGATTTTAGAGCTGAAGGATGGAAAATTAATTCCGAAAGACAAGGTCAGAGGAAGAAAAAGAGCTCTCAAGTGGGTAAGAGACTGGCTCAATGACAACAAATTCAACCTTAATGGGAAAATCGTGTATCTTGTTCATGCTTCTGATCAAGGATATCTAGAGGAACTTAAAGAAGTAATATTAGAATCTAATGATCCAAAAGAAATAATAGAGTCCCAAGTAGGCGCCATTGTAGGCACTCATTCGGGACCGGGAGCAATAGGGATGTGCTTTATCAGGGATTGAGCATCAAAAAGGCTGAAATCTCCTTATACGCTTTCTTATATTCAAGTTCATTTAATATTTCATGACGCATATTTTTCAAAACAATATCAACCAGCTGGCCTTGTTTAATTACAAGGCTTATTTTTTTTCTTAGGAATTCGATATCTTTTCCATATCTTCCAACAGGGTCCTCAGATCCCGAAATAAGCATTAAGCTTAAATCAGTATTTAGTTTTTTTAAGTTCTTGGGCTTATTAGAATGCAGCGTGCCATTAATGAGGTCTGCATAAAACTGTGCTGAGCATACAAATCCGCACAAGGGGTCATCAAGATACTTTTTAACAGCATGAGCATCATTGGACAACCAATCAAATTGAGTCTTTCTGCATGGCACTGAGTTGGCGTAACCGCCAAACACAAGTTTGTCCATAATGATAGAAGGACTTTGTGGATCTTTTAGTTGACAAATCGTAAAAGAAATCAACTTCGCAAGATATATTTTGACGATAGGAAGGCCGGCTGTTGTTCCGGATAAGACTGCTTTTTTAATTAGGGATTCGGGGTATTCTATAAGGTAGCTCCTAACAATTAAGGAACCCATGCTATGTCCAAAAAGATAAATGTCTCCCGATGAATTTTTAGTGCGGACATATTCAATAAGTTCATTTAGGTCATCAATGCATAGGAACCATCCGTTTTTTTTGCCAAACCATCCGCTGATGCTTCTTTTAGTGTCTGAGCCATGACCCCTTAAGTCAAATGCATAAACCTGAAGTCCCATTGAATTAAGAAATTCAGCAAAGCGCTTGTATCTCAGGGCGTGCTCAGCCATTCCGTGAACGATTATAATAGAGCCATTGCCAACATTTTCAGAAGACCAATTATATCCTGTTAACATATAATTGTCTCTTCCGCAAAAACTGAAAGTCGAAAACATATATATTCCTCCAAGGTTCTTTGATATAATACGATTATATCATTAATATAAAATAATAATTTAAATATAGCAACAATGGGTATCAAGTTGTTATATTTAAAATTATAAATGTCAGGAGGTCGATGAATTGAAAAAAATCGGAATAATTGCCAACCCCAACTCTGGCAAAGATATAAGAAGATTGTTTTCATATGCAATAACCATAGGTAATAACGAAAAGGCAAATATGGTGGAGAGAATGATCCTTGGAGCTCAGGATTTAGGAGTTGAAAAAATATATATTATGCCGGATCCATATAATATTGGATCCAATATAAGAAATACATTGGAACTAAATGAAGAATTAAAAGCAGATATAGAAGTGCTGGATATTTTTCTAAAAAATAGTTGGGAAGATACGGTTGAAGCAGCAGAAAAGATGGAATCCCTTAAAGCTGAGTGCATAATTGTATTGGGAGGTGACGGTACGAGTAGGTTGTTGGGAAAAGCACATACACAAATACCGATAATATCAGTATCTACCGGCACGAACAATGTATATCCTGAATTCTTAGAGGGAACTGTTGCAGGAATGGCTGCAGCGGCATATTGCCATTATGGCGAGAAAGATAAATATGTGCACACGGATAAATCAATAGATATTTATATAAATGGATCTCATGAGGACGTGGCACTGGTAGATGTAGCCATAACTAATAATAGGTTCGTAGGCAGCAGGGCAGTATGGAATATAGCTGAAATCAAAGAAGTGATCGTTTCAAGGTCACATCCTTCTTCCATAGGTTTTTCATCTGCTATAGGTGTTGATACTCTTTGCTATCCGGAAGATGACTTTGGTTACAGGATGACAATAGGTGAAGGAAAGAAAAGTCTATTGGTTCCGTTTAGTCCCGGAAAGATGACTCCGATAAATGTGAAAGATCCTATTAAGATGCACTTGGATCAAATGTATATATATAAATCAAATCACAAAGGAACCTTGGCTTTAGATGGGGAAAGAACCGTAACGTTTTCAGAAGGAGATACATTGGGTTTTGTGATAAGAAGGCATGGACCAAAACGGATTGATGTTAAGAAAATTTTAGAGTATGCTGTTAAAGAAGGTTTCTTCCAAAGAAATACTTGAGGAGCAAGGCGAGGAATTCCTCGCCTTATTTATATTCAAAATCTAGTTTTCCAAGACCTATCTCAATATCCATATCGATTTTTTTTGAGGCAGTGTCGTAATTTTCAGAAATGTAAGTATTGTCTTGTTTTATCAATCCAAGAGTATCTATATTTGTTGAATTGAGAGCGCCTTTAAAATTTATTTTCAAGCCCGAAGTTTCAGGCAAACCTATTTCAATTTCAGAAACTCCGGCATTAAGATTTACAATTTGAATTTCTGGAATTTCACTGAGTATCAAATCTAACTTTCCGGCACCTATACTGATATCTACGTTTTTAGATTCTATTGCCGATAAATCTAGGTTTCCGTCAACTGCGCCACAATTCACTTTAATATCCCAAGGGATCTTATTGTTTAGACGCAAGTCTAAATTGTTGTCAGAAACTCCGTTTAAATCCATTAAATCACCGCTGTTTTTGATGTTTGCAGTAGTAATTGTACCGCTTTCTGTTACATCAATTGTTAAGTTGCGTATATTTGAATCTGATTCAAAAAAGTTGTCAGAATCAGTAGAGGCGACTTTGAATTTTGTTGCACCGATATTCATAACCAGGTTGCCATTTTGGTCTAAAGAGTTTAAGGGATAATATTGCCTGTCCTCTGAATAGTTATTATTGTTTGTGATATTTCCATCTATATTGTTTGTAAAAGGGTTTCCGTATTGCATGAAGATAGCATATCCTAAAACAACCAAAAAGAAAATCAACCAAAGTATTCGTTCCGCTGTTTTATTGTTAAGTATCAATCCAGTTCCCACAACTACGATAATTAAAGGCCAAAGTTTCCAGAACGAATTAAAAAGATATCTGACTGAAAAATCAAAGATATCTAAATTATTTAAAAGCCATAATCCTCCGATTATTACCAGTATCATACCGAGAAAAATATTTTTATTTTTCACTTTTTATTGCTCCTTTCTTTAAAGATTAACGCAAAACCTAGCAATATAAGCATACCGGACCATATGATATCCATGTCAAAGAAGAATCGGAAATTTCTAAACAATAAAAACAGACCTGCAACGATAAGGATTGTTCCAATAACCTTTTTTTGATTTTCATTGTCTACAATATCGTCTTCTTCAAAAGAATTATCCGGTGATCCGTCAATTTCATCTTCATATGGAAGAATAAATGCGGCAATTAAATACAATAAGACTCCGCTTCCATAAAATAGACCTGCAACAGCCCATAAAATTCTTATGATAGAAGCATCCACGCTCATGTATTTGGCTATTCCACCGCAAACGCCTAATATCATTTTGTCTTTTCTTGATTTGAATAATCTAGTACTCATTTTACATACCTCCATTCCATATCTCCAATATAAATCATTAAGATTAGAAAATCATTAAGTAAAAATTATTCGGCAATTAATAATGCCTTGGTATTTTATAGATTCGGTTGATATAATATTATAAATACGTGTAATGAGGTGACAAAGTGAAGAGTTTAAGAAATTTAGTAGTGTACAGGGGAATCATAAAGAACGATATTATAAAAAAATATATTGAAATATCCGAAGGTCTACCGTGTCCTGAAGCACAAGAGAAGTATTGTGAGTTCCAAAACATGCTTTTAGAATATTATTCCGGATATGCAGAAGAAGATTTATGGAAAAAATATCTACATCAAGTCACATGTGAGGATGAAAATAGTTTTTCCGATTTGTGTGAAAATCGAATCTGCATATGGGATGGCCTGTATGAATTAGTAGTTAATGATATGAATATATTGCTTGAGAATGCGAACTTCAATTTCAATGAATTCGAACAAAAAATCCATATGCAGGGAGTTACTTTAAACTCGGTCATAAAGAAAAAATCTGAATATTGGAAGGATGGCGCCGTAAGTACAGCAGAGTATTTTAAAAATTTTTATACTGAAAACGGAACAGGAATATTTCAAAGCAGTCACGTTTTCAAAATAACTGATAATGGAAATATAAAAGTAGTTGCTAACTATGATAAAATTCAGTTTAAAGATTTGATTGGTTATGAGAGGCAAATAAAAGCATTAAAGGAGAATACAGAATTATTGCTAAGAGGTCAGAGATCCAACAACGTCTTGTTGTATGGAGATAGAGGAACGGGAAAATCCTCCTCAGTAAAAGCCCTGCTAAATGAATATAAAGATATGGGTCTGAGAGTAATTGAAATGAAAAAAAATCAATTCAGGGTATTTCCTGCGATAATAGATGCAGTAAGAAACAAAAAGCACAAATTCATAGTATTCATTGACGATCTATCATTTGAAGAGCATGAAACAGAATATAAAATTTTAAAAGCAGTTCTAGAGGGCAGTTTTGAATCAAAGCCTGATAATTTGCTGATATATGTTACATCTAATCGAAGACATTTAATAAAAGAAAAGTTTTCGGAGAGAGATGCAGATATCCATGGGAATGAAACGGTAAGTGAAAAATTGTCTTTGTTCGATCGATTTGGCATAACAATTTATTATAATCAGCCAAATGATGATTTGTATAACAATATGGTCAAGACAATGGCAAAAAAAACTAAAATTGATATGCCTGAAGAAGAGTTGATGAAGTTGGCTAACGAGTGGAAAATTGCAAAAGCGTCGAAGTCAGGAAGAAGTGCCAGACAGCTTATAGACAAGCTTGTTAAAAAATGAAGAAATAACAGCATCTTAAATAAGTCTTGTATCATCAAATTTTACACATTTATTTTACTGTGTTAATATAGATAAAAAAAGAAAAGGTGATTAAGATGAAATATGACTTTGTCCATACATGCATAAGAGTTAAGGATTTGAAGGCTTCCGTCGATTTTTATGAAAGTGCTCTTGGTTTAAGAGTGGTCAAGGAGAAAGATTTTCCGGAACATGGATTTACACTTGTATACCTTGCTGATGAAGATGAAAACCATGAAATAGAGCTGACTTATAACTACGATAGGGAAGAGCCCTATGTTTTAGGTGATGGATACAGCCACATAGCTTTAGTGGTAGACGATTTAGAGGCATCACATAAAATCCATGAAGAAAAAGGATACAAGGTTACAAAGCTAAGTGGATTGCCGGGGTCGCCTGCAAAATTTTATTTTATATCAGACCCCGACGGATACCGAATAGAAATAATCAGAAAATAAGTTTAAAAGTTTACATATTGTATAATTGATTGTGCAATTGTTTCTGTTATAATAATTGATAAAATATCTACTACGGAAAAGAGATGGGAAAATGAGACATATCAACAAGTCCAAAAAACTAGAAAATGTATGTTATGACATTAGAGGACCGGTTATGGAGCAAAGTGCTATTATGGAAAGCAATGGGGAAAATATAATAAAGCTGAATATTGGAAATCCTGCACCCTTTGATTTGTTTGCACCGGATGAAATTATCCATGATGTCAGGATAAATCTCAAAAGTGCTGAAGGCTACTGTGACTCAAAGGGGATTTTCCCTGCTCGAAAAGCTATAATGCAGCATTATCAAAATAAGGACGTCATGGACATTACTCTTGATGATATTTATATAGGCAATGGGGTAAGTGAGCTGATTACTATGTCCATGCAGGCTTTATTGGATTTTGGAGATGAAATATTGGTACCGGCTCCGGACTATCCACTTTGGACGGCGTCGATTAATTTAGCAGGCGGCAGACCTGTTCACTATATTTGTGATGAAGAAGCAGATTGGTATCCGGATATAGAGGATATAAAATCAAAAATAACTGAAAAGACAAAAGGAATCGTTATAATAAATCCGAATAATCCAACCGGAGCAGTATACTCAAAAGACTTATTAGAAGAGATAGCTAAAATAGCCCATGAACACAAGATAGTAGTATTTGCCGATGAAATTTATGACAAGATAACTTACGATGGTATAGTACATACACCTATGTCTACGCTGGTTAGCGACGTTTTGTGCATAACTTTCAACGGGCTTTCAAAATCTCACCGAATCGCAGGTTTTCGAGTGGGTTGGATGGTCTTGTCTGGAAATAAAATGAGTGCAGCTGACTATATAGAAGGACTTAACATGCTGTCATCCATGAGGCTGTGCTCAAATGTGCCGGCTCAATATGCAATACAGACCGCTTTAGGAGGATATCAAAGCATAAACGATTTAATTAAGCCTGGAGGGAGACTTTTAGCTCAAAGAGATTATTTGTATGAAAGAATAAACTCTATTGATGGTATAAGTTGCACGAAACCTAAAGGAGCATTTTATGCATTTCCTAAAATTGATATTAAAAAATTTGAAATAGACGACGATATGCAATTTGCCTTGGATTTTTTGCAAAATAAAAAGGTGTTGATAGTACAGGGAACAGGATTTAACTGGAAACAGCCGGATCACTTTAGAATAGTGTTCTTACCTGCAATGGATGAACTTAAAACTGCATTAGATAGGTTGGAAGACTTTTTAAAAGATTACAAACAAAAAAAATGATCGTGCGATCATTTTTTTTGTTTGTAAAAATCGAGATAGATGCAATGTATAGAAATTAACATACATTATATGGAAAAAAGTTTGACGTTTATAAAATAAAGAGTATAATAATGTATTAGATTAAGAACAAAACGTAGATTAAGGATGTGTACGCATGAATGAGTTGGAGTTCGTATTAGGGAAAATCATAGACATGGACACAAGAGCCAAGGATGTAAGAACTGAAGCTGAACAAAAATTGAAAGATATTGAGGATTTCACCAATAAAAGAATTAGAGAGACGGAGAAAATCATGCTTGAAATCTCCAAAAAAAAATTAGAAGAGACTAATAACCTTAAGATCCAAAAAGCAGACAGTGAAGCAAAAAAAATTCAGAAAGAAGCAGATATTATGTGCAATAAGATAGAAGATGCGTATAAAAAGTTCAGTTCAGACCTAATAAATAAAATAACAAATGAAATTTTAAACGGAAGCGATGAAAGATGATGTGGTCAAATCAACTTGATTCTGCCAGTGCAAAGACAGCAGCTTTAAAATCTTATATGCTTTCATTGGAAGATTTTAAGAATATGATGGAATGTCCTAATGTAAGGTCTGTATATGAATATTTAAATGACAACACCGTATACAGCAGAGTATTATGGGAATTAAAGGGTCAACGAGTTCACAGAGGAGATGTGGAGAGATCTCTTTACAAACATAATGTAGTTTCAGTTGAAAAACTTCTATACCATTTAAATAATCCATATAAGGATTTTATAAAAAGTTATTTGAAAAAATATGAGACAGAAGACTTAAAGGTTGTAATCGAGTCAATTACAGGAAGAACAAAGATAACAGGATTAGAAAATCATATCCTATCAAGAGAATCATTTTCAAGCCTGGATTTTAATGAACTTTTAAAGCAGGATTCCCTTCACAGTTTAATGGACAAGTTAAAAGGAACTCCCTATTACGATATCCTTTTGCCTTATACAAATCACATAGACGTTAAATTCAGTTTCTATGTGGATATGGTTCTAGATCGCCATTATTTCAATCAACTAATGGCGGCAGGAAAAAAACTTGATAAGGCTAAGGATTATCAAGTAATGGAGCTGATAGGCAAAAACATTGATTTATTCAATCTGGAATGGGTTTACAGAGCCATGAAGTTTTACGATATGTCAAAGGAAGAAATTTTAAACTTTGTATTAAATGGAGGGCATAAATATAATTATTATAAAATCAAAGACATGGTATACAATCTAGCGCCGTCTAAATTTGGAGAATATTTTAAAGATAGTGAGTACTCTTTTTTATTCAGCCACGGGGACGACACGGATTTGTACATGGAGCGAAGAATAGAAAGGTACTTATACTATAAAAGCTTATCCCTATATCGAAACTCGGTTCTTGATTTTGGTAAGATCATGGGGTATGTATTTCTTTTGGAATTTGAGGTTAAAGACATAATTTCTGTTATAGAGTGCATCAGATACAAATTATTGCCGGAAGAGATCAGCAAGTACTTAATTCGAACGATAGAGGTGGTGTAACAGATGGCTATAGAAAAGTTGATTATGATGAATGTTGTAGGTAAAAATAATTACGTGGATTCATTTATTAAAGAGATTCTTTTCATGGAAAACGTGCAAATTGTCGATGCATATAATGAGATAGATAATTTTCGGTTCACGATCAACGTTACAGAAAAGAATATAAAGGAGATACTGGGGTTTTCATCCTTAGAATCAGGAATGAAATTTGGCAGCAGCGATGAGTTTGTGAAAAAACTTGATTTGATAAGAGAGATATTTGGAGATGAGTTTAAAATAAACAAAAAGTACTTAAGTGGTGACATAAATTTAGATGAGGTAGTCAAGTCGGTTTATCAAATATATAATGTTTTGCATAAAAAGCATAAGATACTTAAGCTGTACCAAGAAGATATCAAACAAATAGACCAAAGTATCAAAGCATACGGATATCTAGAGTCTGCCGGTGTCAAGATGAAGGAAATAAACAACATGAATTATTTCAATTACGTCTTGGGAACTTTGAGCAAAGAAAATGTGCAGAGACTTAAACGCAATTATGGAAACATAACCGCAATAGTCGTTCATGTAGGAAGCGATGAAAATGACGAAGTATATCTTGTTATTTCCCCTAAAGACTTGGAAAGGGAAACAAATAGGCTTCTTAGATCATTGAGTTTTAAAAAAATTGAAGGTTTAAAGCCTGAATACGATAAGAGGCCGGAAGAAATATTAAAATGGCTTGTTAAGAAGAGAAGCGATTTTCAAGAAAAAGTTGATATTTTGGAGAATGAGATAGACAAAATCAAGAATCGATTCAGGGAGGAAAGTAACTACGCCTATAATGTATTCCATCTATACAACAGGATTGAAGAAATAAAAAAAGACATGGCATTCAGCAAGGAAAATTTTTATTTTTCGGGTTGGATACCCAAAAAGATGAAGAAAAATATAGTTGAAAAGCTTTCGAAGTTTGAAGACATAATAATCATGTTTAACGATGATACAAACGACCCAGGCATGAAACCACCCACCAAACTTAAAAACAACTGGATGTTCAAGCCCTTTGAATTTATGATTAAAATGTATGGGATGCCATCATACAAGGAACTCGATCCTACTCCGTTTTTGAGCTTGACTTACTTGGTTTTTTTTGGATTTATGTTTGGAGATATAGGTCAGGGGTTTGTATTGTTTTTGATAGGAGTGTTGCTGAGGTTAAAACAAATCAAGCTTGGAAGCATCATTGAAAGGCTGGGCATTAGTTCTATGATATTTGGAGCGATATATGGGAGCATATTCGGTTTCGAGACGATAATTCCTGCTTTGTGGATAAAGCCTTTTCATCACATAAATACTGTATTGATAACAGCAATCGTAGTAGGAGTGGCTTTTTTGATGGTGGGGTATATATATGGAATGATCAACAGCCTCAAATCTGGAAATTATTCAAACTTTATTCTTGGCAAAAATGGAGTTGCCGGCTTTGTCTTATATATCAGTCTTCTTTTGATAGCCGTCGCTATGGTCACAGGGAATAGGATATTGTCTATGACGTTTTTAGTCATGATAATGGCGGCAGCAGCGATGATACTTTTTTTAAAAGAGACTATTTCGGTGCGTTTGAACTTGAAAGGAGCTCAAAAGAATCATGATCAAGAGTCGAGTGTGATTGAAAGGATTTTTGAAATATTTGAAGTGCTTTTAAGTATGGTAAGCAATACCTTGTCATTTATTAGGGTTGGTGCTTTTGCACTTAATCATGTAGGTCTCTTTATAGCATTTGAATCCCTTGCAAAGCTGATTGACAGCGGTATCGGAAGTATTGCGGTTTATATAGTAGGAAATATATTTATCATAGGACTGGAAGGACTCATTGTAGGCATACAGGTTTTAAGACTTGAATATTATGAATTGTTCAGCAAGTATTTTGAAGGCGGCGGTATTGAATTCAATCCGGCGAAACTATAATTGACTAGGAGGAATTAAAAATGTTGAATTTTATTTTATACGGAGCGGTAGTCATTATTTTTGCCACTATTTCTGCGGGTGTTTATTATTTAAAAAGAGGTTGTGGCGAGAACTTGAAGTTAAGAAGGTTTTTGCAGGTTAATTTATCTTTATTCATACCAATGATGATGGGTGCTATATTGATAATTAT
>DMAW01000084.1 GCA_003446375.1 Eubacteriaceae bacterium | reverse complement strand
CGACCACTTGTCACGGATTCAGGGAGAAAATAGAGATTTCAAGCCTCATGTAACATTGGCTCAAAACATCGATTTTAATAATGACGGTCCAACTGGGTTGGATTTTATTAAAGAAAGTGATTTTGAGATTATCCATGTAAAAGAAATCTGTATTTTTGAGAGTGTGAATATCGATGGAAAACTTGAATATAAAATAATCAGAAAGTATCCATTTAAGAATCAATAGAAGACCATAGGGTCTTTTTTTTATGCCATTACATATAAAACATATTGACAAACTAATATATGCGTGCTAACATTATCAAAACAACACATAGTAAACATATATACAATATAATAAATGGAGGGAATTGCAATGGGGCATCCGACGATACATCCAACAGGTACGACGATATACAATACTGAAAAAGCCTATGGAGGTTATACGATTTATCAAGCTGCAGGACAAGGCGCGCTTCTGATCGATATGAACGGCAAAGAAGTACAGCTTTGGGAAGGCCTAAGCGGCTTTCCCAACAAAATTTTACCTGGAGGATATGTTTTAGGCAGCAGGGGACAAAGAAGTGCAAAACACGGTGTTCAAGATGAAGTCGACTTGGTACAGGTGGACTGGGAAGGAAATGTTGTTTGGAGCTTTGATAAGAATGAATATGTGGAAGACCCCGGTGAAGCACCGAGGTGGATGGCAAGACAACACCACGACTACCAAAGACAAGGTTCTTCTACCGGTTATTACAGCCCTGATCAGACACCTGAAACAAATAAGGGAAACACCCTAATACTCACCCATGAAAATGTAATCAACGCTGAAATCTCCGAAAAAGTTCTGTTGGACGACAAAATCATAGAGGTAGACTGGGATGGCAACATAGTTTGGGAATGGAGACCTAACGAGCACTTTGAGGAAATGGGATTTGGAGAAGCGGCGAAAAATATTTTATACCGGGATCCAAACTACAGACCTTCTGGAGGAGGGATGGGAGACTGGCTTCATATAAATACCATGTCGACTCTTGGAAAGAACAAGTGGTATGAAGAAGGAGACGAAAGATTTCATCCAGATAACATAATATGGGACTCTCGAGAGTCAAACATAGTGGCTATAATAAGTAAAGAAACCGGCAAAATCGTATGGAGACTTGGACCCGACTACGACTCATCTGAAGAGCTTAAGAAAATTGGATGGATAATAGGCCCACATCATGCTCATATGATTCCCAACGGACTGCCGGGTGCGGGCAATATCCTCATATATGACAATGGAGGGTGGGGAGGATACGGCGCCCCAAACCCGACAGCGCCTACAGGGAGAATGAATGCCAAAAGAGACTATTCTAGGGTGCTTGAAATTGATCCGGTGACATTGGAAGTAATATGGAAATATACTCCCATGGAAGCTGGGTTCATTACTCCTCTTGATTCTTATAGGTTTTATAGTCCATTTGTAAGCAGCGCCCAAAGGCTTCCTAATGGCAACACCCTAATAACTGAAGGATCTGATGGCAGGCTCATGGAAGTTACTGCGGATCACCAGCTAGTTTGGGAATACATCAGTCCTTATTTTTTCAAGGGTGGAAGCTTAGATAAGATGAACATGGTATATAGAGCCTACAGAGTACCATACAGCTGGATACCGCAGCTTGAAAAACCAAAGGAAACAAAGATCGAACCAATAGACCTAACCACTTTCAGGGTTCCGGGAGCGGCTCAGAGCGGTTTTGAAAGGAAGGTCAAAGTGGATGGAATCATTGAAGCAAAAGGAGAAGAGGACGAGGCTTTATTTTGTGTAATATCTGATACTGATTCAAAAATTTAAAGGAGATGTCTGCATGAACAAAAAAGTCAATAACTTTAATGTTACGGGACTCATACTGCCGCTGATCATACTTCTGGCTTGGCATTTGAGCGTACAAAGTGGGATGTTTCCTCCGGCGATTTTACCTCCGATAGGGGATGTGGCGATGGCATTTTTAAATATGATGGAATCAGGTCTGCTAGTCGGAGATATACTTGTCAGCCTAACCAGAGTATTAAGGGGGTACTTGTTGGCAATATTTGCAGGGGTGACTCTCGGAACACTTATGGGGACTTCAAAGCATATAAACGATTTTTTTACACTGACCTTAAATTCAATAAGACAAATACCCATCCTGGCATGGATACCTCTGATAATTTTATGGTTGGGCATAGGGGAAGAGTCTAAAGTGGCTGTGATTTTTCTCGCAGCATTTTTTCCAATACTTATTAATACTATCAGCGGAATGCTCTCCACACCTAAAGGATTGGTAGAGGTTGCTGCCTTGTATAAGCTTAGCGGATGGATGACTTTTAGGAAGGTTTACTTCCCTTCTGCCCTTCCCCAGATATTCGTAGGATTAAAGCTTGGATTGGGGATATCATGGGTTGCAGTGGTGGCGGCAGAGCTTATCGCTGCAAGCTCGGGTATAGGCTTTCGTATAAGCGACGCCAGAAGCATGATGGAGCCCGATGTCATGATTGTCGGAATGATATCCATAGGCGTTCTTGGGGTATCTATGGACAAGGCCTTGACCTTGATTCTTGACAGGATTACGCCTTGGGAAAAATAGGAGGAGGAATTTGATGAGGGGACTGGCAATAAAAGATTTAAATAAAATATTTTCCACCAATTGCGGTGATGTAACAGCTCTAAAGGATATTAATTTGGACATCAAAAAGGGAGAGTTTGTCACTATATTGGGCCATAGCGGGTGTGGAAAGAGCACTTTGCTAAAAATAATAGCCGGACTGGAGTCCGCTTCTTCAGGGAGCATAGCTTATGGGGAAACAAAGATATCCGGTCCCGGCACGGATAGGGGCATGGTTTTTCAGGAGCACCGACTGTTGCCTTGGCTTACTATAGATGAAAATGTAGGCTTTGGTCTTATTAACGAAAGCAAGACCGTTAGAGAAAAGCTGATTACAGATCATTTGAAGATGGTGAAACTCGAAGGGTTCCATAAGGCATACCCCCATCAATTGTCTGGAGGCATGGCCCAAAGAGCAGCTATCGCAAGAGGCCTTGTAAATAATCCGGAAATCCTGTTGCTGGACGAGCCTTTTGGAGCATTGGACGCATTGACTAGGATTCAGATGCAAAAGGAAATACTTAAAATTTGGGAGTCGGAAAAAACCACGATGATCATGGTCACCCACGACATAGACGAAGCAATATATCTAGGGCAAAGAATCGTGGTTATGTCCGCCGGACCGGGTAAAATCAGGTCAGTAATCAACGGGGATTCATACGAATCCAAAGATAGGGGAAGCTTGGAATTTGCCCGAATAAAAAAACAGATACTGGGATATTTCTTTGAAGAAGAAAATATAAATCCTGAATATATGATATAAAGGAGATAATAAATCATGAACAAGTATTTAAAAGCCATAATTTTGACTATCATAGCAGGGGCTGTATTTGCCGGATGCACTGCAGGGGGCGGAAATGATTCTTCAGCGGATGATTTAAAGGAAGTTAAGTTGGGATATCCCATAGGAGGCATTGATTTTATAGACGGGGTAGGGGGACTGGCTCTGGAGCTAGGCTACCTGGAAGAAGAACTGGAAAAAGAAGGTTTTAAGCTTAACTCACAGGGGTTCACAGGAGCAGGTCCGGCTGTCAATGAAGCACTGGCCAGCGGAAACATTGATTTTGCTCTTTATGCTGATTTTCCGGGGATAGTAATTCAATCAAGAGGAATTGATACAAGACTTATAAGCATAGTGAATACTCAAGGACATGCGGGCATAGTAGTAGGAGATGACTCGGGGATTGAAAGCGTTGCAGACCTTAAAGGTAAAAAAATTGCGTATCCAAGGGGAACCTTCATTCAAAAATATCTTTTGCAGGCTCTTGAGGAGTACGGCTTAAGCGAAGCCGATGTAGAGCTTATTAATATGACCACTGATGCAGAAGCGGCCCTTGTTAGTGGAGATGTAGACGCCATAGCTTATACAGACGGAGTCATAGCAAACCTGGCTTTTGAAAAAAACATCGGTAAAATAATAAATACTTCCCGGGAAAATGACGACTGGACAGGTGCTTTTGTTCTTATAGGGAGGAGTGATTTTATAGACGGCAACGAAAAAGCAGCAACAGCCTTTTTGAGAGCTTTTATTAGGGCCAAGGAGTATGCGGTGGAAAATCCACAGG
>DMAW01000118.1:10211-27445 GCA_003446375.1 Eubacteriaceae bacterium | reverse complement strand
GGCGGCGCTTTGACTTTATGCTTCTGTACCTAAAAACAGACTTCAGCTTGTGCCTTTTCAGCCCCTTTTTAATGACTGCATTTTGCCAACTGGGCATGGGTATCACCACCTTATTAAACGAAAAAGTCTTTCCTTACCAACTTTCTACCTTCCACTTTCTACGTTCCACTTTCCCCCTTAAGCGCAATACTCCAAGTAGGGCTTTTCTCCATTTTGAAACTTCTTGCACTCACCTATGACCGCACAGTCATAGCACCTTCTCGAAAACTTATCCGCCCTATATAATATGTTGCTCAAGGTCCTGCCACCTGAATCTTTTATTCTGTGACTTGCTATAGCTTCTTTAATTATTTCAATTTCTTCTAAATCAAATCCGCAGTCTTCCAAAATCTCTACACATAGACGAGCGCTCTCCAGCGCATGGTCTGTTCCTGATTGGTACTCCGACCATCTGCCGATATCGTGAAGAAGCCCTGCTGCGTATACCGCCTCTTTGCTCAAATCTGCATCTTCTTCCAAAGACAAAATCCAAGCTATCCTGCATACGTCAAGAAAATGTATGAAATCATGCTTACAGAAATTTCTATGCTCTTCCCACTTGGCAATTTTCTTTAAATGGCTCTTATATGTTTCATGAGAAGCGATTCTGTTTACCCGTTCCATATCAATCACCTAGTTTTCTTATCTGTTCGCCTTGAAGCTTATTTATGATCTCTTTTATGTGCATATCTCCCACCTTCAAGTCTTGTTCTATCTCGAAAAGAGGAACTATCACAAACGCTCTTTGCTTCATTCTGGGGTGCGGCACAGTTAGGACATCTTCATCTGATGAAAAATCCTGATATAATAAAATATCCACATCAATTACCCTAGGACCGAATCGCACTGTTTTGACTCTCTTCATTTTGCTTTCGATGCCTTTGCAAAATTCCAACAGCTCTAAAGGCACAAGGTCGGTCTTTGCTTTAAGTACGATATTTAAAAACCAATCCTGGTCGGCATATCCCACAGGCTCTGTCTCATAAAATGACGAAACTTTGATTATATCTATTTTTTCACTCAACATCTTCAAAGCTTCTTCTATATTTTTTTTAGTATCTCCAACGTTGCTTCCCAAACTCAGGTAAATATCCTTCACTTAAACCCTCTCCCTGGTCATCTCTACTGCCATATAATCAAACATGCCTTCAACGGGCGCTTGAGGTTTTCTAACCTGTATTTTGACCGCCTGTACGGCATCAAAGTTTTGTAAGATTTCTGAGCAAATATTTTCCGCCAAAGCCTCTATGAGATCGTATCTTTTATTTTCCACCTGATATTTTATCTTTTCATAGACCAATCCATAATGGGCAGTCTTGGATAAATCATCTGTTTCGCCGGCTTCACCTAGGCCAAGATACAACGTTGCATCCACATAAAATTTCTGTCCCAATCTCTTTTCCTCTTCCATGACGCCATGTCGGGCAAAGAAGGCCATATTCTTCATTATAATCTTATCCATTTTATTTCCTCACTATGGCATCGGCAACTTTTGCAGCCTGGGCATTTTCCAAAACATCATGTACCCTTACAATATCCATTCCTTGCATTATCCCCATCACAGTCGTAGCAACAGTACCTGCGCATCTTTCCTTTGGCGGAACATCCAAGATTTTTCCTATCATTGACTTTCTAGAAGTTCCCAACAATACCGGATAACCTAAATCCCTGATCTCAGCCAGTCTTGCCATTATCTCCATGTTCTGCTCGGGAGTCTTCCCAAATCCAATTCCCGGATCAAGAATTATGCTTTCTTTTTTTAATCCTCCCTTTAAAGCCATCTCTATAGAATCTTTAAGAAACTTAATGACGCTGTCTACCATGTCCTCTTGGTACTCCGTGCCGTTTTGATTGTGCATCACAATTACAGGCACTTGGTACTTGGCGGCAACACCAATCATATCCTCATCCTTTTGAAGCCCCCAAATATCGTTTATTATATGGGCTCCGTTTTTAACAGCTTCTTGGGCAACTACTGCTTTAGTGGTATCTATTGAGATTACTACGTCTGTCTCCTCTTTAAGTCTTTTAACAACGGGCACTACTCGTCTTATTTCTTCTTCGGCAGAAACAGGAACAAAACCCGGCCTAGTAGATTCTCCACCTACATCTATCATGTGAGCTCCTTGTGCAATCATTAATTTTGCATGCTCTACGGCTTTGTTCGTATCTACAAAGTCCCCTCCATCCGAAAACGAGTCCGGAGTTACGTTAAGTATGCCCATTATGTAGGTCTTTTCTCCAAACGCCAGGACTTTTTTGCCCGCTTTAAGCTCTGTCTTTTCCAACTTTATTCTTATCGTCTTATTATCCATATGATACCCCTATTATTTTCCAAAGTTTATAAATGACATTACTTCCGATCTGGCTTTTGCATCAGATTCAAAAACTCCTCTGACTGCAGACGTAATCGTCTTAGATCCCGGTTTTTTTACGCCTCTCATTGTCATGCACATGTGCTCGGCTTCTACGACGACGATTACTCCATAAGGCTCCAATTTATTTTGAATGGTATCGGCTACCGTAGCAGTCAGACGTTCCTGAAGCTGAGGCCTTTTGGCGACCGTCTCCACCACACGCGCAAGTTTGCTTAGACCGGTTAGCTTTCCGTTTTTAGGCAGGTAGCCTACATGGGCTTTGCCAAAGAAAGGAACCAAGTGGTGCTCGCACACTGAGTAAAAAGGAATATCCTTAATCAGCACCAACTCTTCGTATTTTTCCTGCTGAAAGTATATCTCCAGGTGGTCTGCCGGATTCTCGTCAAGTCCCGAAAAAATCTCTTCATACATCTTTGCTATTCTTTTAGGCGTATCTATAAGTCCCTCTCTGTCCGGATCTTCTCCTACCGCAAAAAGTATTTCCCTTACCGCTTTTTCTATTCTTTCCTTATCCATCCCATTGCCTCCTCGTTTGTCAGATCGGTGTTTTTTAATTTTTCGTAAAGCATCCTTGTTGCCGGGCCAAAGACATCTCTTTTCTGATTTCCCAGCTTGCACACAGGCATAATCCCCATGAGTGAATTTGTGAGAAATATCTCTTGGCTTTCATAAAATTCTTTCTTTGTCATCTTGCCTTCCTCTACCTCAAAGCCGGATTCCAAAGCTATCCGTATAACTGCCTCTCGCATTATTCCCTTTAGTATTCCGCACTTATCATCCGGAGTAAATAAGGTTTTTCCCTTAAAGCAAAATACGTTTGTAAAAGATCCTTCGGCTAGATATCCGTCTGTATTTAAAAACAGTACTTCGTCAAATCCGGCTCTCTTGGCCTTTTCAAGCTCCAGAAGATTTTCTAGGTAATTATCGCTTTTAATTTTCACCAAATTGCTAGCTTGATTCCTGGTTACATCCGCAAACGCAACCGAAAAACCTCTTTTGTATTTATCAAGATCATATGACAGCTCTCTTCTGCTTATCATCAGGCACGTCTGATCAAAATCCTTGACTGCCGAAATCTTTATGGCGCCACGCTCTTTATTATATCTCTCAATAATATCAAAACAATATTTTTCAATTTCACCATCAGAAGGCACGATCTCTAGGCCCAAGGCTTTAGCCCCGCTCCGGAATCTCCTCATATGAGAATCAAACATCTCCAGCTTCTTTTGGCTGTATTTCAAGGTTTCAAACAAGCCCCAGCCATACATGATCCCCGGAGATGCCACTTGGATTTTCGCCTTGCTGCTATCTTTTAATATCCCATTGATCACTACCCATTCCATTTAATCACCTAACTTATTTGCTATTTCAATGCTTTTCATTAACGCAGCTGCTTTATGAAATGTCTCTTCATACTCAAGCTCGTTATCGGAATCCCATACGATTCCTCCTCCGACTTGAAAATAAGCCTTTCCGTCTTTGCAGAATATAGTCCTTATGACTATATTCAGATCCATATCTCCATTAAAGTCTATGTATCCTATCGATCCTGTATACAAGTTTCTTGCAGTAGGTTCCAGCTCATCTATGATTTCCATCGCCCTGATCTTAGGCGCCCCTGTTATGGATCCCCCCGGAAAAGTTGCTTTCACCAAGTCTATGGCCTGCAATCCTTGACCAAGCTCTGCCTTTACCGTGGACACGAGATGAAATACCGTTGGGTAGGTCTCTATTTTATAAAGCTCTGTTACTTTTACGCTTCCCGTCTTTGCAACTCTTCCCAGATCGTTTCTTTCAAGATCGACTATCATGAGCAGTTCTGCTTTATCCTTCTCGCTTGCTGCCAAGGCTGCCTTGTTATGTTCATCTTCATCAGGAGTCTTTCCTCTGGGCAAGGTGCCCTTTATAGGTCTTGCTTCAGCAATGTTTTCAGCAAGCCTCATGAACCTTTCCGGAGAACTGCTTACAATCACCCCTTCGTCCAAAGGCATATAAGATGCGAAAGGAGCCGGGTTTACCTTTCTTAACACTCTGTAGAGCTTTTCAGGGGTTGTCTTCAAATCCGCCGTAAAACGTTGGGCAAGATTAGTCTGATAAATGTCGCCCTGCCTTATGTATTCATGGACTCTATCAAGGGCATTTAAGTATTCTTCTTTTGTAAAGTTTGAGATAAACTCTGTTTTTTCTCTGTTATATAAACCAAACTCTATATCTGAATCATCATATCGTTCCGTTTGTTCAGCTATAAAAGATTCCACTCTTTCTTCTATAGAATCGAGTATTTTATCTGCATCTACACTTATGCCGTACGTGGCGGCATAAGTCTTTTTGTCTTTGTGATCTATCACTAGGATCTCATCGTAAAAGCCAAAATGCATATCGCATATCTCAACATCTTTTTTGGCATTATGAGGCAGTTTTTCTAAACGATTTTTTAAATCATACGAAAAATACCCTACTGCTCCTCCACTAAACGGAAGCTTGCCGTTTGAATTTTTCCTGTACTTCTTCAGATGCTCTTTAAGGAGTTCAAAAGGATCCTTGCTACTTATCTCGATTTTATTATTTGCTTTAATCTCCACATGATCTTCTCTGCATTTAAAAATCATAAAAGGATTCCATCCAATGATTGAATATCTGCCTAGATTTTCATGATCCATTCCACTTTCAAGCAAAAATGGATACGGTTCGTTCTTTATACACGAAAATAATTCAAAAGCATCAATATATATGCCTTTAATTTCTCTAATCACGCCCTACCTCCCTGTAGCTGCCAAAAGTTTTGCAGAAGCTCCATGCCCATTTCCGTTAGAATAGCTTCAGGATGAAACTGTATTCCTTCTACAGGCAAGCTTTTATGCCTTATGCCCATTATCTCACCAATATCAGTTCGGCAAGTTACTTCAAAACACTCCGGCAAAGAATTTCTTTCTATGATCAAAGAATGATACCTTGTAACTTTTAATGGGTTTTTTATCCCCTGAAAAATCCCCTTGCCATCATGCTTTACTTCATGAACCTTTCCATGGACCGGTTGCTGAGCTGTCACTATTTTCCCTCCAAAGGCTTGAGCTATTGTTTGATGTCCAAGACATATTCCTAAAATCGGTATCTCATCTTTAAATTCTTCTACCAATTTTAATGAAACACCTGCATTTTCAGGCCTCCCGGGCCCTGGCGAAATCACTATTATATTCGGCTTGAGATCTTTTACTTCCTGTACAGTTATTTGGTCATTTCTGGCCACCTTTACCTTTGGCCCTATAGACTCAATGTACTGGACTAAGTTATATGTAAAAGAATCGTAGTTGTCGATCATCAGTATCAAAAGCTTTTCCTCCATAGCTTGTATATATAAGTTTATTTCAGTTTCATCCATTATAATACAGCAGCGTATTTCACACAACATCAATCATCAAGCTGAACAGATTTATCTTTCAATGATTTTTTAGCCATACGTTTATAATAGTCAGACATTATTATCGCTTTTATTGTATAGTCTAAAGAATCCTTTGAATATTCATTGTCTTCAACTTCCTTATCTATGTCCAAACAAGCTTTTCTATATGATAAATAAAACCCTTCTTGTGAATATAGTTTTTCTTTGATTTTAAAGAGCTCTGAAATCTCATCTATTGATAGCACATTTTTAAAGTGACATGTTATCAATAGGTTCATTATTTGATTTTTTGCATATTTCTTTTTTTCAGGTTTTTCAATAAGCCCAGACTTAACGTAATTGTTTACCATGGTTTTAGTTATGAGAGCCTTATCATCTTCATCCATTAATGGTTCCAAGATATTTTCCAAATATTCTATCATTTGATCCATGTAAAGCCTGATGTTTGGTATATGCGAAATATCAGGCGGGACATAATAATTATTCATCGTTTTTTCACTCCGAACTATCTAGTATCACATACTAGGTTATATGGTATTTTGTGTTGACTAAATGCCGATTTAGTATTAATATTATTATACAGGAAAAATTACGAGGTGATAATCAAAATGAAGATAAATGTCCGCGAACCACTTAACACCCTTACTCATTTCATAGGGTTTGTGTTGTCTGTAATAGGTTTTGCCTATCTGCTGATCCGTTCAATATCGGAAGGCAACGCAACTTATATCATAAGCAGCACAGTTTTTTCACTGGGGCTGATGGGGCTTTACTTTTCTTCTTCCCTTTACCATTGCAAAGTAGCAGGCGAAAAGGTGCTGACTCGCCTTAGAAAACTAGATCATGTGATGATCTTTGCGCTCATCGCTGCAACTTACACCCCCGTTTGCCTTATTACTTTAAAAGGGATTACAGGCTATACTCTCTTAGCCGTCATATGGACTCTTGCTTTAGCCGGGATGATAGTCAAGATGTTTTTCATCAACGTCCCAAGGTGGGTATCCACCGGTCTTTACTTGTTTTTAGGATGGGCAAGCGTATCTGTAATAAAGCCTTTAGCGGCACAACTGCCAACCGCCGGAATGTCGCTTTTAGTAGCCGGAGGACTATTTTATACTGTGGGAGCAATCATATATGGGACAAAAAGCCAAAAGATAAGACTCGGTCCCTTTGGTTTTCATGAAATCTTCCATCTTTTTATCTTAATGGGAAGCTTATCTCATTATTTGATGGTCAGCTTGTATATAATCAGGTAAACGACGACAACAGAACCTCTTAGGTTCTGTTGTCGTTATTTATCTAGTTCAATTTTTTCGTATTCTTGATTTAACGTATCTATATAAAGAAGTTCTTTTCTCAATACATTTCCACGTTCAAGCATTACCTTGACAGCTTCGCTTACCTGAATAGATGCCACAAGCCCAGGAGTAAATGAAGGATTGCCAAGCTTTGCCTCTATTCCTCTTTTGTTTTCGCACTCCTTTGGATAGATTAAGTCGAGAGTCCGATCCCCCGGATAAATCGTTGCGACCTGCCCATACCACCCTGCGATAGCCCCGTGAACAAGAGGAGTATTTAGCTTTTCTGCCAACGTCTGAAGCATTTTTCTCGTGTGTATATTGTCTACCGCATCCAAGATGACATCATGGCCTGCAAGTATTTCAAGCCCATTTTGTTCATCGACCCTTCCTACAAAAGCATTGACTTCAACAGAAGAGTTTATTTTATTGATTCTTGCCTTGGCTTTTAATGCTTTTTCAAAGCCTATGGAATCTTCATCGGATAATAGCTGCCGGTTCAAATTGGTCTCATCGAAAACATCCCCATCTATAGCGGTGATCGACTTTACCCCAAGCCTAGCTATCATTTCAACGATAAACCCTCCCAAGCCTCCGCATCCTACCACACACACTCTCTTTGTCAACAGCTGCTCCATTTCCCATCTGCTTAGCATCCCTATGTTGCGCTCGTATCTCTTTTCCATCTCAACCTCCGCCTACCGGAGGAAATATTGAAACAGTATCGCCTTCCGAAAGCTCGTCAGACAACTTTGCATCTCGGCCATTTAAGAGCAATATGGCAATTTCTTCTTCCGGTATTTCAAGCTTCTTAGCGATTTCTTTTATTGCAGTTCCTTCCCGTTCATCCATGTCCAGTATTTTCCCTCTGCCATTTCTCAAGGTAGCAAACAGCTTGACTTTTACTTTCATTTCAGACGCCCTCCACATCAAATAATTATTTCTTATTCTTAATTATAAAACAAGGGTTTCTAAAAAGAAACCCTTGCAAGTTTTTGATCTATCAAGGCGTATAATCCTCTATTCCAAGTCCTGCCAATTTATCTGCAGTCGGTATTCCGTCAGTACCCCATCCTCTTACGTTATAATATTGAGGCAGAAGCTCGTCTAGCTTGGTCACCCAGTCTTTGGAAGGACCATCCGGGATCGGATCTTCTACAAGTCTCTTAGGAAGTTTATCTTGGCTTGGGTCTATTCCGGCTTTTAAATTGAAGACTTTTTCTAGATTCCATATCCTCTCACCGGCTTGTATAAAGTCATTCCCCGTCAAATTCGTTCCGCACACCGCATTTACCATATCTGCATAATCGTCGGCCCCCATGGCAAAAGAAGTGAACAGGCATAAACCGGAAGAGTCTATAGCCGCTGTGAAGTCTTGGAATATTTTTGCCCATTCAGCTTTTCCATCCAATGTAAACCTATCAAGTTTTTCAGGAAGGCCTAATATTTCAGGCGATATCATATATCCCCTTACGTGGCATCCGCCTCTGTTCGAAGTCGCATACTGGACCCCTTGACCTTGAATTCCTCTTGGATCGTAAGCCGGAAGTTCCTGTTTTTTAACACTCATTGACAGCTCAGGCACTCCGTAGCTATCACAGAGTCTATAAGATCCCTCAGCCATCTTCGCACCAAAACCGTCTACTGCGCCCATCTTCTTGGTCCACTCGATTATCGCTTCATCGTTGCCCCATTCAAGTTTTGGGCCGCCTGCAAGTTCATCGTCTTTTACCAATCCTCTTTGATAAAGCTCCATAGCCGCCGCAATTGTAGCCCCGGCCGAAATAGTGTCTATTCCGTACTCGTTGCACCAATAATTGGCTTTGATGATATTTCCAAGGTTCGATACTCCGCAGTCTGAACCAAATGCCCATACTGTTTCATACTCCGGTCCCTGACCTTTTATGTCATCTACTTCACAGTATCTTCCGCATCCGATAGGACATCTGTAGCATGGATCTTTTTTCTTAAGATACTTTTCAGCCAGAGTCTCTCCGCTTATCTCATCCGCCTTGTCAAAAGTGGAAGTTTGAAAATTGTTAGTTGGGAACACGCCGTTTTCGTTGATTATATTTACCAGCACTGCAGTCCCATATGCGGGCAGGCCTTGCCCGGTAACTCCATTTTCTTTTATCTTGCCCATGCACCTAGAGAATACTTCCTTAAGTTTGTCGTTATCGGCAATGGCTACCTTATTGCTTCCCTTGATTACGACAGCCTTCAGGTTTTTAGACCCCATTACGGCACCTACCCCTGAACGTCCGGCTGCTCTTCCCCTGTCATTCATGACAGCTGCTATTTTAGACAATTTTTCTCCGGCAGGTCCTATTGTCGCTACCTTGACTTTTTCTCCGTGCGCTTTTTCTAAAATATCTGTAGTCTCAGATACTAGCTTGCCCCAAATTGAAGCTGCATCTTTTATTTCTACTTCTCCGTCGACGATATTAAGATAAACCGGACTGTCTGATTTTCCTTCCAGGATTATGGCATCATAGCCGGCAAACTTAAGTTCCGCACCCCAGTATCCGCCTGAATTTGAACATGCAACAGTACCCGTTAGAGGCGACTTGGTAACCACCATGTACCTTCCTCCTGTAGGAGTAGGCGTACCCGTAAGCGGTCCCGTAACAAAAATCAACTTGTTGTCAACGCTTAAAGCATCTACTTGTGGATCTATCTCATCCATCAGCATCTTGGTTGCAAGCCCTCTTCCTCCTATAAACTTTTGAGCCTCTTCCAAGTTCAAAGGTTCTTTTGTCACTTTCTTTTCAGTCAAATTCACTCTAAGCACAGTTCCATTGTATCCGTTCATATATGCATCCTCCTTAAAATTTCTTTATGATGTAATCCTTTGCAATTTTTATGCCAAAAAAATAAGGCTCTGGAATCCAGAGTCTTAAAGGGTTTTATAAGTTTTGATTTTATTATTTTGATATTTGTTCCTTTTTAGGACGTTTTTCAGAATACACCGTGCTCCATTTTAGGTCATCGCCTCGTTTCGGAACAGTCTATCCCATAACTTTCAAGCTTTCTATACAGCGTATTTCTTCCTATACCTAGTTTTTTTGCAGTAAGACTCACATTCCCTCTATATACGCTGAGCACTTTAACGATGTGCTTCCTCTCAACCTGTTCCAATTTAATACACTCATCCTTATCAGGTCCAAATTGAGGGTACTCAAGCTTTCCGCCCTCTAAGGCGTCAGCCTTCTTACTTCCACTTACCCAAGATATTTCAGGCACACTCTCAGTGTTGACCGACAGCTCAACGTAGTTTTCAAGCTCTCTGACATTGCCGGGCCAATCGTATTCCTCGAGTTTTTCCATCTGTTCATTTGAAATGATGACCCTCTTTTTATTAAGCTTTTTAGATATCCTGCCCATGAAGTACTCGATCAAAAGAGGAATATCGCTTTTTCTTTCTTTAAGAGAAGGCAGCCTCACCGGCAGTACGTTAAGCCTGTAAAACAGATCTTTCCTAAACCTTCCTTCTTCAACTTCCAAGTTTAAATCCTTGTTCGTCGCTGCAATCACTCTTACACTTACCACGATTTCCTTTACATCACCTATTCTGCTTACCGTTCCTTCTTCTATTACCCGTAGAAGCCTTGTTTGAAGATCTATCGGCATTTCGCCTATTTCATCTAAAAATATGGTGCCGCCATCTGCAATTTCAAATTTGCCGGGGTGACCGCTGGCTTTGGCTCCTGTAAAAGCTCCTTCAACGTAGCCAAAAAGTTCAGATTCTATAAGATTTCTAGGTATGGCGCCACAATTTATCGCAACAAAGGGTTCGCTTTTTCTTTCTGAATGGTTGTGTATGGACTGGGCAAACAGCTCTTTTCCAGTTCCGCTCTCTCCCATTATAAGGACATTCGACCTGCTGTCAGCCACTTTTTTTGCAAATTCTATGACCCTTAAGAAATTTTCATCTCTTCCGATAATCTTGTCAAAAGTATATATAGCATGTCGCCCCATCAACTTGTCTGCTAATTTTCTGCCTTTTTTGACTTCTTTGAAAACCAGTATCAAGCTCTTTAACTCTCCCTTGTCATCTTTTATGGGATAGGCGCTTAAATTGAATTGCAATTTATTTTTTCTGGACTTGACGTTTACATCTTGTTCCATAAAACTCCCATTCGCTTTCACATCACCTTTTACAGAATCCCATTCGCTTAATATATCCCAGGCTTTCAGCTCTTTTAGCTCTCTTGGATCATAACCGAACATTTCAGCTGCACCTTTGTTTACAGTAACGATATTGCCTTCTACATCACTTGTGACTATTCCTGCCATTATAGAGTCCAGTATGGTCTCATGGTAAACCTTCGCTTCAGACAGCGCCTTGGCATAGCTTTGAGTCTCCAGCATCTTTTCTATTGCATTTGCTGCTGCAACTACCATTCCCAATGTATGAGAATGAACCGCTTCGCTATATCCGGTTATATCCAAAGTTCCGATTACCGTTGCCTTTTTATCCTTGATCGGAGAAGCAGAGCATGTCCATCTATGATAAACATTGATATAATGTTCATCTCCCGAAACCTGTAAAGGTGAATTTTCTACAAGTGCAGTTCCCATGGCGTTTGTCCCTATATTTCTTTCATCCATATAGGCTCCCGGAACCATCTTGAAGGCAAAGGCCTCTGATAAAATGTCTTCATCGCCAATGACGCTTAATATGCAGCCCTCATCATCTGTAAGTATCACAAAAAAACCCGATCCTTTCACAAAGCTGTAAAGCTGGTTCATAAATGGGGTCGCTGTCAATATCAGCTCTCTTTTAGCTTCAAGCTTCTCAAACAATTTTTCTTTAGTTATTATCTTTCGACTGTAAACTCTGTCTGACTCAACTTGGTAAGATCTGCACCTCATATGTGATTTTAAAATATAATCTTTTTGTTGGTTAATAGTTTGTTCAAGCATAACCGGCCTCTTTCTATTTTTCAATCATCAGGATTTCATCTCCCGGATTGATCTCTCCGCCTTCAAGCACTACTGCAAATATTCCCTCTCTTGGCATGATGCAATCCCCCACCTTCTTAAGGATTTCACAGCCTCTATGACATTGTTTTCCTATCTGTGTGACTTCAAGGAGAACATCTCCAACTTTCATCTTAGTCCCTATAGGCAGGTTATAAAGATCTATCCCCTGGGTAGTGATGTTTTCTGCAAAGATTCCTGCACTGAGCCCTTCGGCCCCCATAGCCGTCATCTTGTCTATGCTTTCCTGCCCAAGAAGGCTGACCTGCCTGTGCCAATCCCCTCCATGGGCATCTCCTTTCAGCCCAAAGCCTACAACGAATTCTCCTTTTGGAATCGGCTGTTTGACCACTCCCTTTTTTTTGCTTACATTTATCGCTATGACCTTAGCCATAAAAACCCCTCCTAAACTCTATTATAATCTCCGGATTTTCCTCCGGTCTTTTTAACAATCATGATATCTTCAATTACCATTTCTTTGTCTACAGCCTTGCACATGTCATATAGAGTCAAAGCCGCGATGCTTACCGCCGTAAGAGCCTCCATTTCAACGCCTGTCTTCCACACACATTTTGCAACAGCCTTTATATCTATGCCATTGATTTGTTCATTTACATCTAGGCTTACCTTTATTCCATCAAGGGGAAGGTTATGACACATCGGTATGAGCTTATCGGTATGCTTTGCCCCCATAATCCCAGCTATCCTCGCAGTGGCAATGACATCTCCCTTGGGCATGCTCCCTTCGAGGATCATCTTTATGGTAGATTCCTTCATTCTGATCCTTCCAGTTGCTATCGCTGTTCTTTCAGTATGCTGCTTTTGCGATACATCTACCATCCTTGCATTTCCTTTTTCATCTACATGGCTAAGTCCCATTTCATCCTCCTATTCTGCTCATTTTTCTAGAGGATGTATAATCCTCTCCAAAATGATGTCCTTTCGGTTTGTTATATACTGTATCTTCTATGAATCTGTCCAAATGTTCGGGGTCTCTGCTTAAAGCCTCTGTTATATCTACCTCACCGTTATCCCCAAGGCATGGGCGAATCTTTCCGTCACTGGTCAGCCTTATTCTGTTGCATTCACTACAGAACTTGTGGCTCATGGGGCTTATGAACCCCACTTTTCCCAAATGCCCCTCTATGGCATAGTACTGGGCAGGCGCTCCCTTGTCTGATCTTTCAAGATACTTTAGATGAGGCCTTTTTTTGATTACATCCGAATTAAAGACTATCTTGTCAGAATTTTTCTCACCAAAATCGCCTATGGGCATGAGTTCTATAAACCTGACTTCCACAGGCCTTGCTCTGGCCAAGTCTATGAAATCATCGATTTCATCATCGTTTACCCCTTTTATCAATACTGTATTGATTTTTATGGGACTAAGACCAACCTCTAATGCAGCATCGATTCCATCCAGTGTTTTCTTAAGAGTTCCTCCCCCGGTTATCATTTTAAACTTATCTTCCTTGAGGGAATCTAAGCTTATATTAAGCCTTTTAAGCCCTGCTTCCTTTAGCTTGCAGGCATATCGATGCAAGCTTATCCCATTGGTAGTCATCGAAACATCTTCTATTTCTTTAATCGAAGACACTCTCTTTACTATCTCTACGATATCACTTCTTACTAACGGTTCGCCCCCGGTTATCCTCACTTTTTTTATGCCTATTTTCGCCATAGATTTAACTATTGATTCAATTTGAGCAGCAGACAAGTTTTTTTCCATTCCCTCTTTGCAATTCTCGCCTTCCGGGTCACAGTATATGCATTTAAGGTTGCACTTTTGAGTTACTGATACCCGCAGGTATTCGATTTTTCTTCCGTAGCGGTCTTCCACGTGGACACACCCTTCCTATAGGCTTAAATAAAATTTTTATTTTATTTTTATATGCATTCTACTTCGCCAATGCCGGATATCTCATATCCTCCAAGTTTTTCAAGAGCGTCTTTAAACTCTTTGGACTTAAGAACATCTATGAATCCTGCAACTTTTTCATCCTCAATAAACTCTTTAGTCGTTATAAAATCGTATGATTCCCAACATACAGGCACGAAATCAAGGCCATAAACCTTAGCCGCAGAATATATTCCAAGCCCTGCATCTGCTGAGCCGGCAGCAATCTGCACCGCTACGGACAAATGGGTGAGCTCCTCTCTGTCATATCCATAGATGCTTTCTTGATCGATTCCGCTTAATCTCAATTGATAATCCAGAAGAATCCTAGTTCCAGATCCCTTTTGCCTGTTCACATATCGAATCTTGCTATCTTTTAAATCCAAAATATCTTTTATATTCATGGGGTTTCCTTTTGCCGTCATTAACCCTTGACTTCTTCTTACCCCTTTTATCAGGCAAACATCTTGATTTTTCAGATACTTGTTTACGTAAGTCCTGTTGTATTCTCCCGTAGCTTCGTCCAAAAGATGTATGCCGGCAAGGTGCGTCTCTCCCCTTTTCACTGCCATTATGCCTCCCATGCTCCCTACGTGTGATGAGCTTATAAACCTTTTGTAATCCCTTTTTCTCACTAAGTCATAGGCTTCGTCTATAAGCGGATCATGGCTGCCGTTTATCAGCAAGGTGTTTTCTATTTCTTCCTTGCTATTTAGCAACTCTATTTGAACCTTTTGTCCTGCTTCGACTCCTTCTTTGTTTAGAGGTATCTCCAATAGGCCATCTGCCTTTACAAAGGAGGTCACCACTCCTGCTCCCCGATTTAGAGGAGTAGCAATAAAGCGGTTATTGACCTTCCCCAGCTTCATCCTTACAAATTCCTTGTATTTCAAAGAAGACATCAGCCTTCTCGAAAGAATCGCCTCTAATTTTTCTCCTTTAGGCAATGTGGACTTGACCATCTCTTCCAATACTTTCTTGACTACAGTTTCCATTACAATTATCCCCGAAACCGGATACCCAGGCACTCCCACTACAGCCTTTTTTCCCACGACTCCAAGTATAGTAGGCTTGCCCGGCCTAATAGCTATCCCATGAGTCAACACATCTCCGGTCTCCGATATCGCCCGAAAGGCAAAGTCTTCCCTTCCGGCAGATGATCCCGCATTTAAAATTACCAAGTCGCATTCTTTGCATGCTGTCAAAACACTTTTTTTGATTAGATTCAAGTCATCTTTGACTATTGGGTATGTTTTTGAATCTACGCCCCATTTTTCTGCCATGGAAGAAAAAATCGAAGTGTTAAATTCAATTATTTCCCCTGCCTTTGGATCAGGCCTCGGGCTTACTATCTCATCTCCAGTGGGTATCAAACCTATTATAGGTTTTTTATAAACCCTTACCTTTCCTACGCCACCTGCCAGCATAGCTCCGATAGCCGCAGGCTCGATTTTTGTATTTGAAGGTATTATCATCTCGTCTTGACATATGTCTTCCCCTATTTGCCTGACATGCTGCCAAGGCGACGCAGAAGAATGTATCTTGACCGTATCTTTATCTACGACTACTACATCTTCAACCATTATTACCGCATCTTTAGCTCTAGGAAGAGGATCACCTGTATCTACCGTCTCGTAATCCCTGCCTTTTTTCAACAATATCGGCGTTGTATCAGTTGCCCCAAAAGTATCTTTTGCAGATACAGCTATTCCATCCATTGCGCAAGCATAATAGTGAGGTGCAGAAATCTTGGCAAATACAGCTTGAGATGCAATCCTGCCCAAAGCTTCAGACACCTCAATTTCTTCTTGCGTCAGAAAATTTTTGGTATCTTTTAATCTTGTAACAAACTCCTCTATAGCGACCTCTAATTCTTTATTTTCCAGGTAAGTATATTTCACGAGGCTCCTCCTTAAAATAAATTGACCTTTACCTTTTGGCCTTTGTTTAATCCTTCGCTGCCTCTGCTTATATGTACATATCCATCAGCTCGAGTCATCAAGGATATCATCCCCGACTTGCCAAATACCGGGCTTGATATATATCCGGATTCCGTTTCTTCCAAGGACACTGCAAGGTATTCTTCCCTCCCGTTGTTAGAAGGATAATTCATATCCATTTCAGCCTCCACAAAAGGTATTATATTTTCAGTTTCCCCTTCCATCCATTTGGCAAGCTTGCTTACAAACACCTTAAATATCATAAAAGCTGAAGCAGGATGTCCAGGCAGACCTATCACCGCTTTTCCCTTTGCCTTGCCAACAATTGTTGGTTTCCCGGGTTTTACAGCTATTCCGTGGAGAAGGACTCCGGGCTTTCCCAAGGATTCTATCACTTTTACAGTGACGTCTTTAGTCCCCACGGAGCTTCCTCCGGATACCACGGTTATATCACATTCTTCCAATGATTCCTTGACCTTGTTTTCTATATCTTTGTATATGTCTTTTACTATCCCAAAGCTGACAGCTTCCATACCCATCATTTGAGATAAAGCCATTACGCTGTAAGTATTTATATCTCTTATCTGGGCTCCTTGAGGAGTATCTTTTATTTCTATTACTTCATCTCCTGTAGATATTATCCCTATCTTCAGCTTCTTAAAAACCTCTACCTTCTCGTATCCAAGCCCTGCCAACATGGCAATATCTTGGGCTCTTAAGCGGCAGCCTTTTTTAATCACTACATTACCTTCTTTGACATCGTCTCCTTTGAATACTACATGGTTGCCCGGAGCCGCAGGCTTGTTTAAAAAAATATCTCCATCTCCAAAATCTTCACTATATTCCATCATGACCATGGAATCCGCTCCCTCAGGCAACTGACCTCCCGTAGGAACATACGCGCTTTTTCCTCTTTTAATAATAAAGTCAGGCTTCTCCCCCATCTTGACTTCCCCTGCAAGCTCAAGTTGCGCCGGCATGGACTCTGAAGCCCCAAAGGTATCTGATGCCACGACGCAATAACCATCTACAGAAGACCTATTAAATGGAGGCATATCTTCATTGGCACATACATCTTTTGAAGCAATCCTTCCCAGAGCTGATTGGAGATACACCAATTCCTGTTCCAAATTGTATCCAGCAAAATTTTCTTTTATTATTTCAAATGCCTCTTCAACGCTTTTTACGTCAAACATCATTTAAGCCTCCAGTTTTTCAAAAATTTTTCGGTCTCTTTATTTTGCGGGCTGTCTAAAACTTCCCTTACCTTACCCATTTCATTTATCCGCCCATTGTCCA
>DMAW01000118.1:0-10022 GCA_003446375.1 Eubacteriaceae bacterium | reverse complement strand
CGCCCATTGTCCATAAATATGACCTCATGGGCGATTCTAGCTGCCTGAGAAGGATTATGGGTCGAAAACACAAAAGTAATTCCGTATTTCTTATTTAAATCCAGTATGTAATCTTCAATCATCTCTGCACCAACTACATCGGTTGCAGATGTGGGTTCGTCTAATAACACCAGATTTTTTTTCATCACAAGCATTCTGGCCAAAGCCACTCTTTGAGACTCTCCTCCAGACAAGGACTTAGCTTTCGATTTAGCAAACCTTTCCATCCCTACTCTTTTAAGAGCTTCAAAGGCCAACTTCTCCATTTCTGGTTTCGCCATATTCTTTCCAACAAATCCTAAAAGAACATTTTTTTCCACTGTGGTGTCAAAAAGATAAGCCGATTGGGGCATGTACCCCACACAATCAGAATTTTCTAATCCTATTAAATACATCTCACTTTCGATATCTTTATCAACCCTTGATATCGCCCTTAAAAAAGTAGTCTTCCCTGCTCCATTAGGACCTAACAAGGCATATATCTTACCGGATTCGATGCAGACGCCCTCTACATCTAATATCGTTTTTTGACCGCACTTCTTTCTAGCTTTCTTGATTTCTACTCTCATAAGCTTTCCCTTCCTGTATGCTGCTTACCACCCAATTGATCCCAAATGATATCATCAACAACGTGATCCCTAAAGCCAAGGCCTTTCCATAATTACCCTTGCCTGTCTCCAATACTATAGCAGTCGTCATTACCCTGGTTTTATACTGGATGTTTCCTCCGACCAGCATAATGGCGCCTACTTCAGAAATAGCTCTTCCATATCCTGCCATTATTCCGGAAATTATAGGATACTTGCACTCGTTTAGCAAAAGCAAGATTGTTTTGAGCTTTCCTATGCCCAACCCATGGCAAGTATCTTTTACCGAGTCCACTTTTAAATGAACCGCAGATATTGTCAAGCCGGTTATTATGGGCGTCACTATGAGCACCTGGGCTATGACCATGGCGTGTATGCTAAAGAGAAGCCTATACTCTCCAAGAGGTCCCGTCCTCGTTAAGACCAAGTATACTATGAGGCCTGCCACCACCGGCGGCAGACCCATAAATGTATTTATTATTCTCACAATTATTCTTTTGCCTTTAAACTTGTCATTCGCTATGTAAACTCCGATTGGAAGCGCTAAAAACGCAGATAGCAATGTACTGGTTAGAGATACAAAAAGAGAAAGCCCGATTATCGAGTAAATTTCTCCGTCTAACGAAAATAAAAGCTCCCAAGCCTCCAAGATTCCTTCAGTTATCCCTGTCATCATCCAGCCTCCTATCTGTTTTTGTCGTTTAAATTTTATTTTTCATAGTTTGAAATGAATAGGGCTTCACCGTATTCTGAAACTCCATATTCATCTATCAATTTAAGCGTATCATCACTTACCAGCCAATCTATAAAGACCTTTACAGCTTCCGTATTGGTATCAGGATGGGTATCCGGGTCTACCTCTATTACTGTATACTGGTTTTTTAAATCCTCTGATTCTTCAAGAAGAACCTCAAGGTCTAGTTGGTCTTTCATTGAAAGGAATGTAGCCTTGTCAGTCAGAGCGTATCCTTGCATCTCCGAAGCCATTACAAGCACATCTCCCATGCCCCGCCCCGCCGAGACATACCAATCTCCAGACGGCTCTATTTCTGTTGCAGACCATAGGGAAAGTTCTTTTTTATGGGTTCCTGAATCGTCTCCTCTAGATATGAACACGTTTTCATCTTCAGAAAGCTTGGATAGCGCCTCTGCTGCAGAAAGTCCGCTTTTCGAAATTCCTGAAGGGTCATCTTTGGGACCTACTATGACAAAATAGTTATACATGAATTCGATTCGTTCAACTCCATAGCCATCGTTCACAAATTCTTCTTCAGCCGCCTTGGCGTGAACCAAAATTACATCCGCATTGCCATCAACAGCAGTTTGAATCGCCTGTCCCGTCCCTTGGGATAGCACATCAACTTCTATGCCAGTATCTTCCTTTAATACAGGAAGCAGATATTCAAGAAGCCCTGAATCATTTACACTCGTCGTCGTCGACAATGTTATGCCGTAGTCTTCCAGAACTAAAGATTGATCCGAACCACCCTCTTGCTGATCCGAACCATTTGTTGAACATGATGCAACTGAGAATATTAACAGAAATACCAGAAAAATGATTGAAGCCCTTTTTAAGAGCCCTTTAGATGATAATAATTTTGACATTAAATTTCCTCCTTTTCAATATGGAAGGCATATCCGTTTCCAAACATACCCTGACGGTCTAAAAACCTTGCTTTCGTTTAGGTCTTTTGACTCGGAGTTTACAATAACAGTCTACAAAAAATAAATTGCGCTGTCAACAAAAGTTAGTGTATACATGTTTTTTGTGTTCATTTTTTGATCAAATCTTTCATCTTTTTGAATTAAATTCAAGTTCAATCTAAATATATCAATAATATGTGCCAAAATAGACCAATCAGCCTCCAGCTGTAAGAAATTTAATCTTGTAGCTTTCGATAAATTCGTCATAGACGCTTTCATCACATATTATTTCAACGTCTACTTCAGGAAATTTTATAGATCCGATAGTTACCGATTCTTCATCGCTCAAAATAACTTTCCAGTCGCTAGATTCAAAAACCCCCCTACTTGTCTCAATGCCGCCGATGTTTTTAAAGTACTCTTCAAATCGGTTTCTTTTGAAACCTCTCATTTGATAATTTTGTTTGATTTTTCCCATCTTATCGACTCCTTCATCGCAAAATCATACATATAAAATTTTATCATATATTTTATTATAATGTGGTAGAATAAATCCAAAAGACGTGGGAGGAATTCAGATGATAAAAGTTGGAATACTTACTTCAAGCGATAAAGGATATGCTGGAGAAAGAATAGATGAAAGTGGAAAGCTTATAGCTGAAAGAGTCAGAGAGATTCCCGGGGAAGTGATAGAATACGTAATCGTTCCCGATGATATGGAAGAGATAAAATACAACCTTATACAGATGAGCGATATAGCTAAGGTCGATTTGATACTTACCACAGGCGGGACAGGCTTTTCGCCACGAGACATAACTCCTGAAGCGACTTTGTCAATAGTCGACAAAATAGCCCCCGGAATACCGGAGGCCATGAGGGCAAAGAGCATGGAGATAACAAACAGAGCAATGCTTTCAAGAGCTGTTGCCGGGATAAGAAACAATACGCTCATCATAAACATGCCGGGAAGCAAAAAAGCAGTTGATGAGTGCCTTGACGTCATTATTCCTATCCTTTCCCATGCCATCGAAATTCTTCGGGGCGAAGGCGGAGAGTGCGGGAGAAGGTAATTACTTTAAAATCTTTGAATAATAATCGGTTTCCAGTATTTTTGCCGAATAATAAAACTTTGCATTTATTATATTTTGTATCCGCCTTTGATATGTATCACTGACGTTTATCCCTTCGGTCGTTTCAAATTCCTTTGTTCGGGAATTGTATCGGGCCTTGTCGGTAATGAAGCTTCTGTTGCTGAATATAACCAAAGGCTCTCCCGGAGCAAAGATGTCTCTGCCCATCAACAGCCTTGAATCAAATTCCAGCCCAAGCATATTTGATATGGTTGGTATGATATCAAGGCTTGATGCCGGCTTGTCAATTACTTGCGGCTCCATACCGTCTACATATAATATAAAATGGTTTTTGTAAAGTTCAAAGTCCCGCTCAACCTTGTGGCCTGCAAGCTCGTTTAGCGCATCTTCTTCCAATCCATAAGGATAGTGGTCAGAACTGATTGCAATAAGAGTCTTGTCCGCCATCCCGCGCTCTTCCAACTCTGCCAAAAGATGCTCCAGCGCCCTGTCCAGCTCTATCTGGCAGGCTATGTACGCCTTTGCATCATCTGAATACTCAAGCTCCTGAACAAGATCTCTGTTTTTGGCTGCCATGGAATTGCCTGTAAACGTGTATCTAAGATGTCCGCTCACCGTCATGTAATATGTGTGAAACGGCTCTTCTTCAATAAATTCCGGGATAGTGACTTCCATCATTTCAAGGTCTGATGCAGGCCATACTTTTTTTACTTCAAGGCCATTTCCCACACCTTTATAGTCGTATCCCATATTCGGATGGGACTTGTCCCTATTGTAATAATCGTAAGTGTGATTGTGGTATGCCATGGTCTTGTACCCTAGACTTTTAAGCTGATTCCCCATGACAAACGGCATGTCTATCTTAGCTGATTCCGTAAAGCTCCAGACGCCGCTTTTAGGTATAAGTCCGGTGCATGCTACGTACTCTCCGTCAGATGTGCTTACTCCCCAAATAGGAGTATAAAAGTTTGTGAAGTTATAGCCTTTATTGACCATTTTATATAAAGTCGGTGTGACCTCCTCGTGAACTGCATAAGGCGAAAAGCCTTCCGCAGTTATAAGTATTAGGTTATATCCTTCGTAGATGCCTGTATATTCATTTTTCTGAGTAGGATTAAGATTAGCAAAATACTCATGCATCTCTTTTAGCTCTTCATTTGCCTCATTTTCTATAAGCTCGTCAAAGTCTATGTCCATTACGTTGTATTCGATGCTTGGCTTTTCTTCCGGGGGATCATTTTCTTCATTTTCAAGCTCGGGAGCTTCAATCACAGGCGACCATCCGCTTATCATTCTCTGAAGATCCAACCTCATGGTAGTAGCCAAGCCCAATTTCTCTACAGACATTATCTGGTCTGTGCTTTTGTAGTACAAATCATATGACGACAATACATCCTTTGAGCCTAAATTTATCGAAAAAACAGCTCCTACATAAAAAATAAGCGCAAAAGCCAAAACTACTGCCCTATTTTTAAACCCTGGGCGCTTCAAGCTGATTCTTTTTCTGAAATATACAATATAAAGAGTCAAAGGCAATGATAGAAGAATTATCCACAATATGCTTCTTGTTGTATAGATTATGATATCCTGCCAAAATTCAAGCACTTTTGCCCCCCTTGTAACAGAGTAAACTGTATAATAGGTTTTGAATATCTTATTGTATACGAGTTGTGAAGAAAAAAGCAGCCAAAAGAACATAAGCATCAACGTGGATAAGAAGCTGTTGATGCGTTTGCCAAACATGCTCGTAAGCAAATAAGCTGTTAATCCATAAAACGAAACAAACATGGCCGCAATGAAAAATCCGTTTCCTATAAAGCTTTGTGAAGTAGCAACCCTCAATATCAGTTCCATGTAAATAAGCGAGAATACCATGTAAATTCCAATGTAAATATTTTTAGCTTTTTTCATACATTGCTCCTATCAAAATCTTCTTTAAATGCCGCATCTAAATCTTAACGCAAGTATAACATATCTGTAAAAATTAAAAAAGACGCTCTTAGAAATGTACCTTTCTAAAAACGCCTGTCTGCGTGGATATCAATCAAAGCCATCCAAATACTCGCCATAACCTTCTTCTTCCATTTTTTCAACCGGCACAAATCTCAAAGCAGCTCCGTTTATGCAGTACCTTAGCCCTGAAGGCTTTGGCCCGTCTTTAAAGACATGCCCTAAATGAGAGTCAGCCTCTAGGCTTCTTACCTCTTTTCGAATCATCCCATGAGAATAATCCATGTCCTCTATTACATGCTTGCTCTTTATTGGCTTTGTAAAGCTCGGCCACCCGCAGCCCGCATCGTATTTATCCTTTGAACTAAATAAAGGTTCTCCTGAAACTACATCTACATAAATGCCCTCTTCATCTTTATCCCAGTATTCGCTTGAGTATGGCTTTTCCGTTCCGTTTTGTTGTGTTACATAGTACTGTTGTCTCGTCAATTCTTCAAGCTTTTTATCCTTAGCTTCGTCGCTTAACATATCATCACCTTCTTTATGAATGGTTATGATATTTATATACCCTCATGCGCTACCACGAAACTCTGTTTCTCCCAGCTTCCTTTGCCATATAAAGCTTCTCATCAGCCTTGCTTATAAGAGCTTCCCATTTAACGCTCTTTTCGGGCACCATGTGCGCTATTCCTATGCTGACAGTCACTCTGCCTCCTGCATCAAGCTCTTCATTGGGTATATTCATATCGTATATGCCCTTTCTAAATCTTTCTGCAACTGCAATTCCACCATCTAAATCTGTTTCCGGCAATATGCACACAAACTCTTCTCCACCCCATCTGGCTATAAAGTCTCCAGGCCGCCCCAACATCTCTTTTGCTTTATTTGCTATCGCTTTTAGGCATTCATCCCCCTGCAGATGTCCGTAGCGGTCGTTATATAGCTTAAAGTGATCGATATCAATCAATAGAACTGTCAGGTCGGTTTTGTTTCTTGCCCCTCGCTTCCATTCCATTATCATATATTCATTGAATCTTCTTCTGTTGTTTATCCCTGTCAATCCATCCAGCATGCTAAGATCTCTAAGCACATCTCTATACCTCTTTAATTCGAGGTGATTTTTTATTCTCGCCTTTACTATGCTTTTGCTGAAAGGCTTGGTTATATAGTCTATTGCACCGACTTTAAGCCCGTACTCTTCGTCTTGTTCTCCGTTTAAACCGGTTATGAAGATTATCGGGATATCTCTTGTCATAACATTATTTTTTATAAGCCTTACCAAGTCATAGCCGTTCATGTCCGGCAATACCACATCCATCAATATAAGGTCTATCTCTGTTCCCGTCTCCAATACATCAAGAGCCTCCTTGGCATCCGAGGCCCAAATCACTTCGCAGATATCATTTACTATATCTCGAAGAATTTTTACAAAAATAGTCGTATCTTCTACAATAAGAACTTTTTGTTTGCCGATCTTTTCCAGATCCATTTTAACAACTCCTCTAACACAAGAAATGCTTCTCGCTCTCACTCCGTGACGCTTGGTCAAAATTGTAATTTCCTTTAAATGTACTATAGACATATCGGCATTTTTTTTAATCTGTTAATATGCAATCGAGTCATTTCTTATTAATTTATTGAATATATATTTTCAGAATGATATACTAAGTTAACAGGTGTATATACACCTGTTAATATATATGGAAAGTGAAGATAATATGGTTGAAAATTTAAAAGAACAGATTCTTAGACTGAAAAAAGAAAAAAACGCTGTAATACTTGCACACTACTACCAGCGCCCTGAGATTCAGGAAATAGCAGATATAGTTGGAGATTCCTACTATTTAAGCAAATACGCTCAAGACTGCAAAGAAGACGTGATTGTCTTTTGTGGAGTTTTGTTCATGGCCGAAAGCGCGAAGATACTCTCACCCGAAAAAACTATCCTGCTTCCGGTATACGATGCAGGCTGCCCCATGGCGGACATGGCGGATTATGACGATATAAACGATTTTATAAAGGATTATCCTGATGCTGCAGTAGTTGCATACATAAATTCATCTACAGAAGTTAAAACTCTTTGTGATGTTTGCGTAACCTCTTCGAGTGCTGAGAAGATAATTCGAAATCTCCCTCAAAAGGATATAGTTTTTTTGCCTGACAGAAATCTTGGGGGGTATCTTGCCGAGAAGATTCCAGAAAAGAATTTTATCCTTTGGGATGGATTTTGCATAACCCACGAGAAGGTAGATCCTAAATCGATCCTAGCTATAAAAGAAAAGATGCCGAAATCTCAGGTTTTGGTTCACCCTGAATGCCCTAAGGAAGTACGTGATCTGGCAGATTATATCGGAAGCACCAGCGGAATCATAGATTTTGCCACAAAGTCTGATGAAGCAGATTTTATCATAGTAACCGAAGAAGGCATCATGCACGAGCTGAAGCAAAAGAATCCTCAGAAGAACTTCTATGTTCCCGGCAAGACCATGACTTGCATCAATATGAAAAAAACCACTTTAAAAGATGTCTATGAAAGTTTAGATAAAATGAAATTTCAAATTGACCTTGATGAAGATGTACGGTTAAAAGCCTTTAAGTCGTTGGAAAACATGCATAAACTGTCCAGGTGAGAAAATGAAAGAATATTATGATGTGATAGTCGTCGGAACCGGCATAGCAGGGCTAAACACTTGCATAAACCTGGACAAAAACCTTAAGGTTCTTTTATTGGCAAAAGATACTTTATCTACTACAAACACATCTCTTGCTCAGGGCGGCATAGCTACAGCGCGCGACGCGGCAGATGTGAAACTGCATATCGAGGATACGTTAAAAGCCGGAAAATACCACAATGATTCCAAAGCTGTGAAGATCATGGTCGAAAATTCATTTAAAAGCATAAAATCTATAATGGATATCGGGGTCGTCTTCGATAAATCCAACAGCCACCTCCATTTCACTAGAGAAGGCGGCCACAGTACCAACAGGATACTCCACGTAAAGGATAAGACAGGGCGTTATATATCCAAATCCATGTTTGAAGCCATCAGCTTAAATGACAATATAGACATATACGACCACACAACAGTACTGGATATCCTTGTGCGCAGCGGCGCATGTACCGGTGTTGTCTTAAAGATAGGCAGTGAAACCCGAATCATAAATTCGAAAATTGTCATGTTTGCCTCAGGCGGCATAGGCGGGCTTTTTAAAAGCTCCACCAACCAAGCAATCTTAAGGGGTGAAGGAATAGGCATTGCATTGAAAAACAATGTTTCCTTAAAGGATATGGCTTTCATACAGTTTCACCCCACAGCCCTCTTTGATGGCCAAACCGGAAACCGAAAGTTTTTGATAACTGAAGCATTGCGTGGAGAAGGAGCCATTCTATACAATGTCAACGGAGATCGATTCGTCGACGAGCTATCTCCACGAGATATTGTATGCGACTCCATAAGAAAGCAGACAAAAGAGACTGGATACGTGCTTTTAGACATTTCCTTTAAAGAAAAAAATTTCATTTTAAAGAGATTCCCCTTGGTCTATTCAAGATGCCTGGAACAAGGCATAGACATCACAAAGGAACCTATCCCTGTTTTTCCCGCCCAGCACTACATGATGGGCGGAATTAAGATAGATACCTACTGCAGAACAAATTTGTCTAATTTCTACGCTTCAGGAGAAACTGCGTGTACGGGAGTCCACGGCAAAAACCGCCTAGCCAGTAATTCTCTTTTAGAAGGTCTGGTCTTTTCAAGACGTGCCTGTGACGATATAAATGCGCGCATAAAGGAAATAAAAATGCCTGGTCGCGAAACAAAGGCTGTAAATAATGACTTTTACCTGGAATTTGATCCTGGTGCCTTGGTAATAGAAGAAATCAAAAGAAGGACTGATTGTTATAATGATGAATTCCAATGAAATGGATAGATTAATACTTGCAGCTTTAAGGGAGGATATGCCTTTCGGCGATGCTACTACTGATTCTATAATCGATTTGAACAGTCGTTGCAGAGTTGAGCTTATTGCAAAATCAACCGGAGTTATATGCGGACTGGTTCCTTTCAAGCGCACCTTTGAACTTTTAGGAGATGTGGAGTTTGAATTCAAAAAATCCGAGGGCGACTCGGTATCATACGGCGAGATCATAGCAGTTCTTGTAGGCAATACGCGCAATATCCTCTCAGGTGAGAGGACGGCTTTGAACATACTCCAAAGAATGAGCGGAATTGCAACTGAGACAAAAAAAGCAACTAAGATACTAAAAGACACCGGATGCAAGATTTTAGACACGAGAAAGACCACTCCCAATTTCAGGATCTTCGAAAAGTCGGCTGTTCTTTGCGGCGGAGGATATAACCACCGCCACTGTCTGTCAGACGGCATTCTAATCAAAGACAACCACATCATGGCTGCCGGCGGAATAACTCCGGCAGTTAACCTTGCAAGAAAAAGCTCTCCTTTTGTCCGCAAGATTGAAGTTGAAACTGAGACTCTCGAAATGGTTAAAGAAGCCCTTATGTCAAATGTAGATATCATAATGCTTGATAATATGGACATCGATACCATGAAAGAAGCAATCAAAATCATAGATGGTAAAGCAATTACCGAAGCTTCAGGCAATATAAATTTAAATAATCTCGCCAAAGTTGCAGATACAGGTGTTGATTATGTTTCCATGGGAAGCATAATTTACAACGCACCTGTAATG
>DMAW01000178.1 GCA_003446375.1 Eubacteriaceae bacterium | reverse complement strand
CTAAAGGCCTTTAGACCTTCCTTTTTAATAAAATCATCCGGATCTTTTCCTGCCGGAAGGCGCAAAACCTTAATCGAAAGATCCAATCCATCTAAAACCTCTATTCCGCGTATCATAGCCCTTTGTCCTGCTTCATCTCCATCATAGCAAAGAACAACCTCATCAACATATCTTTTTATCAATCTTCCCTGACCCTTTGTAAGCGCGGTGCCCAATGAAGCTACTGCATTTTTAACACCTGCTTGATGAAGGCTTATGACATCCATATAGCCTTCTACAGCTATGATCTTACCGTCTTTGATATTGTTTTTTGCAATATTAAGTCCGTAAAGGTGATTTCCTTTTGTAAATATAGCGTTTTCAGGAGAATTCAAATACTTAGGATACTTTTCGCTCTTTTCCGTCAACCTTCCTCCAAATCCTATGACGCGACCGGTTACTGTTACTATAGGAAACATGATTCTGCTCCTAAACCTATCGTAACAGCCATCATCGCGTTTGCTTGCTAACACCAGACCGGAATCCAGCATTTCTTGACGCGTATATCCTTTATATGACAAGTGCTTGAACAAACCATCGAATTTTGAGGTAGAATACCCCAGTGCGAACTTTTTTATGGTCTCTTCCTGTATTCCTCTAGAAAACAAATATCTTTGCGCCGGAATATCCTTTATAAGCATTTTGTGAAAATACAGGGCTGCTTCTCTATGAAGCTTGTATTGTCTCTCCCTTTTTATGCTCTCGGCATCATTTTCCGCTTTTGGATCCGGCAAATATATATTTGCTATTTGAGATAAGTGCTTTATGGCGTCAATGAAATTTAGATTTTCCATATTCATCACAAAAGTTATTAAATTCCCACCGGCACCGCATCCGAAACAATGATAGAGCTGTTTTTCAGCAGAAACGCTGAATGAAGGGGTTTTTTCGTTGTGAAAAGGGCACCTGCCCATGTATTGGCTACCAGATTTCTTTAATGTGACGTATTGGGAAATAACATCTACGATGTCGTTTGCCTCAACCACCTGCTGAATTTGTTCTTCAGTATATCCTCTGCCCATTTAATCACCTGATTTTACCTGATTTATTGCTGTAACCTATAAATACCCTTGCTTTCATAAGTTTAATATACCCTCCACGGAGATGGTATAAACAAACTGCTATAGCGGTTGACCGCATACCTGTCTGTCATTCCTGCAATATAGTCGGCAACCACCCTTTCAATATCTTCAGCATATAGGTTCTCTTTGCACTCATTGGACATTTCATCTGGATGATCAGTAAAATAATCAAAAAGAGAAGTAATGATATTTTCTGTTTTGTCCTCTTCTGTTTTTGCTTTGGAACCTATATAGACCGTATCAAAAAGGAAATTACGCAATTGATGCGTAGCATTTTTAACATCCTCGCTCATAATTACGTAATCTTTTTCCCAGCTATTCCTTATAATGTCATGTATCATAGTGTCGATTCTCTGCCTCTTTCCATTGCCTAATATAGATGTGCATTCTTTTGGAAGCTGGCTCTCATTTAAGATGCCGGCTCTTTGAGCATCTTCAATATCATGATTAATATATGCTATTCTATCGGAAAAGTGCACTATTTGCCCTTCCAATGTTACAGGAGGATTATCCCCTGAATGATTTAGTATACCATCTCTAACTTCCCATGTCAAATTCAGCCCTGCTTTGCCTTCAAGCTTATCTACTACCCTCAAACTCTGCTGCCTATGCTTGAAACCAAAGGAACATATCTTATCCAACACTTTTTCTCCTGTATGTCCAAAAGGGGTATGTCCCAGATCATGTCCCAAGGCAATGGCTTCTGTTAAGTCTTCATTTAGCTTCAATGCCCTGGCAATCGTTCTTGCTATCTGAGCTACTTCAAGGGTATGGGTCAACCTTGTCCTGTAGTGATCGCCTTCAGGGGAAATAAACACTTGGGTCTTATGCTTCAGTCTCCTAAAAGCTTTCGAATGCACTATCCGGTCTCTATCCCTTTGAAAATCGGTTCTTATGTCACAAGGCGCTTCGTATACTTTTCTTCCTTTTGATTCTGTACTTAAAACTGCATAAGCCGAAAGAATATTTTTTTCAACTTTCTCCCATTGCTCTCGTATCTTCACGACATTCATCTCCAATACAGCTAATAGTTTTATTCATTATAAGATACCCAATTCCTTTTATTTTAACAAAAAAATTTAAGGCTTAGCTAGCCTTAAATTTTTTACACGGAAAACCTTGCATCTTTATGAATTCATGTATCACGCATCTAACGATTTTTCCTTTTGAATTCTCTGATCTGCCTGTTGAATTCTGATCTTGTGTCATTATTCGAGACTCTCCTTTTGACTCCTCTTGTGAAGTCTCCATAGAAAAATATGAAGAAGTTAGCTAAAGCAACAATTGCAGCCACCCTGTCCGACATTGAACCTGTCAATATTGTAAATGCAAAGAAAAACCAGTTTAGATAAGCAAGGTATTTCATCTTAACGGGAATTATCAGAAACAACAAAACTTGAAAATCCGGAAACAGATGAGCAAAAGCCAAAAATAAAGACAAGTTCAAATATGTAGGCATTCCAATGGTTCCCGTCAGCAGCGATGCTGCGACTGTTCCAATCACTCCAAACATATAGTACAGGTTGAACCTTGCCGTCCCCCATTGCTGTTCCAAAGTTCTTCCAATCATATAGTAGAAATACAATGCAAATATGATCCATAAAGGCGAAAACGAAGGGGGTATAAAAACAAAAGTTATTATTCTCCAAATCTCACCATTTAATATAGCATCAGGAAAAAAGTACAGCCTGCTTATAAACTCGTACCCAAAAAACATATATAAGATAAAAACTAAGCCAGTCAGAGCCACTATGTAGTACATTAAATTATGTATCGCAAACTTATTTATTTTTCGTTCTAATTTTTGCAGCCAATTCAATCTCAACACCTTCTTTTCATATCAGTAATCCCTATTTTATAAGAATTATTTTAATTTTTCAACCACTTTAAATATATTTTAATATGGATTTAAGATTTAGATCTTCAGATTATCTTCTTAAATGACAATTATTTATTATATATTTCACATGATGACACACTAATGACACATTTAGGTGTTATCATTAGAATCAAAGTAGAGGAGGGAATAATTATGATGAGTAGATATTTTTCCGGAAGAGGCTATGACAGTTTCAATTCATGGTGCTCCGGTTTTTCTGATGGAAGATTTCCTTTGGGAGGGATACTGATGATGATAATTTTCGTTGCCTTGGCAGCGGCAGCAATTTACATTTTGCTTAAAAACAGCAAAGCATCCACAGATACAAACAAGAGTTCTTCTGTCCAAAAGGACAATGAATATTTTGTCAACCTATTGAAAGAAAGCTATATAAAAGGCGAAATTTCAGATGAAGAGTTTGAACAAAAGATTAAAAAGCTCCGTGAAAATGAATAAAAGGTAATGTCGCTTAAGCGACATTACCTTTTATTTTTTACTATCCCCGATGATACAGCTGCATTTTTCACAGCTTCACTTACTGCATCCACCACTTTTTTTTCAAAAACCTTAGGTATTATATAGTCAGTTCTCAATTCAGATGTAGGTATCACATCTGCTATGGCCATGGCTGCGGCCAGCTTCATTTCCAAGTTAATATATTTTGCCTTGATTTCAAGGGCTCCTTTGAAAATACCCGGAAAAGCCAACACGTTATTAATTTGATTGTCAAAGTCACTTCTTCCCGTTCCTACTATTAGCGCTCCAGCTTCGTAAGCTTCATCAGGCATAATTTCCGGTACCGGATTTGCCATAGCAAAAATAATGGGATCGGAATTCATGTTTTTTACATCTTCTTTCTTTAAAACCCCTGCCGCAGATACTCCGACAAAAATATCTGCATCTTTCAATGCTGCTGACAAATTTCCCGATATATCGCCTTTATTAGTTATCTCCAAGATATCTTTTTTGTATCGAACGAGATCTTCTCTAGAGTGAGATATTATACCTTTGCTGTCACATAAAATTATATTTTCAAATCCATATGAATGAATAAGCTTAGATATCGCCACTCCTGCTGATCCAGCACCGTTTATTACCACCTTTGCTTCTTTTTCTGTTTTTCCCGAAATCCTAAGGGAGTTTATCATAGCTGCCAAAGTTACTATAGCAGTCCCGTGCTGATCATCGTGAAATACAGGAATATCCAGCTCTTCAATCAATCTTTCTTCAACCTCGAAGCACCTGGGTGCCGAGATATCTTCTAAGTTTACCCCTCCGAAAGTCGGGGCAATATTTGCTACTGTTCGTACAATTTCTTCTACATCCTGTGTATCAAGACATATGGGGAAAGCATCAATCCCTGCAAACTCTTTAAACAATATTGCTTTGCCTTCCATTACCGGCATAGATGCGAGTCCGCCTATGTTGCCAAGGCCCAATACAGCTGAACCGTCGCTGACTACTGCTACGAGATTTCCTTTAGATGTGTATTTATAAGCTTTTTGCTTGTCTTCGTATATTTCCAAACAAGGCGCCGCAACTCCCGGAGTATAAGCTAAGGACAAGTCTTCCTGGTTTTTAACTGGAACCTTGCTGACGATGCTTATCTTACCTTGGTTTTCTTCGTGAATTTCCAATGCTCTTTTATTATAATCCATTTATTTCACTCCTGTCTTAAACTATAACTATAAGATAAATTTTTCTATAGCAGCTGCAACTCCGTTTTCAATATTGGAAAGCGTAGTATAATCTGCTGCTTGTTTTATGTATTCCTCAGCATTTCCCATTGCTACTCCGATTTTAGAATACTGTATCATCTCCAAGTCATTTTCATTGTCCCCTATGGCCATAGTGGATTCTAAATCAATATCGTAATACCTGCATACACTCTTAAGTCCGTCTCCTTTATTGACTTTATCGTTGATTATGTCTATTGAATCAGGCATGGATCTGATAGTGTAAATGTCTTCTATGGCATCTATGCTCATTCTAATTTTCAAGAATTTTTCTTGGTTGATTTTTCTATGATTTAAAAGCACTTTATAAATTTCTATGTCTTTTTCTAAAAGCACATATGGGTCATCTATTATTTTTATATCTATTCTGTCTTCTTGGCTTTGGGTCTTATTCCAATCTATGTACTTTCTGCTTACCTCATTTTCCTCCAAAGCATAATAGGTATTGTTTCCAAACATCTGATAGCTTACTTCAAACTTGCCAAGCAAATCCAAAACAGCTTTAAAGGACTCTCTTTTTATGGCTTTTTTATCTATGATGGCATCTGACTGATAATCTTTGATATACGAACCGTTGCAGCTTATTATTGCGCCTTTGGTATTAAGTTGCTTTGCATAAAATTTTGCCGATGGGTATACGCGCCCTGTTGCCAATACTACTTTGACGCCTTTTTTAATAGCTTGTGAAATCCTATCTGCAACTAATGGATCCAACTCATGTTTGCTCTTTAGCATAGTTCCATCCATATCTAAAGCTAAAAGTTTTATTTTCATTCAATCACTACCTATTCCATCAGTGTCTTTTTTTACCATGTCTATGAGTTCTCCAAGTTTTTCAATTATCTTTTCATAATTTTCTTGGTCATGGGGTATAGAACAATTTCTGCAATCTTTTATTCCTTTATCTGTATACTTAAAGCAGCCTCCGCATTTATCACCTAATGCGTATAATGGGCAATAGCAAAAAAGACAGTTGAACTTATCTTCATTTTCAATATGGTGACACGGATAATATTCGCATTCTTTATTTTGAAAATACCTATAATGTTTGCTCATATGGGCTTTCTCCCTTCATAACAATAAGCTTTATAAACATAATAATAACCCACCACAATTTCAGTAGCCTGAACCTGTGGCGGGTGATGTTCAAATTATTATTGGATTATGGAGATACTCTTGAACCGACTCTCAAGCTTGGAAAGTATTTCGTGATTACTTGCCGCTGCCCGTTGTATCTTATCTCAAAATGAAGATGGCTCCCTGTGCTTCTCCCTGTGCTTCCCATGCCTCCAATATATTGGCCTCTGCTTACCGATTGACCTACGCGCACTCCAAATGAGCTTAGATGAGCGTAAAGAGTAGAAAATCCATTGCCGTGGTCTATTATTATCGTATTCCCATATGCGTTATACCAAGATGCTCGGGTAACTCTTCCGGAATCAGAAGCATATACCGAGGTTCCCGTTCTATTAGCGATATCTACAGCTCGGCCTCCTGCATGGCTTCCGGCTTTATTGATGACGGATACGCGACCTGACGTGGGCATTCTGAATCTTCCTGTTCCCTGAGAAGGAGGTAGAGGCTTTGTACCCTTAGCTACAACTCTCTCAACAGGCTCTTTTATGACACTCTCATTAACTATATCTCTAGATACCTCAGCTCCGTTTTGATAAACTACTGTCGCTGTTACTTCTTTTACTCCGTTTACTCCTGCTGTAACCTCTTTAGTTTTTCCTACATATAGTGAAGAGTCTTTTTTATAGGTTGTCTCAAAAGCTATCTTTTGAGTATAAACCTCTTGTTTTGTATACGAAACGTCCAAGTAAGGTTTTTCTTCTGTAAGCTTTAGGACGTCGCCTTCACGAAGATCCGTTATGTCTTTGTCCGGGTTTGCTGTTTCAAGCTCAGAGATGTTTATACCCCTGTTTACAGCTATATCCCAAGACGTATCTCCATTTTTTACTTTATATTCGGATATTTCGTCTGTCCCTTGCATTATGAACTTTACCGCTTCTTCAACTTTGGATATATCGCCATATGCCACTACTTTTTCTACTATCTCATAATCTTGGCTAATTTCAGGCTCATCAACAATTTTCTCATCATTTCCTAAGTTAACATAACTTGATATTACATTTTCAATCGTCTCATTGGCTTCTTCCACCGATGCTAAAGTCACTACCTCTTCGCCTTCGATTACAATTACAGCAGCTTGAGAAGAAAGGCTTATGTCAGTTGCATATACAGCTTTAGCGGACTCTTGGGGCGTCTCTAACAAATGATCTTTTTGTATGGTTGCTCTTTCAAAGCTAACATCGCTTTTAAATACTATGTCAGTTTGATACAGGCTTGAAAGCTCTTTTTTTACAATTTCCACGCCCTCAGTAAAATCTTCCATGTTTTTGACCATTCCGATTTCTTCACCATTGAAAATTACCCTATATCCCTGTACTGCTTCATAGTAACCCGTGCCGGTTACAAACAAAACCAACACTGACGCTCCTACGGCCAGTCTTTTGCTGTTTAGCTTTATATCTCTAATACATTCTGAAATTTTATCTTCTTCTAATGGATTTTTTAAATTTTTGATTTTGCTCCATGCAGCTTTTAATAATTCCACTGCCTTTGCCTTCTTGTTATTTTCTTCTTGCGTGGTCAAGCTCACACCTCCAAGTTTAGGACACCTGTTACAAGTGTCATCTGGTTGTTACAATTTTGTTACACGTGCTAGTTTAACACAATGAAAACAAAATTTAAACACTAAATTAAAACTTTTATCAAATTTATTTTATTTTTTTTGTTTTTTAATTAAATATCAATTTTTTTATAGATATCTGTTTCATTTTTTGTCGTGTTTTTTTATAATTGTAGTTAAGCTTCCAGCTATGACCATTAGCTATACTCTTATGATGCGAGGATGAATAAGATGACAGAATTAACTGTTACAGATTTTTCAGAATATGAAAAAATTGCACAGGCATTATCCAATAAGAGCCGCTTGAAAATAATCAACCTTTTAAAAAGCGGTGATTACAACATAAACGAAATGGCAAAGGCGCTCCAAATGCCCGTTCCCACTGTCACTGTAAACGTGCAAAAGCTTACACAGTCAGGATTGGTAGATTTTATTACGGCTTCCGGAAAACACGGAACACAAAAAATATGCTCTTTAAAGTACGACCGAATTATTTTTTCGATAACAGACGATCTGCCGCCAGCTAAACACAAAGCAGATACTATCGATAGCCTTATGAAGCTTGATATTCCTTTAAGCACGTTTATAAATCCATCTATCCATGCTCCGTGTGGATTGGCCGATGGTATCAAAATCCTTTCTACTGAAGACGATGAAGCTTCTTTTTTTAATAAATATGAACAAATCTCTCTTATTTGGTTTGGAGAAGGCAGGATTTCATTTCCGCTGGAAGTTGACCTAGCTATGATGGAGTCAGCTGATTTTATGGAAATATCTTTCGAAGGGTGCTCTCAACACTTATTTTTTGACAAAAATTGGGCTTCTGATATAACATTATGGATAAATGGCTGCGAGGTAGAAACAATAACCACTGAAATAGAAAATACCAAGTCTAACGGAAAGAACACTCCTGATTGGTGGCCTAAAAATAAAAGCCAACACGGAGAGATACTTACATGGAAAATTGAGAAAAACTCGCCCGCTTATCAATGCATGCTGAACTTGCCTCCCGGCACAGCACATGAATTCACTTTTGGAATCAAGTCCGATGCTTCTAACTCTAGAGGATTGATGATCTTCGGAAATGATTTTGGAAGTCACTCTCAAGATATTGTCGTAGAGCTTTTTAAAAACAATAAATAATCCGGCTGCCTATTTTAAGGTCACGCCGGATTTTCTTTTATCATTTCGATAAAAACGTCTGCTATATAAGGATCAAAATGGCTGCCCTTGCAATTTTGTATCTCTTCTAAGGCTTCCTCCGATGTCATGGCATTACGGTATGATCTATTTTGAGTCATTGCATGGTAGGCATCTGCAATTGATATGATTCTCGACTCAATAGGAATGCTATCATTTTTCATTCCTGCCGGATACCCGCTCCCATCCCACTTTTCATGATGCGATAAAATATAATCTGCCATCGAGGCATACTGGTTAACAGAACTCATTATCCTATAACCTGTTTCCGAGTGTCTTTTAATCGCCAGCCACTCTTCTTCCGTTAATTTTCCTTCTTTTTCAAAAATTTTTGAATCTATGCCTACTTTTCCTATATCATGCATATATCCCGCATATCGCATATACCTTGCATCCTGTTTATTAAATCCTATTTCAATAGCAAGTCTTTCACATATGTCTCCTACATTTTGAGAATGATCCCGTTCTCCATTTATGCTTCTATGAAGTTCTCTCATTATAATCTGTATAGTCTTAAGCTTGAGCTTTGGACTTTCCCTTAATTTTTCTACGTACATCCTTTCTTCAGCTTTCTTTATGACAGCTGATATATCTTTATCCGCGGAGACTTTCACTGAAAATCCACAGGATACAGAAAGTGGAATGGCTGCTGTAGTTTCATTTTTTACGCCTTCTGAAATTCTTTCTGCTATCTTCTTGGTTTCAGACGCATCCGTCTTAGGAAGCAGCACGATGAATTCATCACCGCCAATCCTTGAAATTATATCGTCAGCCCTGCAAAGCCTTTTCATAACTTCTGCAATCTTGATCAACATTTCATCCCCGGATTCGTGGCCAAATGCATCATTTGCCAGTTTAAGTCCATTAACGTCAACCATAGCTATAGACAAGGGCAGGTTTCTTGGCGTATCCAAGCGTTTTAGTTCTTCTTCAAAAAATCTACGGTTGTATAAACCTGTGAGCTGATCTCGATAACTAAGATATTCTATTTCCAGCTGCCTTTGTTTTTTCTCCGTTATATCATGACTTGAACCGACTATATAGGATATTTTTCCTTCTTGAAAAACTGGCGTCAGTGATGTATTCCAAACCCTTGTCCCTGTCTTTAGCTTTAAAGTCTCTTCGTATACTATGGTAGTCTTTTCTTTAATGCACCTTCGATAATTGCCCTCAACAATAATTGCAGCTTCTTCGCCTAACAGCTCTTTTGGAGTCTTTCCTCTTAATTCCTGAAGAGAAATGCCTGTGTTTTTTCTATGAGCCAAATTGTTTCTCATGTATCTAAAAGAATCATCTTTTTTTACCTCTATTAAAAACATGCTGTCTTGCGTTCCGTGAAATACTTTTCGGTACTCATCTCTTATTGATTTCAAATCGTCTTCCGCTCTTTTTTGATTTGTTATGTCTTGAATTCCCACGACGTATTTATTTATATTTCTAAACTCGATGTATTTCGCTTCAGCCCTAAACCATCTTTCATCACCTTCAATTGGAGACAGATACGAAAGATTAACTTTGGATTTGCTCTGTTTAGCTCTTTTTAAAAGCTCGATAAATTTTTCTCCTGTCTTTCCACTTAATACATCACTTATTCTAGAGCCTAAAATTTTATCTTTTGGATAAAAAAGCTTGTTTTCATCAGAAATAACATTGATGAAAACTAAGTCCTCGTCAATTTCAAAGACGATCTCATTTAAAACCGATAAAATCGTAGTCTTTTGCTCCAAGTTTTTCATTTCCTCCGTTATATCTGTAAAATAGGTTATGAACAGGCCTATTCCAGGAGATAGCGCTTTGACTCTATACCATTTGTGAAGTGGCTGAGAATACTGTTCAAATTCGATTTCTTTTCCTTCAATCGCTACTTTTCCATACTCAGCTATCCAGTTGTATTCGTCATAAATTATTTCAGGGAGTATCTCGGTCACGCTTTTCCCTCTTATTTTGTCTACATCTAGACCTGTAAATGATTCAAACGCTCTATTTGCCTCTAGATATACATAGTCTACAGGTTCACCTGCATCATTTAATACTATCCTGTGGAGCGCGTAGCCTACCGGAGATAGATTCACTATGTTTTTATAGAAATTTTCATCCATGATTCCAACCACTCCTTATAGCTCACCACTTCTTATCTGAATAATCTTATGACATTATAACAAATTTTGAGCGTATTATGGACAATAGTTTTTAATAGGCTTTAATTTTTTTACTTTGGGTATATTAAAGGTAGATATACTTTATATATGAGGAAGTGATATTATGAATGGTTTTGAGAAAATAAAATCTTTTGGAATTTTTTTTGGGATCTCTTTGATTATCGCAGGTGTGGTTTTTTTGCTTTTTCCAGGAAGCGTAATTAATTTTTTGGCCATACTCACCGGCCTTTTGCTTGCGGCCTTTGGACTCTACAAATCGGTTAATGCCCTACTTAAGTGGAACGAGCTTAATTACAAAATATTGCATATGGCTGTTGGAATATTGTTGGTCGCATCGGGAGTATTTATTATCGTCAACACTGAATTTACCATCAGTGCCCTTGGAGTCGTCATAGGCATTCTTGCTTTGCTGCAAGCATTTGACAGATTCTCAGTTGCCGGCACAAGGAGACAGTCCAATTTAAACTACACTCCGACATTGATCTTTGGCTTTATTCATCTCGGTTTCGGAATAGGCATGTTCTACTCTGCATTCAGCGTTATATCTGTGATAATTTCTCTAATAGGCGTATACCTTTTAGTTTCAGGAGTAATGGTTGTGCTTAGCACAGCTTACTTCTTAGATTTTTAAAAAGACCGGATTTAAAATCCGGCCTTGCTTTTTTTATACGTCAAAAATTATGAATCAATGAAAAAGTCTTTCTCACAGCAAAAACAGCGCTGTAACGAATGTAGCTAAAAAGCCTATTGCGACAGGTATCAAGTTTCTTTTTGCCAAATCTAGGGGATTCACGTTGCAAATGGCGGCTACCGGAATAATCGCCCAAGGGATTATAGTTCCGCCACCAACCCAAATCGTAGTAAGCTGACCCATTCCTGTTAGGACCTCTTTGTTGATCTCAATGGCAGAAGCAAATGTATGTGCTAAAGACCCTACAAGAGGCAGCCCTGAAAATCCAGATCCATCAAGTCCGGTTATTGCTCCTGTGATCATCTGTATTAAAGCAACCGGAAATTTGGATAATGTTATGTTATTTGCCAAAAACAACCCTAGATCTGAAAGCAATCCCGTAGCATCTTCTCCTAGAATTGTTTTTGCCATTTCCTCACTGCCTAAAAAGAAGAACGCTCCTATAACTATTACAGGTGCAAATATCCTGATTCCAAAAACAAAACCCTCTTTTACATAGTCTGTTATCTTCTCTAGACAATTAACGGGATTATGCTGGACTACAGCGACAAAGCACATTATCAAAACTGCGGTGCCTCCTACTAGAGCCGTAGCATCTCCTCCCCTTAACTGATATTTATACATAACAAAAACATCTATCACAAAAGCCAGAGGAGTCAATATTGCTACTGCATACACTCCCAATCCGGGTTTTTCAATCTCTTTTGATTTTGTTTCTGTTTCTAATTTAATCTCCGAAGTTTTCAATTCTTTTCTCATCATATAGTAGCTAATTGAAACTGTTACTATGCTCATCACAAGCCACAATGGGAAAGTAGCTTTGCTTAAAGCAAAAGTATCTTCGATTCCTGCAGCTTTTGCAGCTATAGCAGGTGCTCCTTGAATGAAGTAGTCGCTAGAAAGCGCCATTCCATGTCCAAAAATATTCATGGCCACAGCTGCCCATACCGGCGGCAATCCTGCCTTTAAAGCAGCCGGCAACATTATCGCACCTACCAGCGCGACTGCCGGAGAAGGCCAGATAAACCACGAAAAAAACAGCATGACAAAACCTAATCCAAAGAATGCAATAGTAGGATTTATCATAAGCTTTTTAATCGGAAGTATCATAAGTTCATCGGCCCCGATATCTCTAAGCGCGCTTGACATGGCAATTACCAATGATATTACCAGTATTATCCCCCAAAATTCATTTCCTGCAGTTATAAGGGAATTGAATACTGTTTGCACGGCTTTGACTACGCTTCCTGAGTACATAAGCCCGACTACGAACACTCCTATTATGCAAGGCAATAAAGTGTCCTTTCTAAACCCCATGGTGATGATTACAATGGCCACGATAGAAAAATATACCCAATGCAATGCTGACAATTCTACCAATTTTTCTCCCCCTCTATTTTTGCTGAATTTTTTGATCTTTTATCTATAACAGTTTTTGATCGAAAATTCCGGTCAAGCCTACTTTATCCACGCGTCTTGCAATTTCTTCTTTGTCTATCGAATACAGACCTTTTTCTTTCATTCTTTCAAAATACACAGAACCTGAAAATGTATATTTCTTTCCCATGCCATCTTCTGTTTGCATCGCACTATTAACAAAGGATATAGCATCACCCACTGCTGTTGATTCATCGATCTCAATGGGGCCTAATCCGATGGCCTGCCTAACGCTGTTAAGTCCGGCAAGGAGCCCTGTTACCATCGCTTCCGTGTGGCCTACTAAAAGTCCGGCTTTTTCTCCACAACAAAAAAGATTATCAACGCCAATAACCTTAAGTGAGTTATCCCTTGGCGCCATATTGAAATATCTTACCGAATTTCCTTTCCCCCCTGAATAAGGATCTTCATATCTGGCATTTTCGCACCCGGGTACCTGCCTTAGCTTGTGTATGCTGTAAAAAGGCGTCATGAACTTTGCATGTCCAGTATCTAAGAATATAAGATTGTCCTTAAACTCTTTTAAAGCATACTGTTGACAGGCCTTTTGATCTAAGTGATCTTCTGCTAAATCTTTTGGCACCGGGATTACTGCAACTCCACTTTTGTTGAGCACCTCTTGAATTTCATTTGAAAGGGATTCTTTGTAAATCTTACAAGATCCACTCATCGCCCCTAGGGTTCCGTCCTTTTTTTTGCCCGTAACTTCTTTTGCGCCTGCAAGCCCAGCAAGGCTGACCCTTCCTCCATATGTGGGGCATCTTAGAACGCACATTGCACATCCGTTTCCAAACTTGCTGCAATTGTTCATAGGTCCTGCAGTTCCTGTGGAATCCACAAACATATCTCCATCGTGTCTCTTGCCATTTTGATCTTCAACTGCAATAATGACTCTTCCATCCATTTGGGCCTTGACTACTCTAGATTCATAAATTATTTTAATGCCTTGATCTAAAAGATATTTTTCTATAGCCACAGGCGTCTTAGCTATATCATAAAGGCTTGCATGTTTATGCCCCGGAAACTCAATATCTTTGTGTCTTGAGGTTTCGTCACATATCTTGAATAGGTCTCCTCCACCCATGGCTATTATTTCTTCTGTGGCAGTGTATCTTCCATTGTTTCTCATAATGCCGCCAACGAGACCTGTTCCCAGTATCATATCCGTTCGTTCCAAAAGGGTCACTTGTGCTCCGGCCTTTGCCGCACTTAAAGCTGCTGAACACCCAGCCCAGCCTCCTCCAACAATAACTATTTTTACATTCTTCAATTCGCCTTCCCACTTTCATTTAAATATTAGTCATGATTCCTTGCCTTGAAATCAGGCACAAAAAAAGCAATCGGACTTGCACCAATTGCCTGATTCACCATTATTAATGATTTCAAACAAGATAGCACTTCACCATCCTCGGTGACAATTGCAAAGCTGTTAACCCTGCAATCAGATACGAACCTTGAAGAAAAGTTCAACCTTCGGTGCAATCCCCTTTCAACAAATTTAAACGGCTTCTTCTGCCTACATTTGCCTACTTATGTCAAGCACACCTCTATCGCATTTTCTGAAAATATAATAACATAAATATAAAAAAAAAGTCAATTCAATCCCATCTGGCGGGATAAATCGACTTATATCATTAGATTATTAACGCTTTGAATGATATTGTCCGGTATTGCGCTGGAATGAAAAGTAAGAACTTTATATTTTTTTGACTTGTTCTTATAACCTATCACCAAGTATTGCATAGATTTTTTTTTGCCTGAAGTTACAATCATCTTTAATTTTTTAATCATGAGTCCCATTAATTTTTTTTGCATGGGCTCCATCTCTTCATCTGTTCTTGTAACAGCACTAACTATGCATTCTCCCGGGATTTCATAAAAATTTTTTTCAGTAGAAATTATTATCTTGCTATCAGTCACAAAAAAATTTACATCCTCAATTTTATTTAGCTTCTTGCAGCAAACCAACTTAGCTGCTGCCTTCGCATTAAACATCAATTTAAGATATTCGAACTCACTTTGCATTTTATCGACACTTTGATTTTCATCAAAACCTGCACTGATCGCCACTACATATACTGCCAAACAATAAACTGAAATCGATAAAACAAGCAACAACATGTCCGCTCCATCCTCTCCTTTGAACTGACTATCGTATCAAATGCTTCGAAATAAGTTTTATAGCACATATGTCTCAGGCTAACTGTGTTTTTAAAAACGCTACTCTACAGTTATTATATCAAACTCTAGACAATAAGTGATAATTTTGCATCAATCTTTAAAGAAATAATGTATACATTTTTGCTAAAAATAAAAAACCGGCATATCGCCGGTAATTTAATTAATCATCTTTTTAAAGATCCTACGAAAGATCCTGTGCCTCCGCCAACGTTAATGACATCATACCCTGCACTATCTAACTCGTTGCAGGCACTTAAGCTTCTTCCTCCTGATTGGCAAATAATATGATACGTCTTGTCTTTTGAAAGATATTTGTCAGGATTTGATAAAAGCGTCCCCATAGGTATGTTTTTAGCTCCTGATAAATGTCCTCTATGGTATTCATAAGGTTCTCTGATATCAACCAAATTTATCTTTTCTTTTATATCTGCCAAGTCATTCACATTTACTGTAGTAAAATTATTTTTTCTTAAAAATGCAAACATGGTTCATCCTCCATATCAATATATTAGAATTTTCTTATATACTAATATTAATCGAGGCCTTAAAGATTGTCAATACTTTTTCAAAAATAACAATAATTTTTTTTCAGCACTTCAATCACAGTTTTTATCCTACTGTCATAAATATCATAAGTTATATTTTGACCCTGTTTTTCTGATTGCAATATCTTGTGCGCTTTTAGTATTGAAAGATGCTGCGACAAAGCAGATTGAGTCATATTCCCAAGCTTTTCATGCAACTGGCTTACCGTCATAGGGCTTTGTATTAAATAGCAAACAATCATAAGCCTATTCTCATTCGATAAGACTTTTAAAATTTGTGCCACTTCTTTCATCTCTTCCATGCATCTTCAGCTCCACTTCGATTTCATATATTCATTAGCATCTGTGTTATTTTCCATTTACTCCATAATCGACTTTCAGTTCCTTTGCTGTTCCGTCCTTAAATACCAGCTCAGGATTCTTAATGCTTACTTTTGTCCCTGCAGGCACAGATTTAGTTATAAAGGCATTGCTGCCTATCACTGCGTCCTTGCCTATGACTGTCTCTCCTCCCAGTATTGATGAACCCGAATAAACAGTCACATTGTCTTCTATGGTCGGATGCCTTTTAACTCCTCGCAAGCTCTGTCCTCCTCTAGTTGATAGAGCACCTAAAGTCACGCCCTGATATATTTTTACGTTTTCTCCAATATGAGTGGTTTCCCCTATTACGACTCCTGTTCCGTGATCTATAAAGAAATACCTTCCGATCGTAGCTCCGGGATGTATGTCTATCCCTGTGACATTATGAGCATACTCGCTTAGTATCCTGGGTATCAACGGTACGCTCAATAGGTACAATTCGTGTGCCAATCTATGGATACTGACGGCAAAAATCCCCGGATAAGAAAATATTATCTCTTCTTTTCCTGTAGCTGCAGGATCTCCTTGAAACGCAGCCTCTACATCAGTAGCTAAAAATTCTCTGATTTTAGGAATCTTCTCCAAAAAAACATAACTTATCTCAGAAGCTTTTTTTTGAATTGCATCTCTTTTGCATATATTCTCAGCCTTTGCCTTGGAATATTCCTGCAAGCTCAATGCAAAAACAAGCTGTTCGGTAAGAATCTCGTGTATATTCACTACCAATTCTCCCGTATGATAATTCATTATCTCTCCCCTGCACGCATGCCTATTGAAATATCCCGGAAAAATCAATTGCCTAAGCTGCTTTGAAAGATTTATGATAACTTCCCTATCCGGCATCGGGCACTGTATATGGGGAAGAATCGAAGTCTGCTCCTTGTAGCTATCAATTGTTTCCATAACAATTCTATCAATTCTCTGTTTGTCTAATAATCTTGGCATTTCAACAACCTCTTTTCTTTTTCAACGTCTATTTCCTTATTTGCTTGTTACTACATTTTATTATTAATCTTTTAATTCGTCAATTGACTACATTAGTTTCTACTATGTTATAATAAGCAGTATAAAAATATTTCAGAGGTGTAAAAATGAACGATATCAAATTAACAGAATACAGCCATGGGGCCGGTTGCGGATGCAAGATATCTCCCGGAGTGCTGGAATCCATACTCGAAGGATCGAAATCATCTGTAACATATCCTGAGCTTATCGTGGGAAACAGTTCAAAAGACGATGCTGCTGCATTTGATCTTGGCAATGGAACTTCCGTTTTAAGCACGACGGATTTCTTCATGCCCATCGTAGATGATCCCTTCACTTTTGGCAAAATAGCTGCTACTAATGCAATCAGTGATATATATGCTATGGGGGGAAAGCCGCTTATGGCCATATCTATATTCGGTTGGCCGGTAAAAAAACTCTCGGTCGAAGTCGCTCAAAAGGTAATAGAAGGCGGGAGAACAGTCTGTGAAAATGCAGGCATCCCATTAGCAGGAGGCCATAGCATAGATTCTCCTGAACCTATATTCGGTCTTGCGGTCACCGGATTGGTCGAAAATGACAATCTCAAAAAAAACAATTCTGCATCTGAAGGCTGCGAACTTTTTTTGACAAAGCCTTTGGGAATAGGGATACTTACAACTGCTCAAAAAAGAAAAAAGATTGAACACGAAGATATAAACGAAGCAATAGAAACTATGTGCACATTGAACTCCATAGGAGAAACAATAGCCAAGATTTCCGGTGTAAGAGCATTGACAGACGTTACAGGCTTTGGGCTTTTAGGGCACTTGACAGAAATTTGCGAAGGAAGCGACATATCTGCGATAATAAATTTCGGCAATGTCCCTTTACTGAAAAACACTAGAAAATATCTTTCCATGGGATGTACTCCGGGAGGAACTCAAAATAATTTCAACAGTTACGGTCATAAAATTTCTCCCTTAAGCGATGAACAAAAAAACATACTCTGCGATCCCCAAACTTCCGGTGGATTGCTGGTTGCTGTCGAAAAAAACAGTGTAGATGAATTTCTCAAAGTTACGCAATCATATGGCTTGAGCCTTGATTCAATAGGTACAACCGTCCCTAAATCTGATTTCTTTGTAAAGGTAGTGTAACTATGTTTGAAACTACTGCAGATTTTATGAGCATAGTATTAAGAAAATTGCCTTTGATAGATGTGAGAGCTCCTGTCGAATATGAAAAAGGAGCGTTCTTAAACAGCATAAACTTACCAATAATGAATAACGAAGAAAGACATCTCGTCGGCACTTGCTACAAAGAAAAGGGAAGTGAAGATGCTGTTGATCTCGGTTACAAGCTAGTTTCGGGCTCTGTCAAGGAGCACAGGGTATCTGCTTGGAAAGGATTTATCTCTAAAAATCCCGAAAGCCTGATATATTGTTTTCGTGGCGGACAAAGATCCCGTATCAGCCAGCAATGGATTTATGAATCCACCGGATTATCCGTAGTTCGGTTGGATGGTGGGTATAAGGCATTTAGGAATTATTTAATAGATGCCTTGAATCCCGAAAACATCCTTTCCTCTCCCCTTGTATTGACCGGCTATACAGGTTCAGGAAAGACGAATCTGCTTTTAAATCAGCAATCAGCTATAGACTTGGAAGGACTTGCCAATCATAGAGGTTCATCATTTGGCAATCGGGTAAGCGTCCAACCTACTCAGATTAATTTTGAAAATAATTTAGCATATGAAATTATCCGGCATGCCTCAAAAAACTACAAGTACATGTTGCTTGAAGATGAAAGCCGAAATATAGGCAGAAGCTATATTCCAAAGGAGCTGCACGAGTACTTCAAGTCAGGTTCATTGATTCTTTTAAAAGTAGACTTTGATGAAAGATTGGATAATATTTTTAAAGAATATGTCATCCAGTCTCAAATTGAATATCAAAAATCAACATCAAATGACGCAGGATTAGATGTTTGGGCAAAAGAAATTAGAAATAGCCTATCTAAAATAAAGAAGCGTCTTGGCGGAGAATTCTATCATAAGATTTCATCCTCATTTGAAAAAGCAAACGAACTGCAAAAAACTGCGGGAGAAACTTGCCTTCACAAAAATTGGGTAGAAATGCTCCTAAAGGAATACTACGATCCTATGTACAAGTATCAAATCGAGAAAAAACATGAAAAAATCATCTTTACAGGAACTAAAGATGAAGTAACAGAATATCTCAAAGAAAAATCTCAGATCTATATATAAATTTCAAGAAGCCGGAGCATATGATATGCTCCGGCTTCTTGAAATTATCGTATCCGTTTACCTTACGACCATTACAGGTTTTTTGATATGATGAAGAACTTTATTTGTCACGCTTCCCAATATGAAACTCTGAATTCCCCCGCTTATACCGACAGACCCCATAATAACGAGGTCGATATCATCATTTTCATTTATAAATTTTATCAACCTATTTGCAGGATCTCCCTCAAGCTCAATTGTCTCTACAGAATCAATCATATCAGCAAAGTATTCTTTTGACTTATCCAAAATCTTCTGAGAATGTGTTCCGGCAGCATCAACTAATTGTTGCAGAGTAGATCCCATATCCACAACATTTCCAGGTTCATAGGGATATAACGGAAACCTTACGTCCTTAACGTGTACGAGTATAACTTTGCTGTCAAAAGCCTTAGCCAATTTTTTGCCGCTTTCCAATGCTTTGTCTGAATACTCCGATCCATCAACAGGTATCAATATTTTCTTCATGTATTATACCTCCCTAAATTTAATCTATTATATATTTACCCTATTAAATCCAGGTCACACATAAAATTATAATGATCGCTGTTCTCATTGCCTAACAGGTATCTCTAATCTTTGGTTTGGATATATATGTTCGTTGCCCGAAATATTGTTATGCATTGATATATCAAATATCACATCTCGAACATCAACTTCATCTGAACTATATGATCTTGCAATATTCCATAATGTATCACCTTTTTTTACGATATAAGTCTCATAAACAGGTCTCTCTTGACCCTTTGCGATTTGAATAAGGCTCGTAGAAAGAAAAACCATCACAATTGCTAGAAGTAAAACTGCTAAAATCAATCTGAATTTATTTACTACTCTTATTTTTTTGCCTGCTATACTCATATTAACCGCCTCCTAGAACGTTTGTTCTATTTAAATATATCAGAACAAACGTTCTGTGTCAACTTTTTTCGAACATTTGTTTGTACATGTCCTTTTCATGTGCTATAATAAAAATGGAAACGGAGGAGATATAATGTATGAAGATTTAAGTCAAAAACAAAATGAAATATTGGAATATATAATTTCTGAAGTAAACAAAAAAGGATATCCTCCTTCAGTCAGGGAAATCTGCCAGGCTGTAGGTTTAAAAAGCACATCAACGGTTCATGGGCACCTAGCCAAACTTGAAAAAAAGGGTTATATCCGAAGAGATCCCTCTTTGCCTAGAGCTATAGAGATCATGGGACGATTTTCAGGAGATGTTCCTTCTAATGCAAAAGAAATGGTGGATATCCCAGTAGTAGGCAGAGTGACTGCCGGAGCACCAATACTGGCTTTTGAAAATATTGAAGACTCCTTTCCCCTGCCAGTTGATTTCGTCGGCAAGAACGAATGTTTCATACTATCCATAAAAGGCAACAGCATGATTGAAGCCGGAATTTTAGATGGTGACTACGTAATCGTTGAAAAAAAGAATACAGCATCAAACGGCGACATAGTGGTAGCTCTTATTGATGATGAGGAAGCTACTGTAAAAAGGTTCTTCAAAGAAAAAAACCACATTCGCCTTCAACCTGAAAATTCCGCAATGGATCCAATAATCGTAGATGACGTGCGGATACTTGGAAAAGTTTCAGGTGTAATTAGAAAAATGTAGCTCCTATGTAAATACGTATTAAGACACGATTATAGTTAATCGTGTCCTTTTAATTTAGGTACAGCAACCCTTCATCACTAAGCATCTTCAAGGCCATGTATAAGCCAAACCTTCCATGTTCATGTGTAAGACCTCCCTGAAGGTACGCTATATATGGTTGTCTCATTGGGGCATCGGCACTTAATTCTATTGAAGACCCTTGTATGAAGGCTCCGGCAGCCATAATGACCTGGTCGTTGTATCCCGGCATATCCCATGCTTCAGGAATAACAAAAGAATCCACAGGAGCTGCACTTTGAATTGCCTTGCAGAAAACCTCCACCATCTCTTTAGAGTCAAATTTTATAGATTGTATGATATCACTTCTCTCATCTTTAGGTAACGGGCAAACATCAAAGCCTAGGCTATTAAAAACTCCTGAGGCTAATACCGCTGTTTTAATTGATTCGCCTACTATGTGCGGCGCTAGAAACAATCCTTGCAGATAAGATCTGTTTATCCCCAATGTAGCTCCAGTCTCTTTTGCAATTCCCGGTGCAGACAATCTGCATGCAGCAAGGTATACCAAATCTTTTTTGCCAGCCACGTAACCTCCCATGGGTGCTATTCCTCCACCTGGGTTTTTTATAAGGGAACCGGCCACAAGATCTGCTCCAACATCTGTAGGCTCCAATATGTCCATAAACTCTCCGTAGCAATTGTCGACCATGACAACTACATCCGGCTTTGCTTTCTTTATCTTTAAAACGGCTTCTTTAATTTCAGCTATAGTCAAAGCTTTTCTCCAACCGTATCCTGTAGATCTTTGAATATATACCATCTTAGTTTCTTTTTTCAGTGCTTCAATAACCTTTACGATATCGATTCCTTCGGTGCATAAATTCACTTGATTGTATTTAACTCCATAATCCTTCAGCGTTCCATGATTATTGCCATCTCCATCTATTATTGTCCTTATGGTGTCATAAGGAGGACCGGTAATTGATAGGATTTCATCTCCCGGGCGAAGGATTCCATAAAGACAAATGGATATTGCGTGAGTTCCGGAAACAATTTGCGGCCTTACCAATGCATCTTGTGCATTGAACACTTCTGCATATATCTTTTCCAAGACATCTCTTCCTTCATCACCATATCCATAACCTGTGGATACTCCAAAATGCCTGTCTCCCAGATTGTACTTTTGCATTGCTTTTATTACCTTAAGCTGGTTATATTCACATGTATCCTTAATCTTTTGGAATACATCGTTCAATTTGTCCTCTTCACGCCTGCAAAGATCGATTATTTTTGCATCTATGCCGAAGTCTTCATACATCGCCAATTTGATATCCATTTATCTGATGTCCCTTTCATCCAAATACTTAAATACATCCTCATACATTTTTTCTTTTTCGCTGTAAGCATCTATATAAAACCACTTAATGTCGTCATATTGTCTAAACCAAGTCAACTGCCTCTTTGCAAATCTTCTTGTGTCCCTTTTGAGTATCTCTATAGCCTGAGTGTAAGTCCACTCACCTGTCAAGTACTTGACTATTTCCTTATACCCGAGACCTTGCATGCTTATCAAGTCTTTTGAACAACCCATTTCAAGAAGCTTTTCAACCTCTTCAATCAAACCCTTTCGCAACATCGCATCTACCCTTTTTTCGATTCGATCGTATAAAAGATTTCTTTCCATATTTAGGCCGATCATAACCGGATCGTAAGTAATATCTTCTTTTTTCGACTCCTTGTCTTGGATGCTTTTGGGTATTCCAGATACCATGTATACTTCAAGAGCCCTCATGACTCTTTTGACATTGTTGGGATGAATTGCTTTTGCTGATTCAAGGTCCACAGACTTCAACATAGAGTAGAGATAGTCCCCTCCTTTTTGTTTGTATATATTATTCAATTCCAATCTTTGTTGATCTGATGGAGGGGTGTTTGAAAAAGTCCAAGGCTTGATTAAGCTGTTTATATAAAGTCCTGTTCCACCTGCAACAATTGGAAGCTTTTCCTTTTTTCTTATACGATCGATTATTTCTCCGCTTCTTCTTCTAAAATCGGCGACAGTAAAAGGTTCATTTGGATATACTTCATCCAACATATGATGTTGAATGCCATTCATTTCTGCCTTTGAGGGCTTCGCCGTCCCTATATCCATATATCTGTATACTTGCATAGAATCTGCAGATATTATCTCTCCATCGTATTTTTTTGCAATCTCTATTGCCAGGTCGGTTTTCCCTGAAGCAGTTGGTCCTGTTACTATTAAAATCTTAGTTTTCATAAATACTCCTATACAATTCTTTTAAAAAGCTTTTCCATTTCATATTTTGTCATGGACATTGCAACCGGGCGACCATGTGGGCAAGTAAACGGCATGTTGCATTTTTTCAATAGATCTAAAAGCTCATTTATTTCACTTGCATCCAAATACTGATTCCCTTTGACGGCTTTCTTGCAGGCAGAAATTATTATCTTCGTCTCAAGCTCTTCAATTTTGCCATCATTAAAATCGTCAAGTATCTTTATTAGGAGCTCTGGCTCAGCCGGTTCATCCAATAGGCACGGAACGCCTCTAACCACGATAGAATTTTCTCCAAACTCATCGTAATCAAAACCCAACTTCGCAAATACTTCGCTGTTTTGCTTTAAAAACTCGTATTTGTCGGGCAAGAGCTTCAGCTTCAGAGGGATTATCGACTGTGTCGTTTTTTTGCTGCTCTTGATATCCTCGGTAATCTTTTCAAAAATTATTCTTTCGTGAGCGGCATGCTGATCTATTAGAACTATCTGCTCCCCGGGTTTTTCTAACAATATATATGTTTTAAACAGCTGTCCTACGAGTTTGGCGTTTTTAAACAAAGCTTCGATCTTGCTTGGTTCATTGGCTTTTTCAATTGCTTTGATTCGATCTATAGGGTTTTCTAAAACAGTATCTTCAGTCAGAACCTCCTTATTTTCTTTGTTGCTTAAGAACACATTAGATTGCCGCTGATCAACTTCAAACTTTGAAATGTTCATTTCCTCTACTGAAATAACGTCAGCTGAATTATCTTCAAACTTGAAATATGATTTTTCTCGATTTGTCTCCTTTGAATCACCATTTGATTTTTTTTCAGCAAGATTTTCTCGTATTATTTTTCTTACTCCGCTTTTTAAAAGAAGCATCACAAGGCTTTCATTTAAAATTTTTATCTTAGTTTTTGCCGGATGAATATTAACATCGAGCATATCGGATGGAAGCTTGATATTAAGTATGAAAACCGGATGCTGATTTATCATGACAGTGTTGTCGTAAGCATCTTCGATTGCCTTATTTATTTTAATTTCTTTTACGTATCTGTTGTTTACGAACACGAACTGATAGTCTCTATTTTTTTTGGTATAATACGGGTTGCCTAAAAAACCTTTGATCTCCATAGGTGCGTTTTTATAATCTGCCTTAAACAGCGCTTGATCGAATTTTTCACCAAAAAGACTCCTTAAAGTATTTTCAAGATCGCCCTTCCCAGGAGTCTTCAAAGCTTGCGAGCCGTCCAAAACAAGGCTAAAGGAAACCTCCGGATGAGACATAGCCAAAACCTGCACCATTTGTATCACTTTTTTATTCTCTTCTCCAGGTTTTTTCATATGCTTAAGTCTTGCAGGAGTATTAAAAAAAAGTTCTTCTATTGAAATCGACGTGCCCTTTTTATAAGAAATAGCTCTTTTTTCCCTTTTTCCTTCACTTAACCTCACATAGGTTCCAAGTCCATCGTCTGAATCTGAAGTCCTTAAATAAACTTTAGATATGGCAGCCATGCTGGCTAAGGCTTCGCCCCTGAACCCTAAAGTTTCGAGATTATCTAAATCATCAATTTTTTTGATCTTGCTGGTAGCATGACGTTCAAAAGCATTGAATACATCTGCCTCATTTATCCCTTCCCCATCATCGATCACACGTATTAATCTTTTGCCTCCGTCCTCGATCTCTATCCTGATATCTTTTGCACCGGCATCTATTGAATTTTCAACGAGCTCTTTTACTGCCGCAGCAGGATCAGTTATGACCTCTCCGGCAGCTATCTTTGCCGCTGTATGACTGTCTAAAAAAGCTATCTTCATAATATCACTCGCTCGCTAATCGTTTTTTAAGGGCATTTAAATAGTTCATGGCTTCTATGGGCGTCATTTCTTCAATAGGAAGGCTTTCAAGTTCTTCAATCACCAACTTGTCCTTGTAATTGAACAAGTTTAATCTATCCTTGTCGCCTGATGGGATATCATTAGATTTTTTGCTTCTTTTAATGCGGACTTCTTTTTCTTCCATTACGAGAAGAAGTTCATTGGCTCTTTCAATTGCCTCCACCGGCAGCCCTGCCAGCTTCGCAACTTCTATTCCATAGCTTTTATCTGCGCTTCCATGTACGATTTTCCTTAAAAACACGACTCCTTCTTCTCTTTCTTGAACTTTGATGCAGTAGTTTCGGACTCCTTCGATCATTTCTTCAAGCTCAGTGAGCTCATGATAATGAGTCGCAAATAACGTCTTGCACCCTATCTTTGAAGTGTCTGTAAGATACTCGGCTACAGCCCAAGCTATGCTCAGACCATCGAAAGTGCTGGTTCCTCTTCCTATTTCATCAAGGATCACAAGGCTGTTCTTTGTAGCGTTTTTTAAAATATTTGACACTTCGCTCATCTCAACCATAAATGTAGAGTGGCCCGAAGCCAAGTCGTCAGACGCACCAACTCTCGTAAATATGCGATCGACGATTCCGATTTTTGCTTGCTTTGCAGGCACGAACGAGCCTACTTGAGCCATCAATGTGATTAGGGCGACCTGTCTGATATAAGTGGACTTGCCCGCCATATTTGGCCCTGTTATAAGTATCATTCTATTATCCCTGCAGTCTATCTCGCATGAGTTGGGAACAAAATCATTTTTATCCATCATTGATTCCACGACCGGATGTCTGCCTTCAAATATTATTATTTCATCCGATTTCTCTACAGTTGGCTTGACATACCCATAATCGTAAGCTGCCTGGGCTAAAGAATAAAGGACATCAGTTATGCTTATATAATCTGCTGTTTCCTTGATTCTATTTATATTTGCTATTATTTCTTGCCTTATTTGCTGAAATATTTCGTATTCAAGCTCCACCAGACGTTCATCGGCTTCTACTATTTTGTTTTCAAGATTTTTAAGCTCCTCGGTAAAATATCTCTCGCAATTTGCCAAAGTCTGCTTCCTAACATATCTCTCAGGCACTAAGTGAAGATTGCTTCTAGTAACTTCGATGTAATAACCAAAAACCTTGTTGTACTTTATTTTGAGAGATTTTATCCCGGTTTTTTCTTTTTCTTCTGCTTCAATTTTCAATATCAGATCTTTGCTGTTTTCTGAAATATCCCTAAAGTAATCAACATTCTCATCATAACCGTATCGTATGAGCTTTCCTTCCTTTATGGAAACCGGTCCATCCGGATTTATAGATTGTTCTATCAGCTCGCCCAAGTCGCTTAAATCATCGATTTTTGCTGCTATTTCCTTGAGATAAGAACTTTTCCCATCTTCTAATACTTGCTTGATTTGCGGTATGCGAAAAATCGATTCCTTAAGAGCAATCATATCCCTGGAATTACAATTACCAAAAGACAATTTTCCCACTATTCTTTTTAAGTCGTATATGTTTCCAAGAATGCTCTTAAGCCTGTCTTTTACAGATATATTTGTATTTATTGCTTCGACTGCCTCAAGTCTTTTATTAATTAAATCGGGATCAGTCAGTGGCTCATTGAGCCATTTCTTTAGCTTTCTTCCTCCCATTGACGTTTGAGTCTTATCTAATATTCCTAGGAGGCTTCCTTTTTTTTCTCCACCTCTAATTGTTTTTACAAGCTCGAGATTAGACCTTGTAGCGTAGTCTAAAGACATGAAGCTGTCTATCTCATACCAGTTTATGCCATTAATATGGGAAAGCTCCTTCATTTGAGTCTGGTCTATGTATTCAAGCAGAGCTCCTGCGGCTTTAATTGCATGCTGTCTGTCGGTTAGACCTAATGAATTTACAGAATAAACTCCTGCCATGCGAGATATATTTTCTTTTGCAGCGTCGATATCGAAATACTTGTTTGAAAGCACATTTGTAAACGCTGAAAATTTATTCTTAAGGGTGTCATGCAGAGTCTTGTCCTTAAATAAAACCGTATTGATTAAGATTTCAGAAGGGGACACCTTTGCGATTTCATCTAGAATCCTGTTCTTGTTTTCATGCCCTGTAAGTTCTGTGACGTAGAATTCTCCTGTAGATACATCCATGTATGCTAAACCAAAGTCAACCATGTTGTAGTATATGCTCATAAGGTAATTGTTCGAACGATCCTTAAGATAGTTTCCGTCACTGACTGTTCCAGGAGATATTATTTTTACTACATCCCTTTTCACTATCCCTTTGGCATTTTTGGGGTCTTCAACCTGTTCGCATATCGCGACCTTATAACCCTTTTCGATTAATTTCGCTATATATCCTTCCGCAGAGTGATAAGGAACTCCGCACATAGGTGCTTTTTCTTCCAATCCGCATTCTCTTCCTGTAAGAGTTATCTCAAGTTCTCTGGACGCAGTTAAAGCATCGTCAAAAAACATCTCGTAGAAGTCTCCCAAGCGAAAAAACAATATGGCATCTTTTACTTTTTCGTGTACATTTAAATACTGTCTCATCATGGGTGTTAGCTGATCCACAAAATCATCCCTTCACTTTACAATTTCTCCATCTAAGCTGAACGTTTTTGCCTGAATAATCTTCACCTTGACAATTTCCCCTGTAAGAGATGCATCTCCCGGAAAATTCACTAGCTTTGCAGTTTCAGTCCTGCCCGAAAGGTTTTTAGGATTGTTCTTGCTTATGCCTTCAACTAGAACCTCCACGGTCTTTCCCACATAATTTTCGTTAATCTCTTTGCCTATCCTGTGGTGAATTTCAAGCAGCCTGTTTAGCCTTTCGTGTTTTATCTCCTCTGCAACTTGATCCTTTCTTCCCCATGCAGGAGTCCCCTCTCTCGGAGAGTAAAGGAAAGTAAACGCCAAATCAAATCTGCATTTTTCCATAATATCCAAGGTATCCTGAAAGTCTTCTTCAGTTTCTCCGGGAAAACCGACGATTATATCAGTTGTAAGAGAAACTTCAGGTATTCGCCTTTTTATCTTCTCGACTAATTTCAGGTAACCTTCTTTGTCGTATTTTCTGTTCATCTCCTTCAATATTCGGCTGCTTCCCGACTGCACAGGCAAATGTATGTGATTGCATATCTTCGCCTCTTCGGCTATTGCTTCTATCAAATCTTCTGACAGATCCTTAGGATGGGATGTCATAAACCTGATCCTTTCAAGGCCATCAATTTTTGCAAGTTCTCTCATCAATGTTGCAAACCCTATAGTTTCCTCCAGAGTATTGCCATATGAATTTACATTTTGTCCTAGCAGCGTTACCTCCCTACACCCGTTTTTTGCCAGAGCTTCCACTTCTAATTTTATGCTTTCAATGCTCCTGCTTCTTTCTCTGCCCCTTGTATACGGAACTATGCAATAGCTGCAAAAATTATTGCATCCATTCATTATGGATACGTATGCTTTGAAGTCATATTTTCTGTCTACAGGGAGATTCTCGACGATTTCTCCACCATCCTGCCACACTCCAACTACCATCTCGTGTTTTTCCATGTGATCTGAAAGCATGCCCGGAAACTCGTGTATATTGTGAGTTCCAAATACGATATCCACATGTCTGTGCTTGCTCTTGACCTCAGCTACTACAGAATCCTGCTGCATCATGCACCCGCATATGGCCAATATTAAATTTGGCTTTTCTTTTTTGATTTTTTTATAATGTCCCAAGTGCCCGAAAAACTTGTCATTTGCATTTTCACGTACGCTGCATGTATTAAGTATGACCATATCTGCTCTATTTTCATCATCGACGGATACATGTCCTAATTCTTTTAACATTCCCGATATTTTTTCAGAGTCATTTTCGTTCATCTGACAACCGTAAGTCGTAATTTTATAATTCATTTTCTCTCACCTTTCAAACATTTGGCTGTTTTGCATCAGCCTCTGCACAAATAATAATTATAACCGGAAATCCTGATAACATA
>DMAW01000160.1 GCA_003446375.1 Eubacteriaceae bacterium | reverse complement strand
ATAGTCTCTGATCATGCTCGCGATCATCTCGCCAGCAAGTTCAGAATCTCGGCTTTTAAAACCAATTGAGATTATCTGACCGTCGCCAAACCATATATCCATGCCTTCAAAAATATCAAGCCCTGAGATATCAAGTCCATACATAACACTTTCACCGGTGAGTATATTTGTGCTGCCATCAGTATTATCTGACTCATTACTCTCGGAGTTATCATCTGAGCTATCAGTTGTTTCCTCATCAAGCACAGCATAAACAGGTTTAACTTCAGCCAGTATTTCCGGCGGCAGATCTGCAAGAGACTCATACAGCTCAGCCATATCTACAAAAACACCTTGGGGGGCATACCTGTCAAAAGCTGCCTGGGACGACATGAAAATATCTATTTCATCAGAAAACAACAGAGTTACCAATTTCATGTTATAGGCATATTGCGACTGAGGATCAAACTGAGGTGTAAGGGCTGATGATTCCTGAGATTCCGCACTCATGTCTAAGCTTGACGGATCTACTTCAGACTCATCCGGATTGAACGCAGCGTTACTAAAATCAATTGGCAAGTAGTGAATATCCGGATTTGTGATTTTTTCATCGGAATTATCCTGCAGATAATCCGTCATGGTATCGACAGCGCTGCCACCGTCGGAAAAACTGCCCATTATGACAACTGAGAAATCAGATGGCTTATTCGTTGCTATAGAAACTATAAAATATATTACAACAACTATCGCAACTACAATAGCAAGTAACGGCCAACGTCCATAATGCCAGACTGTCTGCCACTGCTTGAGAGATTTGCCAGCAACTACACGTTCCAGTTTGGGATTGATCGGTTCAGGCTCGACATAACGCCCCGTCAGAATATTATATGCCATAGCTATTTTATCCAGATGATCTCTGGCTTCATCGCTGTCAATACTCCGGTACTTTTTGACCTGAATTGTATACTTATTTTCTATATCCCACGTCGATGCCGAAGCATCAAGCTCTAATATCGCAAGACATTCCTCTCTTGTAAGCAAAATACCACCTCATGTTTAACCATAAAATTGGGCAGGCTTAAGGCCTGCCCGATATCGTATTTTAACATATATTTGTGGCAAAAAAGTGTACAACTATACTTCTCTTTTAATCCACCGGTTTCATCGTCGGGAGCCCTTTTCAACACTGAATTCATTTTTTCAGACTGTTACTTATCCTTACAAAGTCAGGATTCTTGTCTTTCACACTCTTACTTACTCTTTAGCAGTTTGAACTCATTTTTTGGTCAAAAACTGGTCTTTTGATAATTTTTTGGTCAGAATATTTTATACTTCACAGATAGTTTTGAAATCGTCGCTAATGGGGACTCTTTTCTAAAACACATCCATATTTTTTGATAGTTTCTCGATCGAAGCTCTGGTTACATCCTGATTGACTTCTGCGTAAATATTCATCGTCGTCGATACGTCTGCATGTCCCATTACTTCCTGAATTACTTTAACATTTGTTTCATTTTCACAAAATCTTGAAGCGAAGGTATGTCGGAAAATATGACATGAGAATCTTGGTATCATGATAGGTTCTCGTTTTTCCTTCTTTGCTTTTACTTCTTCTTCCGAATTATGAGCATCTACTATTCTCTTAATTGCTCGATTTACCGCAGCTGGATTATGTGGTGTTCCAAAACGATTTGTAAAAATAAAATTTGTCATTCCATCCACATTCTCTACACAGAAACCTTCTTCACACTGGCGTTCATATTCATCCTTTAAAGCTTCAAATACAACATTCATCATAGGAATCATCCTAATACCAGATTCTGTCTTAGGTTCCGATACTCGAAATTCGCATTTGTATGAATCATCAGCTCTCATGTAATAAGTCAAACTATGATTTACATCAATAATACGTTTTTCCATATCCACGTCATCCCAACGAATTCCAATTGCCTCACCTATACGACAACCAGTTCCGAGAAGAAATACAAAAAATGGATACCAGTGATAGAAAAAAGGATTTTCCGCAACATAATTTACAAATGCTCTCTGCTGCTCAACCGTCAGTGCTCTTCTTGTTTTTCTTGACCCACCATTACGTTTCTTAACTTCTGCATAAGCTCCATCAACTGGGTTCTTTCTTATTATATCGTCTCGAACCGCCAATTGAAAACTTGGTCGAAGAACTGTGTTAATATTCTCCAGTGTTGCAATCTGAAGTTTTTGGTTATTGATCAAATCACTGTAGAAAAATAACACGTCTGAATATTTCACATCTCTGATCTTTTTCTTGCCAAATGTATCCCGGATAAAATGATTCCATGTGTACATATAGTTTGCATATGTAGTACTTCTTAGCTCCGACTTTGTCGATATATATCTGTCGAAGAGGAAATTCACATCTGAATTCCCGGCTACATATACGTTTAATCCGTCCATCTGATCTCGAACTAGACTTTCTTCTCTCTTCCGCAGTGTTGTCAGTGAATTCGCATAAATGGTTCTCGATTTTCCTAATGGATCTGTGTAAATATAAGAATATCTTCCATCAGATTTGCGGTAATGCTCACCTTTTCTTAAAACTCTTCCTTTGCCGTCTTTTCTACAAGCCATCTTAACTCCTTTCAGAGAAAAGAGCCTGCACTACTTCTTTTTGTCAGCCAAAACTTGCATTTCAACTGCCAGTCTTATTACTTGCGCTATAGTCATCTTATGATTTTCAGCATATTCTAGTAACAAATCATATTCATCTTCTTTAAAACGAATTGTGATTCTTTTACTTGCGGGATCATCTGCTTTAGGTCTTCCTGTTCTCGCCATAATATACCTCCATCTAAGACTATTTTAATTGTTGTCTGCCAAAAAGTCAAGTGTACTCATGCTAATTTCTCTAAATTTATTTTTTCTTACTTATAAAAATCATCGTCAACGATATGAAATGTTTCTAAATATTCATCAATAATATCCAGGTTTACCAACACCATTTGATTCAACTTATAACATGCATGTGAATCTTTTGCTATCTGCATAAACTTTGATGTGCTCATAGAATACATCTCCGCACCCTCTGGATATCTTACAAATCGTTTACTCCTCTCCTTCTTTTCCACGCTCTACTGCCTCCCTTATCATTCGTTGTACCATTTCTGTCAAGCCTAGCTGCTTGATTAATGCCCAATCTATCTTATCCATTACTCCAGATGAAGCTGTAATATTTTGTTAGGTTGTAAGGACGATGAGCTTATAACAAGATGGCTGCAGTTTGGTGTTTTTTCACCCATTATGAGATTACATAGTTCTTGCAATATGTTTTCAGGGAAAGAACCATGGAATTACGATGAAGTATCCTGCAGGATTATGATAGAGTATTTACAATTAAGACATCGGATGATTCCTTATTTATATACAATGAATTATTATGCCAGCGAGAAATGTATACCTTTAGTTAGGCCAATGTATTATCTACATCCAGAGGAACAGAACGCATACGATATGAAGAATGAATACTATTTCGGTACTGAAATGATTGTGTGTCCAGTAACCCATAAGATGAATGGAATAATAAGGAGAGCATCTGAAACAGTCTGGATACCAGAAGGGTATTGGTATAATTTCTTTAATGGCAGAGGCTATAGGGGAAACAGGAAGCTAAAAGTATATAGTAACTATAGAGAAATGCCGGTTTTTGTAAAAGCAGGTGGAATTATACCATTAAAGGATATGAAGCAAAATATAAACAGCACAGATAATCCTGCTGATATGGAGATTGAAGTGTTTCCAGGGAATTCAAACACGTTCGTTTTGTATGAGGACGATGATAGAAAAGAAAGTAAATCTGCAATGACCGAATTAGAATGGGATTGGTGAGTATTACGGTGTAAAAGTGCATCCTTTTCGGTAAAACAGTGCAGCTTCTTCCGGTAAACCAGTGCAGCTTCTTCCGGTAAACCAGTGCATTGCTTTCCGATATATTGGTGCAGCTTTTATATTTACTCCTATAATGAAGATGGCACGTGATTAAAACGTGACTAAAAATTATAGGAGGTCGATAATCATGATTGATTACCGAGAAATAATCCGTTTGAAATCAGCGGATTACAGCAACACAAGTGTTGCGTCCAGTACAGGCAGTTCCCGTAACAAAGTAGCTGATATCTGGAAGAAAGCACAGGAGAAGCAGATTGAATGGCCAATCCCTGACAAGCTCACAAACGAGGACTTAAAAGCAATTCTCTATCCTCAGGAAGCTACAGAACAGAGCCGGCTTCTTCCTGACTATGAATACGTTTACAATGAGCTTGCAAAGCCCGGAGTAACCTTATCCCTTTTGTGGGCCGAGTACTGTATTAAATGTCAGGATACAGGCAAAATTGCTTATCAGCATACCCAGTTCAATGAGAAGTATCATGCTTATGCATCTTCAAAAAAGGCAACTCTTAGATTAAGACATAAGCCTGGGGATGAACTAGAAGTTGACTGGGTTGGAGATACCCTTCCAGTAACAGACCCGTTAACTGGTCTTAAAGATCCAGCCTATGTATTTGTTGCCTGTCTTCCATGCAGTATGTATGGGTATGCGGAAGCATTTCCAGACATGAAAGCTCCTCACTGGATTGAAGCACATATCCATGCCTATGAATTCTTTGGTGGCGTAACCAGAATTCTTATTCCCGATAATCTAAAAGTTGGAGTTATTAAAAATACAAGAACTGAACTGGTTCTGAACCGTTCCTATCATGAAATGGCGGAACACTATGACACTGCAATTATTCCCGCAAGACCTCTCAAGCCAAAAGACAAACCTAATGCGGAAGGATCCGTGAAAGTTATGGAAACATGGATTCTGGCTGCTCTCCGAAACCGGGTATTCTTCACTTACGATGAATTAAATCTGGCAATAAGGGAAAAGCTTAACGAATACAATGAGCGCCCTTTTCAGAAAAAGAAAGGTAGCAGGAAATCAGTCTTTGAGGAAGAAGAAAAAGAATTCCTCATGCCATTGCCTGCCACCCCGTATGAGACGGCCGTCTGGTCAACTGCCACCATACAACCCGATTATCTCATATCCGTCGGAGAAAGCAAGTATTCGGTTCCTAATGAATTCATTGGCAAAAAGGTAGATATTCGTGCCACCGAAAAAGTAATCGAAGTTTTTTACCATAATAATCGAATTGCATCACACATTCGAAAGGATCATTGTCCTGAACCGATTTATATTCCGGAACATATGCCAGAAAAACATCGGATCTACATGCAGTACAATTCAGAGTTTTTCCTGAAATGGGCATCACAAAACGGACCATCAACATTGACCGTTGTGAAAAGTTTTCTTTATTCACATAAGGTCGAACAGCAAGGTTATAAGACCTGTACTTCTCTCATGCGGCTTGCAGACAGATATACACCGCAAAGTCTGGAGCAGGCTTGCGAGCGTGCATTGTCATTCACTCCGGCACCGAGTCTTAAAAACATTTCCATTATTCTGAAAAATAAGTTGGAAAAATCAAAAGATGAAAAGGTGCAGTACAGCAAAGGCAGCCAATACGGAATTACCCGTGGCTCAGCTTATTACGGAGGTGAACGCTAATGATTAAACAAGCAACAATAAATAAGATGCATGATTTAAGGCTTGCATGCATGGCATCAGCTTTTGAAGACCAGTGTAATAGCCATGCCTATGATTCACTCCCTTTTGAAGACAGAGTCGGAATGCTCGTAGACCGGCAGTGGGAAAACATGAAGAATAATACGCTTCTTAAGCTTATGAAGCAAGCTGGATTTCGATATCCGAACGCATGCATGGAAGATATTGAATACCTTCCAGACCGAAATCTTGATAAATCATTACTTTATGAGTTATCAACATGCAGATTTATCACAGACAGTCATCACATCATTTTAAAAGGTGCCTCCGGAAGTGGCAATTATGCAGAGTTCTCCGTTATGTAAAGTTACGGATGGAAAAGTCTTGTTTTTAGCATTTTTTCTATTTTAATCTTTGCATAATCCTGTAAATTATTGTATAGAGCAGTGCTCAAAATAATCTACAGGAGGTCACAAAAGATGAAACAACAGTTAACACTGAAGGAACTGGTTCGTACTGTCCTTCAAAAAATGAGCGAGATGGATTATAAGGAAAATACCATCTTGAATTACAGACGCTTTTATAAACGCTTCATGGAATACGCCCAAAGCCATAATGAAGAGTATTTCACAGAGGAACTAGGAGCAAAATTCCTGTTGGAAAAGTATGGATGCACGCATGATACCATCCATGAAAATTCGCCTACCAAGAAACTTTGTGTCCAAGTCAGGTACATCAGAGTATTGGGTGATTTTCAACTTCATGGAATCATTCTTCGAAGAAAGCTGGGTCCTACAGCTACATCGGAGTGTCCTGCGCAGTTCAAAGATGCTTTCGAGTGCTATCGCACTGAGTGCCAGGAAAGGAATCTTTCCTTCCAAGGCACGTATAGCAGATTCAACCGTATCAGGCATTTTATCTTTTTTATAGCTGAGCATGGAGTTCGTGGCTATAATGATGTAACGCCGGATATCCTTGCTGATTACGTGAAAACTTTCATTAATTATTCCAATAAAGGGGTCGCGGCAGAACTCGTTGCAGTACGTTGTTTTTTGAGGTTCCTTTTTCAAAAAGGTTACATACAGAAAAACATGTCAGAAGCGCTTCCTACTATCAAAAACTATTATTCACCTTCCATGCCAATGACCTGGGAACATGAAGACTTGGACAAGTTATTTGCAAGTATTGACCGTGGGAATCCAACCGGAAAGCGAGATTATACTATCCTTTTAATGATTGCCCGGTATGGGATTCGCTGCAGTGATGTAAAAAATTTAAAACTTGAAAACATAGACTGGGAAGATAATACGATCCAGTTTAATCAGCACAAAACAGGAAAGGAAGTGATATTTCCACTACTGAAAGATGTTGGATGGGCTTTGATTGACTATCTTAAAAACGGCCGTCCAATAACAGACTCAAAATCTATTTTTGTCAGACATCACGCCCCATATGAGGAATTCGGACCGAATTCTGCCATGAATAGAATCCTCGTGAAATATATTCGACAAGCCGGAATAGAAATCACTCGTGAAACACCTTGTGGGATGCATTCTCTTAGGCATACGCTGGCAAGTACTCTTTTGGCGAATAATGTCCCGCTTCCTGTCATCTCGGAAATCCTTGGGCATACAACAATGAAATCGACAGATGTTTATCTCCATATCGATCACGCTAGGCTTGCTGAATGTGCCCTGAATCCAGAGGAGGTGTTTGACTAATGAACTCATTAAAATATCTGAGTAATCTGGGGCTTGATTACATTGCTGAAAAGCAGGCACTTGGAAATAAATATCAAAAGAACGGTCAGATGATGCGAAGGTTTCTTCAATTAGCACAGCAGAATGGATATGAAGGGCCTGTCCTCGAACGTGAACTCGTTGAGCAATGGTGTGCAAAGACTGCCTATGAAACAGAAAACAACCATCAGCAGAGAATCGGCTTTATCCGTGGTTTTGCCCAATACTTGACCCGCTTGGGATACCCTGCTTACATTTACGAACGTAAGAGTTCTGTTATCAGTTATAATTATCAGCCACACATTTTTACAAATAGGGAATTAGCAAAACTCTTTAGAGCAGCCGAGGCACTTCCGGACACAAAGCGGTACCCTTTTAAAAGTACACAGATTTGTTTGATACTGAAGACATTGTATAGTACTGGGATGAGGAGCAGTGAATTAGCACACCTCCGAAAGGTTGATGTCAATCTTACATCCGGTGTACTGTTCATTTCAGAGGCAAAGTTTCATAAAGAGCGTTATATCCCGCTTAATCCTACTTTGCATCGTAAATTCCGTGAGTATACGAACTATATGTGCGGCTTTAGATGCTGGAATGATTCGGAATACTTTTTTGTTAATAGTGCTGGCAAATGCCATAAGGATATTTATCATCCCTTTCGTGAAACATTAAAACTGGCTGGTATTTCGCATGGTGGTCGTGGTTATGGTCCCAGAATGCATGATCTGCGCCATACTTTTGCTGTTCATTGTCTCCGTAATTGGGTTCGTGATGGGAAGGATCTTACTAACGCACTTCCATATCTGGCAGTATATATGGGGCATTCCGGCATACGGAGTACTCAGTATTACCTCAGGCTTACATCTGAGTTATATCCAGATATAACCCAAACATTGGACGCTGATTATGGGTGGATGGTTCCGGAGGTGGGTACTTATGAAGATGACTGATTTTTCCGTATTTCTCACCAAGTACCTCAGTGAGTATCTGCCTGGTCAACGAAATGTCAGCCCAAACACCATTTATTCGTACAGCGATACGTTCCGTATTTTCCTCTTGTACTGCCAGGAGAAAGCAGGAATAAGACCAGATAAGCTGACTATGAACCTCTTCACGGCAAAACTTGTAACTGATTATCTCGATTGGCTCGAAAAAGAACGTAACTGTTCGATATCCACACGTAACCAGAGGCTTGCGTGCATACATGCTTTTATAAAATACACGCAGCCTGACCTCCCTGCTAATCTAATGGAGATACAGAAAATACTGGGAATCCAAAACAAAAAATCGGCTCACTTAAGCTTGAGTTTTCTGTCTGTAGAAGCTATGTCGGAGCTGTTGAAAGTGCCGAATACCCATACAAAAGCTGGACGGCGTGACCTGATGATTTTGACGCTTCTTTATGATTCTGGAGCGCGTGTTCAGGAGCTTATCGATTTATCTGTTCGGGACATCCGTACGGAGTCTCCGGCCACAATCACACTGCACGGAAAAGGGCGAAAGGTAAGATCAGTACCATTAATGAATCAGACAAACAGCCTAATGCTCCAATACCTTAAGGAACATCAGTTATGGAATCGTCCAGAAAAGTTGGATGCATCTGTATTCTTTAACAATAGGAAAGAAAAGTTTACTCGCGCTGGAATAACTTATATTTTAAACAAGTATTTTTCTATTGCAAAAGAAAACTCCGAAATTGTTTTCCCCGATAAGATTAGCCCACATGTCTTAAGGCATACAAAAGCAATGCATATGTTGCAGTCAAACATAAATCTAGTTTATATACGGGATTTTTTAGGCCATGTAAATGTCAGTACGACTGAAATTTATGCAAAAGCGGACGTAGAGATAAAACGAAGGGCATTAGAGGCTGCTTATGTGAAAGCAGATATTCCAGAACAACCTAATTGGTGTGATGATAAAAATCTCATGGATTGGCTAAAAGATTTGAGAAGTCGCTAATTCTTTATGTAAAGTACGGGGCTGGTAGAAGCTTATATATAGGGAAATCCAGTCCTTGACTTTACATAACGGAAAACTCTGCATAATTGCCATTATGCGAAGCTTCGCATAATGGCAAAACATATATTTCGAATGCTCTGGGAGTAGCGGCCTGTAGAAGCTACATAAAAGTAAGTTATGTGCGCCTGCCTGACTTACTGAACGAACTGGCGATTGCACATGCAGAAGGAACCTTTGCCAAAACAATAAAGGCATATCAGAAAGTAAGACTTCTGATACTTGATGAATTTCTTCTTTCGCCACTTACAAGCGAACAATGCCACGATTTATTAGAAATCATTGAATCCAGAAGTATCCGCGGTTCTGTGATTTTTTGCACCCAGTTCGAAACCGATGGATGGTTATCCAGAATCGGGACCGATGCAGACGCTACTGTCGCTGAAGCAATCATTGACCGCATCCGACCAAACTCATACGATATCATGATTAATGGAAATGTCTCCATGCGTGAGCGTCACGGTCTTAAATCCTATCAGAAAGCTGGTGGTAACCATGAATAGTTATTGTGCATTTAGCAAAGATCACAACTGCCTGAAATGGACAGATTATGAACTTACAAGATCCGAACTGGAGGAAGCTGATGAATTATGTCATGGTAACTGGATTGAGATACAACACTTGCAGGATAGAGTTGGCCAGCTAGAACAACTACTCCGAGATGCTGGAATTGAAATACCATCAGAATACTAAACACTAATAATCAATCAACAACTGCACCTACTATCCGGTATTTAGTGCACCTTTTTACCGGATAGGGGTGCACTAAAATACCGAAAAGAGTGCACTTTTTAAACGGTATATCCAATTGGGGCAAAGATGCTATATTTACGATTCATGCCGTCAAGGGAGATGTAACGGTTGTACCTGATAATCGAAGCTATGTTATAAAGTTTCGCTCTGTTGAAAAATTTGAGAATATTGTAGTGAAATTAGATGGTCTTGATTGCCCATTTGAAACAGTTTATGATGATTCCTTGTTATCACAATCAATCATTGTTAAACAGGTAGAAACGCAGCAAACATTAGAAATTTACATAAAAGACATAAAGTCAGCAGAAAATCTAGTGGAAAAGGATGCTATGGAGTTAATAGCCGAAGCACAGATAGAATATGTATTGAAGGAAGAGTTGATAGCACTTATTTCACAAGAAAAGAATGAAAAGGTATTAATTAGTGAATTGGCAAGCATGATTGATGGAGATTTATTTGGTGCTTTAATTGAAATTATTACTGCTAGATAGATGAACCTGTGAGTATCGAATGGAGGTAACGGCAACATGAGTAATATAAGCACTAGATATTATGCAAGAACAACTAATGAGCCCTCTAAGTGGGAGGAAGAACATAAAAAGCTTTCAAGAAAGGCTGCTTGTGAAGGTATGGTTTTGCTTGAAAACAATGGGGTTCTTCCAATAAACCCCAATATTAAGAAAATTGCATTATTTGGAAATGGTGCGAGAAATACAATAAAGGGGGGGACTGGGTCTGGTGATGTAAATCAAAGGACTATGGTTTCCATAGAACAGGGATTTGAACATGCTGGATTTGAGATTTGCACAAAAAGCTGGTTAGATGCGTTTGATAATGAATTAAAGCAGGCTAGGATGGAATGGGTGTTAAGAATTCAGAAAATGACCGAAGAAAACGGAAGAGACTTAACAATGAATTATTTGGAAACACCATTTATCATTCCTTCGGGTCCTCTTATTACAAGGAATGATGTGGATAATTCTGAGACGAATACAGCCTTTTATGTAGTTTCTAGGACATCAGGAGAGGGTTCAGATCGGAGAGTTACAAAGGGAGATTATTACCTTTGGGATGTGGAAAGAAAGAATATTGCATTATTGGGTGAATACTATGAGCATGTTATTGTGATTCTAAATGTAGGTGGGGTAATTGACACTAATTTTATCAGTTGGATAGGCTACAATTAATTGGACAGTTATTTTAAGGGCGTGTAAAATGAAATCATAAAATAAAAGGAGCCATAACCATGACTGTTGAAAAACGCCCTCGCCGTACATATACGGACGAATTCAAAAACCAGGTAGTACAATTATATAAAAACGGAAAACGCAAATGTGAAATCATCCGGGAATACGATATAGCATCATCATTACTGGACAAATGGATCCAGCAGGCTGACAACAGCGGATCCTTCAAGGAAAAAGATAACCTTACTCCAGAACAAAAGGAACTTATCGAGCTCCGCAAACGCAACAAACAGCTCGAAATGGAAAATGACATTTTAAAGCAAGCAGCGCTGATCTTTGGACGAAAGTAAATGTGATCCGTAACAACGCCCACAAATACTCTGTATCAGCAATGTGCAAAGTCCTACAAATTTCAAGAAGTATTTATTATTATGAAGCAAAACAGAAACCAGATGAAACAGGCTTGGTAACTGAAATCAGAAAGATTTTCCGAGCAAGCCGCAACAATTATGGCACCAGAAAAATCAAAGTAGCCCTAAAAGAAGAAGGCTATCATGTTTCGCGCCGCAAAATCGGAAGAATCATGAAGCAGGAAGGGCTTGTATCAAAATACACTGTGGCTCAATTTAAGCCTCATGTAGATAAATGCAATGAATCAAAAATTGCAAATGTAGTCAACCGTGAATTCGATAACCAGCCGCAATATAACGTGGTTGTAAGCGATCTGACATATGTAAGAGTCGGCAACAGCTGGAATTATATATGTGTGCTTATTGACCTCTTTAACCGTGAAATCATCGGTTACAGCGCGGGTAGGAATAAGGATGCCGCCTTGGTTTACAGGGCTTTTGCACGGGTAAATACAAATCTCAGTAATATTAAAATATTCCATACCGACTATGCCGAAGAAAATACTATGCCGAAGTTTTTTGTTATACCCAATTAATATAGTGTATGATTCTTTTTCTTCGACATAGTGTTTTGTCTAGTCTAACGAGTAAAGTGCCTTTTTTATTTCAGCTTTCTTCCATATTTTTTTATCATCATCCTGCATTGGTGCAGCCTTGTTCATGGCATCACTCATCATTTCTAACGTTGCAAATGCATAGAAGCCAGAGGTAGTAGACAAGCTCTCATGTCCGAGCAATTGCATGATAAATGGTAATGGTACGCCATTTTTATAAAGATCCATCGCTTTTGTTTTTCTTATCAGGTGACAGTGGACACCGTCTGGAACCTCACTACATGATTCTCTGGCCTTATCAGATGCTATTTTAAGAATCAAACTTATACTATCAGTCGAGAGTCTATGGGGTTTACCATCAAGTAAGCTGTAAAATAGCGGATTTTCATCTTTTGTCGGATGGTATTCCCGAAGATATTCGCCCAAATGCTGCACTGTCTTTTTTAACAGAGGCACATTCCTACTTTTCCTTCCCTTACCTATAAGAGTTACAAATGGATTCACCATATCCAGATGAAGCGAACTTAGATTTAAATCTGCTAGTTCCTGTACTCTGGCTCCTGTATCATAAAGCATTATAAGTAGCATCCTATTTCTGCGGTGTTTAGATGTATTGATATCATAAGCAGAAAGTATGGCTGCTGTAGCCTTAGGCTGCAGATATTCAATCGGATGCTTTTCTTCTTTCTGTTTTTTTACAGTACATACTTCCGTATATATGCCACGAAGCTCAAAATCCTCTTCACTACAGTACTTTAAGAATGATCTTATAGCTGTAAGCTTTAGGTTTATGGTCTTTGGCGAGTATTCTTTGCCCTTTAGCCATCCGATAAAAGCCTTTATATTTTCTCTAGAGAAAGATTCAAAAGTCACTTGGCTTTCAAAAAGAGCTTTTTCTTCCTCCAAGAATTGCAGATAGGTCTTGAGCGACTGCTTATAAGCTTCCACCGATTTGTCTGAAAGGTTTCTAGTTATAGGCATGTAATCATGAAGATAACTTCTAGCCAGTTGCCAAAAATCCTTATCTTTTTTTCGATTATACTTCATATGGCTCTACCTCCGGAATTAGATCCTCAGTAGAGACTGTGAGCTCACTGTATTGTGTAAAGAAATCAGGTATTAGATGTATGTAATAATAAGTACTTTCAAGGCTTGAGTGTCCCATGTACCTCATTAGATACGGCAGCATTGCATGTGTATTTTTTCCTTCCACTGACCACCTCATGATGTTAGCACAGGCAAAATGGTGTCTAAAATCATAAGCTCGTGGCTTTACCTTACCATCGCGTTTAAGTCCTGCCGCCATCCAGATATTTCTGAAATTGGCAGATACTGCAGTGGTGGATCAGATGCCACCATGTCCTCCAGGAAAAAAGTACTCTCTTCCCGGAAAACAGTTACTTATTGCTTTATCATAGTCCATAAGGTATTCGGTAAGTTCATCTGAAAGATACAGCCTGCGATCTCTATGAGCCTTAGATTGAAGGATATCTACATAACCTTTATTTAGGTATACATTTTCACACTTGAGTTTTCGTGCTTCAGCACACCTTGCTCCACAACAATACAAGAATCTATACAGCGCCGGAAATACATATGGCCTGCCTAGTGCCTTATAGTTCATAACAAAACGATCACATTCATCAAAGAATCGTTGTATCTCGCTTTCGGTCATCAGATAGACCTCGGCGTGGTATCGTTGAATTATAAATCTATCATCGAGAACATAAGCTTCTTCGTGACCTATGCTCTGCATATATCTTCCGAATTCTCTAACAGGAGATATCCAACTCCTATCACCAGTAACAGACTTGGCTGCATGGAGCATCGCCCAACCTTCAACTGTTTCACGATCAGGCACACTTAAGTTTTTGTGTTCGGAATTATATAAATCAAGCTGTCTTAGATAATAGGCGCCTGTCTTATATTGGAAGCCCAGTGCATTCTTAAATTCAATGAATTCAGCCATAAATGGTGCAAGATTGCTTATATATCCGTTCATGGGTTCACCTCCTTAGAGATGCCCAGCATTGGAAGGACACAATCCCTGAGCCTTATCTCATCTGTAGTTATGTAGATGTCAGTTGTATCTGGACTTGAGTGTCCGAGTATCGCTGATATTGTTTCTATCGGGACTTCGTTTTTTACCATAGTAGATGCAGCATTATGGCGAAGCATATGCATCCCAAAGATTCTATTGTCTTTATCTATACCTGCTTTTCTGAATACTCTGCTTACAATTGCATGACATGCAGAATGATCGGAAAGCGGGGTATATGGTGCGAGCTGTCTTACAAAGATAAAGTCATTGTTAGCCGTTGGCCTTTCCCCCAATATATATCTTGCGATGGAGTTTCCTACCATAGGAGTAAGAGGTAAACATACAAGATTTCCTGTTTTGCTCTGTTTAAAAGATATCGTTTCATTATTCCAATCAATATCGGATAACCGTAGTCTTATTAAATCACAAGCCCTTATGCCACATGATAAACCCGAAATAACTATAGCTGCATCTCTCAGAGTGACCTTGCCGCTATTTATGGCCTCCTTTATCTTCTGATTTTCATCATCAGAAAGAGTAGGAATTATTCGCTTTATTCTTGGAGCATGTATTCCAGCTACTGTAGTCAATAGATCATTTCTCCCGAGATATCGTAAAATGCCTCTAAGTTCACACAATACTTCTCGTTGACGAGTTTGCTTTGTTTCTTGTAAATACCGGATTACCATGTCGGCTTCCAGTTGCTCAAGTTCAGCGACGTCATATTTGTTTAAAAACTGTAGTAAGCAGTACATCCCATACTCATAGAAATGTATTGTGTTTTCGTTTTCATACTCAGAATGAAGATACTTATGATAATCCGCATAAATAATCTTGTGACGGTGATTATCAGGAGAAATCTTTCCCTTTTTGAGTATTGAAAAATCGAATTTACCTGTATTGAGATAGGAATCAATAAGCCTGATAAAACGTCCGTGGGTATGATAACGATTCAAACTAAATTTCCCGGTTTTCTTGCTAATAACATCATCCGCATACTGCTTTCCAATCTCACATGAGTATTTGTTGACGTCTCGCTCTTTACAGAATTCTTTGAATCGTCTTATAACACCCTCGTAATTGAAGATAGTCGATTCATTATAGCCTGCATTTCTTAGCGCTTCGATGCATGAAGCACAAATAGTATCAATTGTCATCTTGAAGTACCTCCTTATAATAGTACTTCAAGTATAAATGAACACTATGCCGAAAAAACAATATCAGACACAGTAATCAAGAAATATGGTGTAAAACTTCGGCATAGTATTTTCTTCGGCATAGTCTGTCTTATCACGAATTCAGGATAAGACAGACAGGGGCAATGAATTCAAAAACAAGTTGCTTGACGAAAC
>DMAW01000181.1 GCA_003446375.1 Eubacteriaceae bacterium | reverse complement strand
AGGTTGTCAAACATCTCTTGCCCCGCCGCTCTTTTCTCGTCTCGTTTTCCCTGTCTCTCTGGGCGACTCTTACTAGTATACGCACATGCTTTCCCACTGTCAACTCGTTCTTTAAACTTTTTTAAATTAAAAATCCAAACCACTTTTCTTCCTATATAATAAAGTTTAAACATCTATCGATTTGACAGCCTCCTTGCCCTGTGATATACTTAAATCTACAAAATGACTGATAGTCAGTCATTGGGAGGTCGTCATGAAAGACAAAAGTGAAAAAAAGGACAGGATCTTGGAAGCCAGCATATCCCTTATTAGAAATCAAGGTTATGAGAACACTTCAGTATCTCAAATCGTAAAAGAAGCGGGTGTCGCGCAGGGAACGTTCTACCTATATTTCAATTCTAAAAACTCATTAGTACCTGCTATTGCAAGTCAAATTTTCAATGAACAGCTAACCCTTATTAAGGAACGTTACAGTGCAACTCCACATAATCTTAATAATTTATTGAATACTTTAATTGAGGTTACTTACGAAGTAACCTCAAAATACAAAGACTTGATAAATTTTTTATATTCGGGGTTTGCTTACGATAATTCTTTTGAAACTTGGGACAACATATACAGACCTTACTACGTTTGGTTAGAGTCTTGTTTAAAAGCTCTAAGTAACGATATGCTTTTGTCCATTGAAATGGATTATGCATATCTATCAAATTTTGTAGTGGGATTGGTAGAGCATAGCGCTGAGTCTGTCTATCTTTCAAATTCCTCAAAAGAAGATATTCGCCGTTCAAAACAACAGCTTCTTAAGTTTTTGTTCCACACATTATCGCCAAAATAAATATAATTAATAGTTAGGAGTTTTAACATGCATAACAACATTTCTCAAGAAAAGAAAGTGTTGTCAGTTTCTGCGTTTGCTGCTGTAGCGTTTGCCGTTACAGGAATCGTTTTAGGCCTAATCACAGGCTCGCAAATTATACTCTTTGATGGCCTTTATTCATTAATAAGCGTTGCCTTATCAGTTTTTTCAGTTTTAGCAACAAGCTTTATCGGAAAAAAAGATTACAAAAGATACCCTTTTGGTAAAGACATCATCGAGCCACTGGTGATTATTTTGAAGTATTCGATTATACTGATTCTTGTTGTCGCTTCGTTTGCAGGAGCATTAACCTCAATTTTAAAAGGAGGTCGTGATGTAGCTATAGGATACGCTCTCCTATATTCAGGTATCGGAAGCTTTGCTTGTCTCGCTGCTTACTTGTATCTTAATGCGAAAGTCAAAAAATCGGGATCAGGATTGGTAAAAGCAGAAGCCAGTCAATGGTTCATGGACACCTTGGTCAGTTTCGCAGTATTATTTGGATTTGTAATTGCATCTTTAATAGATAATTATTCACATTACACTGGACTGGTTCCTTATGTCGATCCTATTATGATGATTATCATATCATTATACTTCTTAAAGCTTCCATTATCAGGTATACGAAGCGCTGCTAGAGAAGTCTTAGAGATGACTCCTTCCGGCAAGCTTCCGAATAACATTAAAAAATATGTAAGAAACATGGAAATAAAGTATGACATGAAAGAGTCTTTCGTAAGGATCGCAAAAGTAGGAAAAACACTTTGGGTAGAGATTGATTTTGTTGTACAAGATTCAAAAAAAATCAAAACTGTAGCTGATCAGGATAAGTTAAGACAAGAATTATCTGATTATATAAAGACTTACAACAAAAATGAATGGCTTACTGTTTCTTTCACCAACAACAGAAAATGGGCTGTTTAAAATTGATTTTTCGTAAAAAAACACACACTGAAGTTCTTTCTTCAGTGTGTGTTTTTTATTCTTCATTTTTATTTTCAGTATCGTGTTTGCTTCTATAATCTTTGATAGCAGCCTTTATAGCTTGTTCTGCAAGTACGGAGCAATGAACTTTTTCGTGGGGCAAGCCTCCAAGCTCATCAATAACCATGCTGTTAGTAAGCTTTTCTGCTTCTTCCAAAGTCTTTCCTTTAATCATCTCAGTAGCAATGCTGCTAGTTGCAACGGCAGCGCCACATCCGAAAGTCTTGAACTTGACATCAACAATCACACCATCTTCAATTTGCAGAAACATCTTCATTATGTCTCCACATGCCGGTGATCCTACTTCACCCACTCCGTCCGCATTCTCCAATTCTCCTACATTTCTTGGATTTTGAAATTGATCTATAACTTTATCTGTATACATTTTATTTCCTCCTTATACATTATACAACGGGGACATGTCTCTCAACCGCTGAATTATTCCAGGTAATTTATCCAGTACAAAGTCCACTTCTTCCTTGGTGGTATATTTTCCTATCGAAAACCTCAAGGATCCATGAGCTATCTCATGAGAAAGGCCTATTGCCAAAAGAACATGCGATGGATCCAAGGAACCAGATGTACAAGCAGATCCACTTGAAGCTGCAATTCCTAATAAATCCAGACTTAAAAGGATAGATTCTCCTTCTATGTATCTTATGCTTACATTCACATTCCCAGGAAGTCTCTTCTCAGGGTGGCCATTTAATTTAACTTCGGGTATGCCTTCAAGGATACCTTTGATCATATAATCCCTTAATTGAATCGTCCTTTTAATTTGCTCCTGCAAATTACTCTCAGCCAATTCACAGGCTTTTGCAAAACCGACTATGGCAGGTGTATTTTCAGTTCCACCTCTTTTTTTCTTTTCTTGCGCCCCACCGTGAATTAGATTGTCTATCTTAACTCCTTTTCTAATGTATAGCGCACCTATGCCTTTTGGACCGTAAATCTTATGACCGGAAATTGACATCAAGTCTACTCCTAAAGTATTGACGTCAATTTCTATGCTGCCCAAAGCCTGCACCGCATCTGTATGGAAAAGAATCTTTTTTTCCTTGGCGATCTTTCCTATTTCTCCTATCGGCTGAATAGTGCCTATCTCATTGTTGGCAAACATTACTGTAATTAATATGGTGGTATCTTTTATGCTATTCCTCAAATCATCTAAATCAATTAATCCATATTCATCTACCGGAAGATATGTAACTTCAAAACCTTGTTTTTCGAGATACTTGCATGTATGCAGCACTGCATGGTGCTCAACTGATGTTGTAATTATATGATTGCCTTTATCCTTGTTAGCAAAAGCAGTTCCTTTTATTGCCCAGTTGTCTGATTCAGTTCCACCACTTGTAAAAAATATCTCCTTAGATTGAGCCCCAATTATTTTGGCAACTTTCTCTCTTGAATCATCTATTACCTTTCTGGCTTCTCTTCCATATGAATATACACTGGAAGGATTACCGAAATTTTCTTCCATATGAGGCAACATTTCTTTCAGCACTTCACTATCTAGCGGTGTTGTTGCAGCATAGTCAAAATATCTTCTTTGCAAACAGATCAGCTCCTTTTAGCTTTGTTAAAATTTTTATTGTACTTATCCAGCAAATCTCCTAGGGTTATATAATCAATTACGCTGTTGATGCTGTCATTTATTTTTTCCCAGATTTCTTTAGTTACGCAAAGACTGGATCTCTTACAGTCGTAATTTTCCGTCCCTCCAACACAAGAAGAGAACTCTATTGGCCCTTCTAACGCCCTAATGACCTCTCCTATAGTTATATCATAGGGATTCTTTGCGAGTCTGTATCCGCCTTTTGGTCCTCTGTGACTTGTTATCAATCGCTCTCTTTTTAATATTGCAAACATCTGCTCAAGATATGCATCAGAATAGTCTAAATCCTCTGCTATGTCTTTGAGAGATGTCGTCCCTGCCTCATAATTTACAGCCAACCGGTACATGGCCATTACTCCATATCTGCCTTTTGTGGACAGTCTCATATTAACCCTCCGTTATATTCCCTACTATTCCACTCGGAATATAGTAATACTAACACATTGCCACATAAAATGTCAATATATCCGAACAAAAAAACACGGCTTGATACATTGTACCAAGCCGTGTTTACTAGTTTATTTTCTATGCATTTAAGCCATGAACATTTCTATATCTTCTTCTACGCTGCCAATTCCTGCTATCCCGAAATTCTCTACAAGAACCTTAGCAACATTTGGTGAAAGGAAGCTTGGAAGAGTAGGTCCAAGGTGGATATTCTTCACTCCCAAATATAGCAGCGCCAATAACACTATAACCGCTTTTTGCTCATACCATGCTATATTGTAAGCAATTGGAAGTTCATTGATGTCATTCAATTCAAATACTTCTTTAAGTTTAAGCGCTATTACAGCTAATGAATATGAATCATTGCACTGTCCGGCATCTAAAACTCTTGGGATTCCACCAATATCTCCCAGCGCTAGTTTATTGTATCTATATTTTGCACAGCCTGCTGTCAGTATAACTGTTCCTTCCGGAAGCTTTTCTGCAAATTCAGTATAATAATCCCTTGACTTCATTCTTCCATCACAACCTGCCATTACAAAGAACTTTTTGATTGCTCCTGTTTTTACGGCATCTACGACTTTGTCAGCCAATGCAAAAACTTGCGCATGAGCAAATCCGCCGACTATGCTTCCTGTCTCTATCTCAGTTGGAGAAGCTAGTTTTTTCGCATGTTCGATTATTTCTGAGAAATCTTTTTTACCATTGCCCTCAGGCTCAATATGCTTGCACCCAGGATATCCAGAAGCACCTGTGGTGTAAATTCTAGCTATTTGATCTTCTTTCGGAGGCACGATGCAGTTTGTTGTAAATAGAACCGGTCCGTTAAAGCTCTCAAATTCTTCTTTTTGCTTCCACCATGCGTTTCCATAGTTTCCAACAAAGTGATCATATTTTTTGAAAGCTGGGTAGTAATTTGCCGGAAGCATCTCGCCGTGGGTATAAATATCTACGCCAGACCCTTGGCTTTGCTCAAGCAGTTGTTCAAAATCTTTAAGATCATGGCCTGAAACCAAGATGGCCGGGTTATTTCTTACACCTATATTTACTTCTGTAATTTCAGGATTTCCATAAGTGCCTGTATTGGCTGCATCTAACATTGCCATAGTATCTACACCGAATTTCCCTGTTTCCAAAGTCAAAGCCACTAGTTCATCTGCGCTTAAGCTATCGTCAAGGGTAGCTGCTAATGCCTTAATCATAAAATCATAAATTTCAGTACTTTCTTTTCCAAGATTGAAAGCATGTTCTGCATAAGCCGCCATGCCTTTGACACCGTATATTATTAACTCTCTGAGAGATCTTACATCTTCATTTTCAGTTGCCATGACTCCTACTTCAGAAGCTAAGGATTTTTTCTTTATTTCATTATCGTCAGAAGAGCTCCATATTGAAGCGTCATGTAAGTCTTCAAGTGAAACTCCGCTTTCTTTTAATAAGGCTTTAAGCTCTTCTTTAATCTCAAGACCTTTTTTAATATTTTTTAATATAGCTTGATCATCAAAGTTGGCATTTGTAATCGTCATGAACAAACCTGTCATTACATAGTGGTTCTGATTAGGCAATTCAACTCCTGCTTCCTTGCCCCTCAAAACTAATTGTGATATTCCTTTAAGGGTGTATACCATTAAATCCTGTAAATTTGAAACTGTATCAGTTTTTCCGCATACCCCTTTGACTGTACAGCCAGTTCCTTTTGCCGCCTCTTGGCATTGATAACAAAACATGCTCATATTGTATCTCTCCTTTGTTTGTAATTAAGTTTATGTTTTTTTAACTGTCTTTATATTAACTAAATTACACTCAGAGTTCTGTTGCCCCAGATACAAATTTTCGTTTTTTTAATATTCTTTTGCTGATATTTCTTTTTTGTCTGCAATTATCTTGTTTCTTAAATCATGTCCTGACGGATTTTGGAATACCCTTAAATCAAACCGATTGACCGCCGCTATGACATGTTCAAAAACTTCCGCCTGTATGTTTTCATAATTTACCCAATCGATATCCTTTGTAAAAGCATATATTTCAATAGGCAATCCATGTTCTGTTGGCTGGAGCTGTCTTACTATATGCAATATATTTTTATTTATTTGAGGATGGTTTTTTAAGTATGCCTCCAGATAAGCTCTATAAACACCTGCATTTGTAATCATTTTCGAGTCATCATTATTAGTTTCAATTATTTTTGATTGCAAAAAATCCTTAATCAAATCTATCCTTTGGTACGTTTGCAAGTCTGTGTGGGAACATAATTTGATACTATTCAAATCAATCAAAATTGACCTCATAATTCTTCTGCCGCCAGATTCTTTTATTCCACGCCAGTTTTTAAAAGAATCACTGATAAGTGCATACGCAGGCACTGTAGTAATAGTAAGGTCAAAGTTCTTTACTTTAACAGTGTTCATCGTTATTTCCAAAACATCTCCATTTGCTCCGTAGTTCGGCATTTCAATCCAATCTCCTATTCGAAGCATGTCATTTACAGAAAGGAGCACTCCTGCTACAAGTCCTAATATGGTATCCTTAAAAATAAATGAAAAAACAGCTGCTAGAGCACCTATGCCGCTTAGCAGGACAAAAGGGTTGGTCCCCATTAAACTAGCTATTATGGATATAGCAACCAAAACATACACTGTTATCTTGATTACCTGCAAAAATCCTTTAATTGGCTTTTCTTTGGAAACCTCAGTGGTCGAATATATATCATCAATTACTTCAAGCAAACATCCTGCAATATTGGCTATAATTATAAGTATTAATATTGATGTGGCCCTTTTAATTCCTTGTTCCCAAAATCCCAATAACGGAGCTCCTAAATATAATACAAATAATGGGATTAATTTAGCGGCCTTTTCAAATACTTTTCTTTTTAATAAAAAATCATCCCACTTCAGCTTATTGCCCTCAATATGTCTTGCTATACCGGGCAAAACAAATTTCTTAAGAAATACATACCCCAGTATGCTAATCATTCCCATAATAGAAACTGTAATCAAAAACCCTGATATTTCTGCAAAAGTTTCTGAAATTTGATATCTATTCAGAAGTAATTCTTTTACGCTTGCGATCTTTACCATCCCCTTTCAATGTTCCACACTATTAGATTAACACATTCGGCTGCTTTTTCTCAAATCCTTTGCTTATGACTGAGCACACAAAGAGCAGGCAAAATGAATCTGCCTGCTCTTAAAATCAATCTTTTTTCTCATTTTCATTGTTTATTAAAGCCTCATCCTGAACCGCTGCCATTATAGCTTCATTTAGGAAGTGCTCTTCCTCTACTTCTCTTAGTTTTTTTCTTACAGCTTCTTCGATTTCATATTCCTGATTAAATCCTGCATTTAGCGAATATATCAGAAGCAATAATATTATTGCAAAGGGAAGTCCCGTCAGTACCGATGCAGTCTGCAAGGCTGTCAATCCACCACCTATCAATAATGTTGCAGCTACGACTCCTTCCATTACAGCCCAAAAAACCCTTTGAGGTACTGGTGAATCCAATTTGCCTCCAGACGTAAGATGATCTACTACTAGTGAGCCCGAATCTGAAGATGTTACAAAAAACACGGTCACCAGTATGATTCCCACTACAGAAAGCAATTGAGTCCACGGCAGATACTCAAGCATAGCAAACAATGCTATAGATACATCCGTCGATACAGCTGAAGCTATATCACCGATATCATTTGTTTGTAAGAAAATTGCACTTCCGCCAAAAACACTCATCCAAAAAAACGACAATAAGGAAGGTACGAGCAAAACGCCCAGCACAAACTCTCTTACGGATCTTCCTTTGGATATTCTTGCTATGAACATGCCGACAAAAGGAGACCACGAAATCCACCATGCCCAGTAAAAAATTGTCCATGCTCCCTGCCAATTTGTATCTCTGAATGTTTCAGTCCACAAGCTCATTTCAATAAAGTTCGACATGTAATATCCTATATTCTGTGTGAATCCGCTTAAAATATAAACTGTAGGTCCTGCTAACAAAATAAATACCATAAAGACTCCAGCCAATACCATATTGATTTCACTTAGTCGCTTGACGCCTCCGTCCAAACCCATGACTACAGATGCTGTCGCCAATCCGGTAATCCCAATAATTAAAGCTACCTGAATTCCTGTGCTTATGCTTACTCCAAATAAAAAATTAAGTCCTGCATTAACTTGTGCTACTCCAAGTCCCAAAGAAGTAGCCAAACCTGTCAATGTAGCCAATACTGATAGCACGTCAATAGTATTGCCCCAAAATCCATATATCTTATTGCCAATAAGTGGATAAAAAACTGACCTGATCGTAAGAGGCAATCCTCTATTATAGGCAAAAAACGCTAATCCTAGGCCTACTATAGAGTATATGGCCCAAGGATGTATTCCCCAATGAAAGAATGTAGTCGCCATTGCAGCCTGTGCAGCCCTTGGCGATCCGGGAGTTATGCTTCCGAACATTGGCGAAGGCGTCCCCAAATGGCTGATTGGCTCGCCAACGCTCCAAAACAGCAACCCTATTCCCATTCCTGCGCTAAGGAGCATTGCATACCAGCCAAATTTGCTAAATTCAGGCTGTGCATCGTTTCCACCTATTTTAATATTGCCGTATTTACCAAAAGCAAAATAAAGCGCAGCTACTATGAACAAGTTTGCTGATAGTATAAAAAACCACCCGGCATTTTTAGTTATGCCATCCATTAAGCTTGCAAAAGATTTCTCTGCTACTTCGGGATAGATTAAAGTTAAAGAAATAAATATTACTAAAAATATTGCCGATACCAAAGTTACTTGCGGATGAATATCAAAACCAAAACCTGCCCAGTTGTTTTCACCCGGTTCTTGCCTATCCTTTTCATCAAACAGCGAAGTAGTAGGCCTAATCTGCAGCCCTTTGAACGGCTTTCTATTTTTAACGGCTTTTTTTCTTGCCTCAATTTCAGCCTTTCTAAGCTTCTTGGCCAGTTCCTGTTTGGAAGCCAGCCTTCTTTTTTTGTCATCTTCCATTTGATATCCCCCTTTGAATTTCGTCTTTGTCAAATGAGTACAGAGATATTATACCCTGTTGAAATATATGTAAAACCACCCTTTCGCTACCGCTGTCAATTAAACTTGTACCTAAGTGATGCTTTTGGTTATAATAGTTTATAAAGTATTATTTAAAGGCGGCGGTAAAATGGATTTCAAAAAAAATGTTGGCAAAGACCTTGTTTATTATACAATACCTTCTTTTGAAAATACAGGCTTAGTGAAGCATTGTTTTACATCGAGGTTGTTTTTTAAAGAAAAAGCGGTTAATGAAAATTTCGACTTAAATCCAAAAGATATCAACGATAATATAAATCGATATGACAACTACAAAAAACTTTCAGCAGCATTAGATATACCAATTGAGAATTTTACGCTTTCAGACCAAATTCATGGAGATAATATTTACGTCGTTAAGGAAAATGATAAAGGCAAGGGTCTCAGCTCAAAAGTCATCATCCACGGTACAGATGCTATGATAACTAATGAAAGAAACATAGCCTTGACAACTTTTTATGCAGACTGCGTGCCTCTTTATATATTGGATCCTATAAAAAAAGCAATAGGTTTAGCTCATTCCGGTTGGAAAGGGACCGTTAAAAAAATAGGAGCCAAGACGTTGCGTAAGATGTCTGATGAATACGGCACAAATCCTTCGGATTGCCTTATAGGCATAGGACCTTCAATCGGACAATGCTGCTTTGAAACAGGGCCTGAAGTTTTTGAAAAATTTAAAGCTCACTATCCCGATTCTTTTTCCGATTTTGTAAAAGAACGCCATGAAAGATATTATATAGACCTTTGGAGTGCAAATAAGGCTCAATTTATAAAGCTAGGTGTTCCACAAAACAATATAACGGTCAGCTGCCTTTGCACCTTGTGTAATAAAGACGTATTTTTTTCATATCGCGGAGAATCTGGCAATACAGGTCGGATGGCAGCGGTTTTGATGCTGTTGTAGCCATAATAAATTCAAAACGCCTGCTTTGCAGGCGTTTTGAATTTATTATCTACCGGTAGAATTTGCTCCACCAGCGTTTTGGTTGTTTTGATTCATTTCAATATTTTTATTTTGTACTTCTTCTTGATTCATTTCCATCTCCTGAATTCCCTCCAACAGTTCACTGCTTTGATCGTTTTCATTTTCGTTCTTGTTAGGCTGGTTGTTTCTTGACTGGCTATTGACTGCGCCGTTGTTTGCTTTTTCTTGGACTTTTTCCTGTGCTTCTTGTGCTTTCTTCGATCCTTCGGATTTCTTTATATCTGTAAAAGCCTTCATGATCTCTTTTACAGGTTTTTCAAGCCATTCTTCTGTGTCTATGCCGTCCGGATCTTCAGATATGCTTTTAAGCTTCTCCACTAGGTTGAGCTTTCCTGGCGTCACGCCAAGCTCTTTAGCTTCTTGTACTCTTTCAAAACCAACGGCAATTGACTCTACATCAACTTCATCGCCATTGCTTTCAATGAACTGCAAAGAGCTGTTTTCCAATCTTTGTGCCATTTCTTGAGCTTTTTCTTGGTTTTTGTTTGCCGTTGCAATTGTTAAACCTGCTCTAATTCCATCTTCCGAATCTAGATACCCTTGTTCAGATATCTTCTCTAAAGTCATCTGAACCGCCTCGTCAATGTCATCGTGCTTGAGCTTAGATAAATCCAATTCATTTAATATATCTTCTCCATCGTCATTTAGAGCTTTGACATCCAATACCTTATTAAATCTATTCACAGAATATTCAATTGAAGGATTCACATCCACGCTGACATAAGAGTACGGACTTGCATATGCCCATGCGCCGATGCCAAACATAACCAGAAAAGTTGCCGCTGCCGAAGCTATAGCCACCAATTTCTTTTTTAAATCATTTTTCATTTCCAAAACATCTCCTATCGCATAATCATTGTTTTTTCGCGTAACTATGCACCCATCTTCAAGCAGAAGCGCTGCCTGTCCATCTTTAATTTCAACAACTACAGCTTTCATTTTTTCATCTCCTCTTTGATAAACCGCAAGTATTCAGCAAGATACGGATAATCTCCTGATAGTATCTCTACTGCCGCTATTATATACTTTCGATGCCTTTCGAGTATTTTTCGGGGTACCTTTGTTTTTTTTTCTATTAATGCTATAGGAAGTCTAAAGTGCTTTTTAATCTCCATAAGTGCTATCTGATTTTCTAATATGCTTATTACAGCTTTTGCACAAGATATCCTAGTCTTTTTTGCCTTGGGAGAACACTTCGATAAATCAATAAACGTGAAACCATATTTAAAGAATCTTTGGTTTATAGCTTCTATTTCCATTTTAATTGAATTTGAGGTATTTTCTTTAATTGACTTTTGAAATACTGTGACCCTAGCAGACACCCCATCAGAATCTTCGTTTTGATTAATATCAAATGAACCAGGGTCTACACTGACTTCATTAATATACTTATTGTTTTTTCTCAGGTCATCTATTAAGCGTCTTTTTATAATTAACTTGGCGAAGCTTGCGAAACTTCCTTTATTGTATTCATACGCTTTTATCGCTTCGTTAAAAGCCTCTAAAGCAGTTGCCCATTCATCAGTTTTTACATCAATGTATTTTCCTGTGCCTTTATATGCACAATCCATTATAAAGGGCTGGCTCTTTATAATAAATTCATTTAATTTAAAATCATCATTAAAGGCTTCTACAGCTTCTTTGTCCCACTCTCTCAAACAAATCCCTCCAAGGATCAATTCTTTATTATTTAAAAAACTCCCTTAATCGGGAGTTTATCCTTATTATATAAATTCCATTTTATGATTCATTATTTGATAATAAACACCGGATACGCTTTTTCCCGGTTTCATAATATTTGAATCACTTAGCTTGACTCCGATTTTGTTTGCTTCATCACCAAATAACCTAAAAAGCTTTTGTTGTTCGTCTAATGGCCAGTCATCCAATGCTCCCGGTATATGATAAGCGATATTATCTAGCCCGTACCTTTCTTGCAAATCTTTTGATACGCATATGGTAGCACAATCTAAAATTGAGTTTATGATTCCATCCATAATGTATTTTTCCATCAAATCATCAGTTTTAAAATAAGCCTCTTCTATCTCTTCTCCGCAGGTAATTATATATGGATATACTTTTTCGTTCTTTTTTGTAGCTTCAGCCAAAATTTTGGAATTAAATATTTCTCCTTTAATCATAACCGAATCTTCAGTCCGATCCTCTATATAAGCTTCAAAATACATGCCTTTGGGCTTTGCCGTCTTTAAAGCTTTCTTCATAAGCTTATTGAGCATTTCAAGCATACCTTTACGTTTTCTCAGCTTAAGCTTCTCGATTAACATATCTTCATCCAGATAAAACGGCAGCTGATCAATCAATATTATCCCCATAAAAATCTCCCCTTTATGTGTTTTAACTGATTTGCTGCTTTTATTATAACAAATTTCGAGCATTATCTCCACTCTAGAAGTCTTCTTTCTCCTTTAAGTTCTCTTATTTTGCTGACCTCTTGGCTCAGTTCCAAAGTTCCTATATACCTGCCATTTTTATCTCTGAGCGCAAAATATTGAATGTAAATGAACATTCCTTTAAGTTTGATCCAAAACTCAGCCTTTTCTTCTTTGCCGCTCTTGAAAGAGAGCAAAATATCTTCAACTATATGAACGCTATCAGGGGGATGGCAATTTCTAACGTCTCTTCCTATTACAGCAGGTGATCTTGGAAAAAGCCTGTCGACAGGCTTGGAGAAATATGCTACTTTATCATTTTCGTCAACCAATGTCATATCCAATGGCACTATATCCAATATTGCCTTTATCTGCTCTATCGTAAGATTTCCCGTAGATGTCGCTAAAAATATTCCTTTATTAGCATCTTCTTGTTTTTCATGACCTTGAATCGGATACTTAGGTTTGTCTATGTAGGAAAATTCATAATCGAAACTTTGAATGTGCATCTGATTTAAATCTGTTTCATTCAATACTTCCGTAGCAGCAGGAAATAGTATCAATTCCTGTTTTTGGACAAGTCCGTATAATCCAAAATACAATTTCCCCAATATTTTGATGGCTTCTTTTTTATCATAGCTTGGCTCTTTAAGAATTCTTTTCAGCTCTTTTATCTGAAACCTTATTTTATCATGTAAAGCCCACATTATTTTAAATCCGTTAAACTGTTCTTTCTTCTTTTCCATATACGGAAATAATATGTTTTCCAACTTGAGGATATGTTCGTTATATAATTGAATTTCTTCTATGAATTCCGACAGTTTATCCTTAAAATTTAAAGATGCATTATCTTTGATAACTGGTTTGAATTTTTCGAGCCTTTTGACAAGTTCATTATTTTCCTTGATCAAATAGTACAAAAACTCCCCATCTTTGGGCCTCTCCCAAGGATATTTGCTTAAATATTTATAAAATACATTTATCAGTTTATCCACGTAAGTCAACATTTCAGATGCAGACATGCCCATCTTAAGTTGTTCATTTTCAATAAATACTAAATCCTGTGGCGTGATCTTCTCAATATAACCTATGTATTTGTCATAAAGTTCCTTGCCATTTTCTTTTTTATAGATACCCTGGCAGTACTCTATCAATTTTTTATGCTTATCTTCCATCTTCATCCATCCTTTCTTTATTCGCCTTTTCTATACTCGCTTTCCTCTTGCCATAGATGCCCATATACCTATAAAGCAAAAGATTGAAAAAATAAAAAAGGTTGTGCGAAAACTCTTAATAAACAAACCTGAAGTATCGGCAGATATAATGCTATTGCCCAAATAAATAGAAATTATCATAGCAGTCAAAGCCATGCTAAAGGATTGGCCTACCGTGCGAGATGTTGTCAATATGGCTGCAGCCACTCCATATTCTTTGGAATCCATAGAGCTCATGATTGAGTTAGTATTCGGAGAACTAAACAATGCAAATCCTAAACCTATCAATGAAAGCAAAATAAGCATGAAAGCAAAGCTAGTCTCTGAATCAAATCTGCTTACAAAAAATAAGCTTACGGCAATTATGCTCATTCCGGCTGAAGCTACATACTGAGGCTCTATCTTATCAGAAGCGTAACCTGCAACAGGCGAGAAAAGCGCCTGCATTGAAGGTTGAACTAAAAGCACTATTCCGGCATATTGAGGATCTAAACCTTTTATGTACTGTAAATATAGACTCATCATATAGCTTATTGCATAAGTGGAGCTATAATTTATAAGAGAAGCCAATGATGAAAAAATTAATACCCTGTTACTCTTCATTGTTCCGACATTGAGCAATGGTTGTTTCACCTTCATCTCGAAATAACCAAAATAAATAATAATTAAGATACCTGCTATAAATATCATCTTTGAAATTGTCGATTTATTAAAATTTGTCAGCCCCCAAACGATACAGAGTATTCCTGCACCATAAATAATCGCCCCAACCCAATCGATTTTTATCTTTTCTTTTAGCTTCCATTCCTTATCTATCTTGATTACCATAAATGTAAGCAAGATTCCTAACGGAATGGAAAGAAAATATATTCCTCTCCAATTTAAATAATTTACTATTATTCCACTGATAAAAGGACTTGCAGACAAGCCTATGTAAGTAAATGCAATATTAATCCCAAGGGCTTTTCCTCTTTCAGTTGGTGGAAAGGCAGCAGTCACTATAGATATGACAGTGGCTGCCATCATAGCGCCTCCTATGCCTTGAAGTCCTCTAAATATGATCATTGCGTTTATAGATTGAGACAGGCCGCACATCAACGACGTAACCGTCATTATTATCGAACCTGCCAATAGCGTCTTTTTTCTTCCATACACATCCGATATTTTCCCAATAGGCAATACAAATAATGCCGTGACCAATAAGGTAGACGTTATAATCCAACTGGTATATGCGGCTGAAGAAGAAAATTCATTGGCTATAGCCGGTATGGCGACATTTACAGATGTTATGCTATATGCACTCCAAAATGCACCTATCAAAGTGGTTTTTAATATGTGATTTCTCGCTTTCATATCTTGATCCATATGTCCTCCGTCACAATTGAATTTTAGCAATAGGTAAATTATATCAGATATACCCACAAGTTTAGAATTTATATCACTTCATTCTTCATTGGTATTTTGAATCTATCTTGCTTCCTACCTAAACTACTATTTCTATATAGCTTCCCACAGGACTTTTTTTGACGACAATTTTTTTGTCTATCCTGTCTCTCAATTCAGTTACATGAGATATTATTCCTACCAGTCTGTTTCCATTGCTTAAGCTGTTTAAAATTTCAATCGCTTGTTCCAAAGACTCGCTATCTAAGGCTCCGAAACCTTCATCTATAAACATTGCATCTAGTTGGATTCCTCCCGAAATGCTTTGTATTACGTCGGATAGCCCCAATGCCAATGCAAGAGAAGCCTTGAAGGATTCGCCCCCTGATAGTGATTTTACGTTTCTGACTCTGCCTGTATAATTATCCTGGACATCGAGTTCAAGTCCAACTTGGCTTCTAAGGTTTTCAACCGCATCCTGTCTTAGTAATTCGTATCTGCCATCAGTCATTCTTACAAATCTCTTGTTTGCTTCCTTTATTATCTTGCTGAAATACGCTCTTTGAATATACATCTCAAATTTTATCTTTTGCTTGCCTTTCAATTCTCCGTTTGCAGTCTTTGAGATGTCTTCTATCATTGCATAGTCATGTTCGCTCTTTTTTAATTCTAAATATCGCTTTAAGATATTTCTCTTGGTATTTGTGTTTCTCTCCAGCCTATTGTATATCTTTCGGTATTCAGCTTCACTTTCTTCCTTTTTTTCAGTAATTTCAAGCTTCAACGTCTTCAATTTAGCTATATCGACTCTTTTCTTGTCAGAAACTTCAGGCTCAAGGGATTTAATCTGTGTTATGATATTCTGCAACGTTTCATAATATTTTCTTGTATCTTGTTCCAACTTGATCACATCTTCTTCTTTCATTAGATGCCTCTTGAAATGTTCTTCGGATTCAAATTTTCTTTTGTTCAAGGATTCTTCATATCGTTTATAAGAATTTTCCCTTTCCTCACTGATTATTTTATTTTGAGCCTTGAGGGTTACTAAAACAGCCTTTAGCTTATCTAGCTTTTCTTTTGCATCAAAATATTTCTTCTGTGATTGTTCATAACATATTTTCATTTTGTCGAATATTTCTTTGTTCTTATCCAGTTCTATTAATGCTTGTGATTTTGAACTGAAGCTTAGCTGACTTTCAATTGTCTCTCTTTTACCTGTCAGTGTGCCTATAAGCTCTTTGTGACTGGCTATTTCAGCCACCTTTCTTCCGAGCATTTCGTTGACCTTAGCGATATGATCTTCAAGCTTAGATTTTTCCTTTTGCAGGCTTTCCCTTTTTAATAAATCTTCTTTTAACGCAGATACTTTCTCATTAATATTTTTTTCTTTTTCATTAGCGATTTCCTTTTGTTTTGATAAAAATGTAGCTACTTCTTCAAATTTAATATTGCTATTGCCGGCTTCCATCACAAGATTCAATATCAACTCTTGCTTTTTGTTCTTTTCTGTTTTCAAATTAGAGCCTTTTTCGCTTACAGCATATAATTCTTCCTTTGCTTTTGCTGCTCTTTCCTTTGCAGCTTTTAATTCTGATTCTGACGGGGCTTCCTTTTGCATAGCAGCAGGTTGAGGATGAGTTCTAGAGCCGCATACCGGGCACGGTTTGCCTGTTTCTAGCTTTTTAGCTATGATACCTGCCTGTTCGCTCAGAAACAAGTTTTCCAAATCATTGTATGTTTTTGCTTGTTTATTAGATAATTCTCTCTGATTGATATATTTGACCTGCATATTTTCATGTTCTTGCCTAAGTTTTTCCCACTGTTTAAACTCTGCATCTATTTTTTTGATTTCCCTATTTAATCTTATTATATCCTGTAATTTTCGGTCTGCTTTTTCAATTTCAATCGGCAAATCCTTATAATTGTCATAAGCTCGGCAAGCTTGCTGTAATTTGTTTTCCAATTCTGATTTTTTTTCGTTTAGTTGTCTTTCATCCATCAGCTTGCCTTTGAGATTTGTACTTTCATCTTTCAATTCTTGCAGTAATTTTTCATATGCGTCATAAGTATCTAGCTCTTTTTTTATTGAGTCCGCTTTATTAAATATTTGCTGCCTTATATTTTCTTTTGATGCTTCTTTTTCGTACTCCGCCTTATACTCAGCCAGTTTTGGTTCCAGCTTATCTACTGATTCACTTGTTTCAGTCAATTCAGCAACATTCTGTGCAAATTTTACATCATCAGACTTGTATTGCTTGTAAATAGGAAATACATGGTATAGTGCATTTTTCCCGAATTCAATTTTGCGCAATGTTTCTTCTCTTTTAGGTTTTTCATCTTCCATCTCTAATTGCTTTTTGTTCATCTTTTCTAACAAATCAAGCTTGTTGTTGCTGTCTTCGCCTTTTAAGATTTGCCTAGAAAGCTCTTCGTATTCATTTTGTAAAATCCCAATACCTTTTTTAATTTTCTTTTCTTTTACTTTATCTTCATTTAATATTTTTTCCAGCAAGTCAATGACTTGCTGGATGTTATTTACATCCGTTAAAGATTGATCTGCCATTTCATTTAAGCTGCTTTCTTTTGGAACAACTATATCGTTGACATACTGTAAAATACTAAGTTTAATATCTTCATAAGACTTCCTTTTCTCTAAAGAAATTTTCTTTAGTTCGTCCTGGAAATATCGATAAATATTTGTATTAAATATCTTTCTAAATATATCTATTCGATCGTTGTTAGTATCAAGCAATAATTTTAAAAAATCTCCTTGTGCTATCATTGCTATTTGGGAAAATTGATTTTTATCGATGCCAAACAACTCTTTGACGCCATTTGTAACTTTCTCATATCCAACTATTGGATTTTTATCGTTGCTAAATGTTAAAGTGGCATTTTGCTTCTCCAAAGTTATTCCCTCACCACTTTTTTTCTTACGCTCATATGTCGGATTCCTTACAATCGAGTACATATTTCCCTTATAAATAAAATCAAGTTCTACAAAAGTCGGCATGTCCCATGAAGCAAAATCACTTCTTAGCATTATCGGCTTTCTATTATCACCACTTGCTTCTCCATATAATGCAAAGCATACTGCATCAAAAATAGTAGTCTTTCCGGCTCCTGTGTCTCCAGTTATAAGATAAAGACCCGAACCTCCCAGTTTAGAAAAATCCACTTCTCTTTTTTCCCCATAAGGACCAAACCCACACATTGTTAGTTTTAAAGGCTTCATCTATTCACCCCCAGATTTTCTAAAATGCTCTGTACAATCTTCTTTTGCTCTTCGTTCATATCCGTGTTGTTGTTCAATTTATAAAATTCTTCAAATAACTGAAGGGACGACTTTTTAGTAACATCCTTGGCAACTGAATCAGGTTCCGTTTTTTGGGTTCGTAGATTATCGAAATCTATCTTCATGACATTTGGATAAACGCTCCTTATTTTTCCGATTGCATCTATTATGCTCTCGTCATCTGTCAGTATTGCATGTATGTAATTTTCTAACCCCTTATTTTCATGATTTGCAGGATTTAACAATTCTTTTATTGGACCTTTAATCTCGACCATATCTCTTAATGGGCACAAAATTATATTGTCGATTTCCAAATTGTTTTTTTCTTTTAAATTTATTATCGTTACATTTTTTTGTTTATTTTCTCCAGACTCAGAAAACGAATATTTAAGGGGAGATCCTGCATATCTTATGCTATCTCTTCCAATGCTCTGTGGATGATGTAAATGTCCTAAGGCAACGTAATCAAAACTATCAAATGTAGAAGCCTCTACATGATCCAAACCTCCTACAGAAATATTTTCAGAATCAGAACGCGTTGGCTCAATCCCGGCCGAAACTACAAATTGGTGAGCTATAATAATGTTTCGTTCATTTTCATCTACCTTTGTATTCATTATTATTTTCCTTACTGCTTCATTGTAACTATCGATTTCTTCATCTGGAAAATATTTTTTCACATGGGGCGGCTTAACAAACGGCATCATGAAAATATTTATCGCTCCATACTCATCTCTTAGGCTCACAACATCCAAATTGCCGTCAAAAACTTTGGAAATGAATACACCTTTAGATTCCATAAGTTTTCTTCCAAAGGCCAGCCTTTCCGGAGAATCATGGTTACCACTTACAATGAAAACCTTTATATCCCGTCTGACGATATCGGTTAGAAAAGCATCCAAAAGCTCTACCGCATCTCCTGTAGGCAATGATTTGTCATAAATATCCCCAGCGAGCAGGATACCTTCTACGTTATTCTCTACAGCAATATCTAAAGCTTGCTGCAAAATATGCTTTTGATCTTCAAGCATATTGAATTCATTTACTCTTTTTCCTATATGCAGATCTGCCATGTGCATAAACCTCATCAAGCACCCCTCCATCTTTAAGTTCCTTTTTATTTTATCAGAAACTTCATTTTATTATTAGTACTGATTTATAAATTTAAAAGCCTACGAATCGTTCATCTCAACTCTTCATAGGCTTCATTGCATTACTTTATATCTTCATTTTCAGTTTTTTCTTTTGAATCTATCTCCTCGGATAAGCTTCCTTCTTTTTTTGGTTCCAGTCCTTCATGGTGTAGCGATTGCATTTTTCCATCCTTTTTTAGCTCTTCAACTTCTGAATCTTGGTGCTTTGACTTTCTTTTGTTGTTTTTAACGAGAGGAGTTAAGTTTATTTTCTTATCTTGATTTTTTTTCATGCTGTTTACCATGAATCCACCTTTGAATTTTCGCGGTTCGTAAGAAATTATAAAGGCCCCTGGCTCAAAATCATGGATTATCTCCAATAATTCGTCTTCTCTATTCCTCTTTGTCAGAATCTCTAAACGGTATCTTACACTGTCTCTGCCTTCTCCTTGATAAACAGTCACTCCAAACCCTTCTACCCTTAGCTTGTCAATAAGCTCAGGGTCTCTGTGCATCAAATTAACCATAAAGCTGTTGTAGCCAATTGCCAATTTGTTTTCAATTATTCCACCAAGTTGCATGCCCACCCCAAAGCCAACTGCATATACTATCATAGCTAATGTGCTTTGGTTTCCGCTAAATACCAAAGACAAGCCAAAAACATATACAAGAGCTTCTATAAATCCCAAAAATGATGCTACAGCTATCATATTTTTGACTAAGAACAACGTTCTCAATGTAAATACAGGCACATATATCAACTGCATTAAAATTATCAATACTATTTCTTTCACTACCTTGATACTTCCTTTCGTATGTCTTGATATACTTATGTTAACACAATACAAGAAAGATTTCACGGCTCATTGGATAAAAGCAGAAATTCTCTATTTGCAACGCCGTTTTTCAATACAATCGACGACACTAAGTTACATCGGAGGCTTAATCCGCATTTTTTATGATATAATTTATTATGGAGGTGTATTCTATGCTGCAGCGTATAAAAATCATCTATGAAAACAACAAAATATGGATTTATTTGATAAATCATCTTATATTTTCTATGCTATTTGCCATTTTAGTGATTTTAGTTGATACGGGAATAATTCCCATAATAGATTTTATTCCGGATGTTTTTAAAACCGACACGAATCTTTCCAGGAATATCTTAGCTACCCTAGCCGGCGCCTTGCTAACAATAACTACATTTACCTTTTCAACGATTATGGTCGTACTGACAACATACTCATCTAATTTTTCACCGAGGGTAGTAGAAAATTTTCTTACCGACAAGGTTTCGATGAAGGTTTTAGGGATTTTTGTAGGAGGCTTTTTCTATTGCATCACTACCTTGCTTTTTATGAGAAGTATCCTGCCGGATTCATTGGTTATTTCTGCAACAATAGGCGTTGTCTATTCAATTTTATGTATCATTTATTTTATCAAATTTGTTTATACTGTTTCTGCCTCGATCCAAGCATCTAAACTTATAAACAAATTGTACCGTCAATCTTATGATATGATTGACAAAGCCATGGATTACAGAAAGAAATTTTCGAGAATTGATTCATTTGACGTAGACCAATATCCTCTGTATTTTGATGTACACGCAGCATCTTCAGGATACTTAGAGCTGATCAACTTTGATGGAATCATGGAATTGATTCGAGATGTTGAATGCAAGATAATTGTAAAACCATATATCGGCGATTTTGTTTCTAAAAACATGCATCTCTTTTCAGTTTATTATAAAGAACAAAGTCAGCTCCCTGAAAATTTCGATAAAAAGCTTTATAACCATTTAAGCTTGACCGGTCAAAGGATGACTCTTAGCGATTATAAGTTTACTATCCAAAAAATTGTAGAGATTGCCCTTAGAGCGATTTCTCCAGGCATAAATGATCCAAATACCGCTATTCACTGTATAAGAATACTTGGGGTAATCCTAGGCAGGATCGGTGAATCGGAGGGGAAATACAGCTCAATCCAATTTGAAGACTGCAAAGGAAGGCTCATCTATGAAGATTTCAACTTCGAAAAAGATTTATATGACACATTTTATCAAATAATCCATTATGGAAAATCCGACTTATCTATAGTACTTGCTTTATTTGAAGGACTTAAGATAATTATGCACAATTGTTCTGAACAAAGCCTAAGAGGCACAAAAAAATTTGCGGAATATATTTTTGACAGATGTCATGGATTTCATCCAAGTGATCATGATATCCTTAGGCTTCAAGATAATTTAAAAGAAATAACAACTTATGAGTATCAGTTTAAATAAACTATACTTTAATAAAGAGGAGCTAATAGAATGCTGACAATTGATAAAATAACCCAAAGCTATGGCGTAAAAACCTTATTTACAGACATCTCCTTTACCATAGATCAAGAAAAAATCGGTCTTATTGGAGTAAATGGAACAGGTAAATCAACACTCCTGAAAATAATTGCCGGGCATGAAGTTCCCGGCAGCGGCAGTATAATAAGAAGTTCAAATATGAAAATTGAATATCTTCCGCAAAATCCTGATTTTGATCCCGAGTCAACAGTTATAGCTCATATTCTTAAAGGAAACTCACCTCTTATGAATACGATACGCGATTATGAAATTTGTCTAGAAAGATCTTGTGAACATCCTGCTGACATTCGTCTTCATAATGAATTGCTAAGCTTGACTTCTAAGATGGATGCCTTGGATGCATGGGACGTAGAAAGCCGTATTAAAACAGTGCTTACAAAGCTTGGCATAAGCGAATACGAAAAAAAGATGAAAGAATTTTCAGGCGGCCAACAAAAGAGAATTTCTCTAGCCGGATCTTTGATTTCCCCTTGTGATTTATTGATCTTGGATGAACCAACCAATCATTTGGACAACAACATGATAGACTGGCTTGAAACATACTTGAAAAACATGAAAGCCGCTGTGATAATGGTTACTCACGACAGGTATTTTTTAGATAGAGTAGCTGACAAGATAGTAGAGCTCAGTTGTGGCTCGCTTCATGCATACCCCGGAAACTACTCGTACTATCTTGACAAAAAACTTGAAAGACTAGCCCAAGAATCTGCAACCGAAAGGAAAAAGCTGGGGCTTTATAAAAAAGAGCTTGCATGGATAAGAAAAGGAGCTAAAGCTAGGACCACCAAACAAAAAGCCAGAATCCAAAGATTTGATTCTTTGAAGGATTCAATCCAATCTGTTGACAATTCGGTTATTGAAATAACATCTGCACACAGTCGGTTAGGCAATAAGATAATTGAACTGAACAACTTGACTAAATCCTATGGAGATATTACAGTCATCGATAATTTCAGCTATTCCGTTCAAAGGGATGACCGTATAGGGATAATTGGACCCAATGGTGCGGGGAAATCCACATTATTGAATCTGATAACAAAAAAAATAAATCCAGATCATGGTGAAGTTAATATTGGCGAGACCGTAAAAATTGCATATCTGTCTCAAGATACTGGTCACATAGACCCAAATCTTAGATCCATAGAGTACATAAAAGAAACAGCGGAATACGTCACCTCCGCCGATGGCATCAAAATCAGCGCATCACAGATGATGGAAAACTTCCTCTTCCCTTCTGAACATCAATACAGCAAGATTTCCACCCTTTCCGGTGGAGAATTACGAAGACTTTATCTTCTTAAAGTACTTATGAATTCTCCAAATGTGCTAATTTTAGACGAGCCTACAAATGACCTGGACATAGATACCTTAAAAGTCTTGGAAAGTTATATCGACGGATTTTCGGGACCGGTAATAACCGTCTCACACGACAGATATTTTTTAGATAGGATATGCAACAAAATCCTTGTCTTCGATGGTGGTGGAAAAATCAGCCTGCATACCGGCAATTATTTTAACTACATCGAAAATATGCTTAGCTTACACAGGCTTAATGATTCGAATTCAAACTTAGTTGACAGAGCTAACAAGACAAAATCCAGTTCTAGTCGCACAGAAAGAGAGAAGAAAAAACTTAGCTACAAAGAACAGCGCGAATTCGATTCATTAGAAAATGATATATTACAATTGGAAACTGCACTTGATTCTATAGATGCTTTGATTAAGCAAAACCAAACTGATTTTGTGAAGCTTCAAGAATTATCTGAAAAAAAAGAAGATCTGGAAAATAAACTGCTAAACAAATTGGAACGTGAAGAACACTACCGCCAACTGATAAAAGATTTTGAGTCCAAATAATATAAAGCCTCATCTTAGAAAGGATAAAACCTCTTAAAGATGGGCTTTACTATTTTTACTTATAAAGATTTTCATAATTGTCTGCTCTGGTTTTTAAAAATCCAACGGATTCAAATAAAGGAGCCAATGCTGCTGCCACAAATCCTCCTGAAAAACCATTATTGTACAGATTCATTCCACCGTGAAGATACGACACGTTCATAGTCATCGACATATGTAAAAATCCTGCTATTATTCCGTGCAGCGGTCCATAATGTCCTGCTATGGGAGCTAGGGTCGTACCGAAAAGCGCTGCAAGCAAAGCTACAGTAGACGCCGTATCGTATACGTTGAATAAGGATGCTATATATACACCTAAAAGAATAGGCACTACATTTCTCAGGTGCTTTCCGTATGCGCCAAATCCAACTACAGTGAATATGCCTCCAATTACGGGACCGTTCAAGTCCCCACCCAGAAGTATCACGTAAAACATCGACATAAAACCAAGTAGAGCCATATTAATCAACACTATCCCAAATCCAACCTGTGAGACAAAATCTGATGATAGTCTTCCGGATAATTTAAATAAATCCGACAACCCTTTAAAACTGAACTGATTCAAGAACAATCCCGTAAAGAGCATTATGCTAAACATTATTATTAAAAACATGGATAATGGCTCGTTCATTCCGCTTAAGGCATTTACTGATGTCTCCGTTTGAAAACCAAGTCCTCTTAATGCCGCCATGAAGAACATTCCGATAATTCCGGCAGTAAAGCCGATATTGTAAATGCTATAACCTTGATGAAATAATAAAAAATGTGATGCTAGAGGCGGCAGAACAAATCCTGCAATAAAGCCCGCTAGATTCCCCAGCAAAATCCCTTGTACTACATCAAGCCCTATTCCAAAGGTCACATAACTTATCAAAGGCCCTAGCGCAGTGCTGAACAAGGCTTGAACCGTGTACTTGCTAAACGCTTCTTTTTTAAATACAGAGTATGCATACACTCCTGCCATAATCCCCCAAGTGTTATATAGGTTTTTACCAAAAAACGAAAAACCTGCAAGGGTCAGGAGTGCTGCAATCAAGGGACCGTTCATCTCGACTTTGTTTACTTTGGCTACTATTATTCCAACCAAAGTTATAATTGCGCTATTAAAAAGAGATGCTCCTATGTTTGCTATTTCAAAATAGTCTGTTACAAGAATGCTTGGAGACACTATTATTAGATTCATTCCTGATATTATTTCTGCAGGTGAGCTGTAAACGAAGGATGAAGCCAATAAAAACAAAGTCATAATAGTCATTATCACATATTTATGTTTATCAGTAACTTTTACATTATTTACGTATATAACATCTTCTTCATTACCGACATCTTCTCTTGAACCTAAAACGCCATTGTCTAAGACCGCTTCCGTATCCTGAACTACCTTTTTTTTGAACTCCATATTATATATGACCACCCCGAAACCATTTATTTTAAAACCTGATTTATTGAATTATTCTGTATACAATATTATTATACATCATGTAATCAATATCACATTGTATATTTGACACATAAATTCGATTACTTTTTGTCTAATTCTTTACAAACGATTACATAGGTTATTTTAACATGCCTTCCTTAATTGAGTCTTTGAAAATGAAGAAAGATATTAAGTTTTTTTATACTATTGAATCATTGTTTATGATAAAATCATATAGATACAATCATATAGTACTAGGAGTGATAATGTGGAATCAGACAACAAAAGAAAATCTTCAAATTTTATTTACAACATCATTGAAGAAGATGTTAAAAACAATACTTTTTCTGATAACAGAGTGCATACAAGGTTTCCTCCTGAGCCTAATGGCTATCTTCATATAGGACATGCAAAAGCTATATTGTTAAATTATAATGCAGCTAAAAAATTTAACGGAAAATTCAATTTAAGATTTGACGATACCAATCCAGCAAAGGAAGATACCGAGTACGTAGAGTCAATCAAAGAAGATATAAAATGGCTTGGTGCCGACTGGGAAGACAGACTATTTTTTGCTTCCAACTATTTTGACCGGATGTACATATATGCAGTGGAGCTGATCAATAAAGGGTTGGCATACGTCGATGACTTGTCTCCTGAAGAAATCAAGCAATTTAGAGGCACCCTTACAGAGCCTGGCAAAAACAGTCCATATAGAGAAAGAAGCATTTCCGAAAACCTTAAATTATTTCAAGCTATGAAAAACGGTGAATATAAAGACGGCAGTAAAGTTCTAAGAGCAAAAATTGATATGTCCAGCCCAAATATCAATATGCGCGATCCAATAATTTATAGGATTTCTAGAGCTTATCATCATAATACAGGGGATAAATGGTGTATATATCCCATGTATGATTACGCTCATCCAATTGAAGATGCAATCGAGAGAATAACGCACTCCCTATGTTCTCTTGAATTTGAAGATCACAGACCGTTTTACAACTGGGTCTTGTCAAATTTAGATGATTTTAAAAATGAGCCTCCCAAACAAATTGAATTTGCAAAGCTTTTTCTTACCAAGACCATCGTCGGAAAGAGATTTCTGAAAAAACTTGTAGACGATCGAAAAGTCGATGGGTGGGACGATCCTAGGCTCATGACAATTGCCGGACTCAGAAGAAGAGGCGTAACTGCTGAAGCTATACAGAAATTTTGCGAAGAGATCGGGGTTGCAAAATCCAACAGCACCGTGGATATCGCCATGTTTGAACATTTTGTAAGAGATGATTTAAAGCCTAAGGTTCCAAGATGTATGGCAGTAGTCGAGCCGGTAAAGCTTGTCATTACAAACCTTCCTGAAGATCATCTAGAATGGTTGGAAATGAAAAACAATCAGGATAATGAAGATCTTGGAGTTAGAAAAATTCCATTTACAAAAGAAATTTACATAGACCGGGATGATTTTATGATAGATCCTCCTAAAAAATATCACCGATTATATCCAGGCAATGAAGTAAGATTGATGGGAGCATACTTTGTGAAATGTCATGATTACATACTTGATGTCAATGGCTTAGTTAAAGAAATACACTGTACTTACGACCCTGAGACCAAGTCCGGCAGCGGATTTACAGGGAGGAAAGTCAAAGGCACCCTGCACTGGGTAAGTGCTAAGGTCAACAAGGAGTCTGAGTTTAGGATTTACGATTATTTGATTGACGAACAGCCTAATGATAAGGATGAAGAAAGCCAGAAATATACTCTCAATCCAAATTCACTTATCATAAAAAAAGGTTACGTAGAATCATCTTTATCAGAAGCACTTCCAATGCAACGCTACCAGTTTGTCAGACACGGTTATTTTTGTGTAGATATTCAAAATACAGATACGGAAAATCTTATTTTCAACCTGATCGTCAGTTTAAAAAGCTCCTGGAAACCTGTATGAACAACAAAACCGCAAGAAAGCGATGGCTAATCTTGCGGTTTTATGTTATTAAAAACAAATACAAAAATAGAATAATAATGCCCCATAAAGTTAACAATGCTGCTTTTGATCTTACAACTTCTTCAATAATTTTTAATATCGCACTATGATAAGAAATACCTGCAATTCCTGAAATTTGATCGTAAGCGTAGTTTATTTTTTTTATTGATTCCTCAGAAATATAAGCAAAAGCTCCGTAGCTTAGACCCACTGCCAAAGATCCATTTTTTATATCTTTTATATAAATGTCAAAGGCGATTTGGTCTGCATTGATGTATGCCGTTTTAACTGTGCCCTTATTGTATTTTACTTCCGGTAATTTACTAGATAAGAGCTGTTCTAATGCAGTGTTAGCTTTTGGAATTTTTGAACCATTAAATAATATGTTGCTATCTTCAGGCTTTAGTATCTTTACTAACACCTCAATTTCAGATTCTATATCATCTGGAGTAAAGTACCTTCCTTCATGAGGATTTGCGGCTTCTGTAAAACTTACAAATTTAGCCGCTAAAAAATTTTTTATGCTTTCGTTTGACAAATGGGTTTTATTTATAAATTTTATATGTACATCTATGAATTTTTCATTTCTTATATCAAATTCTTCTAAATTATTTACGGTGAGAGGAATTTTATAATTAGCTGCTTCTATATTTTTCTCATCTAAATTTTTGTAATCAAGCAATATTAAATTTTCCCCATCGGAAAGCTTGAACTCCATTTTTAAATCCTTATATATCTTAACCGATTCAACTCGCAAAAATTTAACATCAGCATTTATCTTGACAGATTTTCTTATGCTTTCTATTATGCTTTCGAGATTTTTCCCATCTAAATCGCTCTTAAAATCTATAATCTTATCTACAATCTCTTCTTTGTAATTTTGATAATTATCTATTCCCTTAGTATTTGTTTTTTCTAACGTTAAATCACGTGGAGCATTCTTAACGTCAACGATATATTCTCGATTTTTAAGACTTGAGCTCATTAACTTTCCATCTTGACTTTCAATTCCTGCTTTTATGCCATCTGATATTTTAGAGATGTGTTGATTCTTTTCGGTTTTATCTATAGACGGGTTGTCAATGCTTCTAACTATTACATCATTTAAATATTCGCTAATAATCCTTTGTATCCTCACTATGCCACCCCCGTCACTGATATATATCGGTGTTAATTCTATTTTATTAATATGTTTATACCCTTTATAACTCTTGAGTAACAGCACCTCAAAAGCAAAGCCTCTAATGTACTTTCATAATTAAAGAAAAGCCGGAGACAATGTCTCCGGCTTTATGCTTATTCAGCAAGTTTTTTATATGTTTCCATTTTTTCCTTAGCATCCATCTCAGCTTTTTCAAATAATTTTTCTGCCAAAGCCGGGAATGATCTTTGAAGTGAAGTATATCTTACCTCGCTTCTAATGAAATCCTGGAATGATTTTGTAGGCTCTTTAGAGTCAAGTATAAATGGATTTTTGCCTTGCTCTTTAAGCTCTGGATTGTATCTATACAAATGCCAGTAACCAGTTTCAACAGCAAATTTAGTTTGCTCCTGAGTTTTGCCCATTCCGCCCTTGATGCCGTGATTGATACACGGAGCATATGCTATGATCAAAGAAGGACCATCGTAATTCTCTGCTTCAATGAGGGCTTTCATAAATTGATTTTTGTCAGCACCCATACCTACCTGTGCGATATAAACATTGCCATAAGTCATAGCAATTCTTCCAAGGTCTTTTTTCTTGTTCTTCATTCCAGAAGCTGCAAACTTGGCAACTGCTGCAACCGGAGTTGCCTTAGAAGCCTGACCTCCAGTATTTGAATAAACCTCGGTGTCAAATACCATTATATTGATATCTTCTCCGCTGGCGATAACATGATCTAAGCCGCCAAATCCGATATCGTAAGCCCATCCGTCTCCTCCAAATACCCAAACTGATTTTTTGACTAAGAAGTCTTTCAAATCTATCACAGTCTTTATGCTCTTTTCACAATCCGGACATGAAGCCTTGGCATCAGTCAACACTGCAAGCAATTCTTTTGACGCTTCTTTTGATGCTTCTCCATCTTTTTGAGTTTCTATCCACTTGGAAGCAGCTGATTTAACTTTTTCATCATCACAGCACTCAACTATGTGGTTTAGGGCATTTTCAATTGTTGTTCTATTTTTCTTAACCGCTATAGCCATACCAAATCCATACTCAGCATTATCTTCAAATAAAGAGTTCGCCCAAGATGGACCTTTGCCTTCAGCATTTGTACAGTATGGAGTCGAAGGTGCAGAACCACCCCAGATTGATGAACAGCCCGTTGCATTTGCTATCATCATTCTATCTCCATAAAGCTGAGTTATGGCTTTTGCGTATGGAGTCTCACCACAACCTGCGCAGGCTCCTGAGAACTCAAGCAATGGCTGAGCGAATTGACTTCCTTTAACAGTAGTTTTTGCTACAACTTTATCTCTTACAGGAAGAGTCACTGCGTAATCCCAGTTGGCTACTTGCTCTTCTTGCGTGCCAATAGGCTTCATTATCAATGATTTCTGCTTCGAAGGACATATGTCAGCACAGTTGCCGCATCCTGTACAGTCCATTACTGAAACTTGAATCCTGTACTGATAGTCTTCAAATCCTTTTCCTATAGCTTTCTTTCCTTCAAATGTCTCAGGCGCATTTTTCATTTCTTCTTCAGTTGCAAGGAATGGTCTTATTGCAGCGTGAGGACATACAAATGAACACTGATTACATTGGATGCAGTTGTCAATTTGCCATTCAGGCACATTAACAGCGATTCCTCTTTTTTCGTATGCAGCAGTTCCTTGAGGGAATGTTCCGTCTTCTCTACCTGTGAAAGTAGAAACCGGCAAGCTGTCGCCTTCTTGTCTGTTCATCGGTCTTAATACATTTTTTATGAAGTCAGGCTCATTTGATGCAGCAGTTTCAACTACATCGTCTTTAGCATCTGCCCATTCAGCAGGTATGTCAATTTTAACAAGTGCATCTATGCCTTGATCGACTGCCTGATTATTCATGTTGACAATTGCATCTCCCTTGCTGCCATAAGATTTTTTAATAGCATCTTTAAGGTAACCGATTGCCTCATCAAGATCCATGACCTTTGCAAGCTTGAAGAATGCCGATTGCATGATAGTATTAGTTCTGTTTCCTAGACCAATTTCTTCTGCTATTTTAGTTGCATTTATAATATAAAATTCGATGTCGTTTTTAGCTAAATAGTTTTTCATTTCTGCCGGCAAATGCTCATCCAACTCTTCCGGAGTCCAAATAGTATTGAATAGGAATGTTCCACCCTTTTTCAAACCTTTAAGAAGATCATATTGGTAAACATATGCTTGCGTAGAACATGAAACAAAATCCGCTTCATCTATCAGGTAAGTTGATTTAATTGGTTTTTTACCAAATCTCAAGTGAGAAATCGTAACTCCGCCCGATTTCTTACTATCATAAGAAAAATAACCTTGGGCGTACATATCTGTGTTATCCCCTATTACCTTGATTGCATTTTTATTCGCACCTACTGTTCCGTCTGAACCAAGACCCCAGAACTTGCATCTTATCGTTCCCTCAGGAGTCGTATTAATAGTTTCTTTTTCTTCAAGAGAAGTAAAAGTAACATCGTCTACTATACCAACTGTAAATCCATTTTTCGGCTCCGCCGCACTTAAGTTGTCATAGATAGACAATATTTGAGATGGAGTAGTATCTTTTGAACCTAGACCATATCTTCCGCCTACTATTATAGGTCTCTTGTCTTTGTCATAAAATAATGTTCTTACATCTTCATAAAGTGCATCTCCCAATGCTCCAAGCTCTTTGCTTCTATCTATAACGGCAATCTTTTCAACCGACTCAGGTAATACGTCAAAGAAATATTTTTCTGAGAAAGGTCTATAAAGCCTTACTTTGATTACGCCTACTTTTTTTCCTTGAGCTACTAGATAATCAACTGTCTCTTCAATAGTATCTACCACAGAACCCATTGCAACAATCACATCCGTTGCATCTTCTGCCCCATAGTAATCAAAAGGTTTGTATTCTCTGCCAGTCAACTTTGTTATGTCCTTCATGTAATTTGCCACTACATCCGGAACCCAGTTATAGAAAGGATTTAAAGCTTCTCTAGCTTGGAAGAAGATATCAGGATTTTGAGCTGTACCTCTTGTTACAGGGTGTTCCGGATTAAGCGCTCTGTCTCTGAATGCTTGTACGGCTTCAAAGTCAAGAAGTTGCGCAAATTCATCATATTCAATTTGCTCAATTTTTTGAATCTCGTGAGATGTTCTGAACCCATCGAAAAAATGAAGGAAAGGAACTCTCGTCTTGATAGATGCCAAATGAGCTATACCACCTAAATCCATTACCTCTTGTACGCTGTTTGAAGCTAACATCGCAAATCCTGTAGGTTTTGCAGACATAACATCCGAATGGTCTCCAAAAATTGAAAGCGCATGTCCTGCAATTGCTCTTGCACTTACATGAAAGACTCCAGGTAATAATTCACCTGCAATTTTATACATGTTTGGAAGCATCAACAAAAGACCTTGAGATGCAGTGTAAGTACTAGTAAGAGCGCCTGCCGCCAAAGAACCGTGCACAGCACCAGCTGCACCAGCCTCAGATTGCATCTCAACTACATCTACTGTCTCACCAAAGATATTTTTTTGGCCTTTAGCCGACCATTCATCCACCATTTCTGCCATATTGGATGATGGAGTGATTGGATAGATAGCAGCAACTTCGGTAAATGCATATGATACATAAGCCGCAGCCGTGTTACCATCCATAGTTTTCATTTTTCTTGCCATGAATGAACCTCCTTATATTTCAATAAATATTGTTAATAAAAATAAATGATATCCCCTAAAACCTATGTGCTTTTAGACACAATAGCATGTCAATTATAACATAGGCATTGTACATTGTATATAGAATTACACATAAATTGACAGTCAAGTCCATAAAAGTGTG
>DMAW01000023.1 GCA_003446375.1 Eubacteriaceae bacterium | reverse complement strand
TAAACAGTGCAAGCCACTGAAAATACCGACATCCTTATTTCAAAGCTTAAGAGTGGTGACTTAGATAATACTCTGATAGTAACGTCGATTCAAAAACTAAGTAATATCTCTGAAGAGGCACTAGACTTAAACAAAGCTGATTTAAAGATAGTTCAATCAAAAAGAATCGCAATTATTATTGATGAATGTCATCGTTCTACCTTTGGTGAAATGCTAACTACTATTAAGAATACATTTAAACATTCAATAATATTCGGTTTTACTGGTACACCTATCCAGGATGTAAACATAAAGAAGGATAGTACAACACCAACGATTTTTGGTGACGAAATCCATCGTTATACCTTAGCTGATGGTATTAGAGATAAAAATGTTTTAGGATTTGATCCGTATATGGTAAAAATCTATGACGACTCTGATTTACGACAAGTGGTTGCTCTTGAAAAGGCTAAAGCGTCTACAGTAGATGAAGTTATGGGTGACCCGCAAAAGGAAAAGATGTTCTTTAAATACATGGATTCGTCACAAATTAAGATGTATGGTGAGAATGTTGATGGCAAATGGGTTAAAGGTATAGAAGACTTTATACCAAATGAGCAGTATCAAACCCCGGAATATAGAGATGGTGTTATTACAGATATTAAGAAGAAATGGACTATTTATAGTCGAGGAAGGAAATTTCATGCAATATTTGCTACAAGTAGCATTCCTGAGGCTGTTGCCTACTATCGATTAATGAAAGCTGAAATGCCGGATTTATCTATTACAGCAATGTTTGATCCTAGTATAGATAATGAAGGTGGTGGCTCTTTAGAAAAAGAGGATGGAATTGTTGAAATTCTGGAAGACTACAATGCCAAATTTTCACAGTCTTTTACTATACCAACATATGATAAATTTCGAAAAGATGTTAGCTTAAGATTGGCTCATAAAAAACCTCATGATCGTATAACTCAAGATGAACAAATTGATATAGTTATTGTTGTGAATCAGATGCTTACGGGATTCGATTCTAAATGGGTTAATACTTTATATTTAGATAAGGTAATGGAGTATGAGAATTTAATTCAAGCATTTTCAAGGACTAATCGTTTGTTTAATCTTGCGGACAAACCATTTGGAATCATTAAGTATTATAGACGTCCTAATACTATGGAGAAAAATATAGAGGCGGCAGTAAAAGCATATTCAGGAGATATTCCAACAGGCTTATTTGTGGATAAATTACCAAACAATCTGCGAAATATGAATTTCTTATTTGATGAAATAGAGATTTTATTTAAAAATGCAGGAATTATTGATTTCGATAGATTGCCGGATGAGACTTCGGTAAAAGCAAAGTTTGCTAAACTTTTCAAACAGTTTTCTAATCATCTAGAAGCAGCTACAATACAAGGATTCATATGGAGTCAACAAACGTATAGTGATGAAGACGGTAATAGTATTGTAATGCATTTTGATGAAGTGACGTACCATATTCTACTTGCTAGATATAAAGAGCTGGCTACAGGTGGAGGTGGTGGACGTGGCGGTGACGTTCCATATGAAATAGACACACATATTACGGAATACGATACTGAAAAAATAGATGCAGACTACATGAATTCTCGATTTGAGAAATTTATGAAGTTGATCCAAAGTGAATATGATGTTGAATCTTTTGATAAGACGCTTAAAGAGCTTCATAAGTCATTTTCTATGCTATCTCAAGAAGAGCAAAAATATGCTAATATTTTTATACACGATATACAGGCAGGAAATATTAATATTATACCAGGCAAGTCATTGAGAGAGTACATTTCAGAAATGATGAAAAGAGCTGAAAATGACAGAATTAAGCGTGTTGTAAAAAGACTTGGTTGCTATGAAAAACTTCTTCGTGAAATGCTAGAAAGAGAAGTCACAAAAGAAACAATAGAGGCACATGGGAAATTTGATGAGTTAAAATCTACTGTTGATAATAAAAAAGCAAGGGAATTCTTTACAAAGGTGGAACATGAAAACTATCAAGAATCTAGACTCGCTATGTACATAGATAGATACTTGAGACATTTTCTTCTGACTGGTGGAGATGATCCTTATAATAATGTTGATAAAACAGAGGTTGTAAAAGAGAAAAAAGAAACTGAACATAATAATAGAGTTGGAGTTGTATTAACAGAAGAAAAAATGATAGGAAAATCTAGCATATCTTCAGTAAAAAGTGCAACGCTGAATAATTGGTATTCTGAAAGTAAGGCATTAGCTTGTATGTTAGAAACAGATTGTTTCGCATATGTAGAAGGTAAGCTATGTATCTATGATAGTAAATATATTCAGCGTGATGAGAATGGGAGAATATTTCTTACAAATTATGCAAAGGAGCATGAAGAAGAATGTTTTCTCCAATTTATAGTAGATGATGAAACAGGAGAGTTGCATTATATAACATTGCCTGCGACTATGGCGAGCAAATCTTTCAACTACTACGATGAAATCAATGAAGATCTATTAACGCAATATGGGCTTGTGAACGAAATTTCAAACGAAATGTTGATAGCCATAAGTGGACTTGACTTTGGGAAAGCTCTTACTAAACTGATGAGCAAGAATATTTGTAATTATTCTGTTAGATTATTAAAGTCTACTACTGGATTAGATAATAATACTATTAGTAACCTAAGAAAGGGAGCAAACCTCACAAAGCTTAATGTTATTTCCGCGTGTTTGGGAGTACATATTCCATTTCGCGTTAGTAACAAGATGTTGCAACTTGCTGAGTTATCTTTAAACTCAGAATTGCCAGGGAAAAAAGGTCAAGAAAATAGCATATATGATACTCTTCTACATTTGAAGTGGGCAACTGATTATGACGATGTCTATGATGAATTGAAGGAACAAAGCTATGATTACTTGATTCACCAACCCCCAGTAAAAAAATAAATATATTCAAGAACTGGATCTAGGTCAATACGTTGGACACGAAAAGTGGGAAATTCATACTGCTAAAGCTTCGAATTCATTGGGTGTCATATAGAAAATACTTCCATGAATCCTTCGGTTGTTGTACCAGCCCTCGATGTATTTGAAGATGGATTTCCTAGCTTCATCAACATCTCTATAG
>DMAW01000026.1 GCA_003446375.1 Eubacteriaceae bacterium | reverse complement strand
TTTCTTTTAAAGTTCCCATGCCTGAGAGCTGGCGTGATTTAATGCCAAAAAATGAAATTGTAAAAAGTCCTTCAATCATGGAAGAGCTTGCCTACCGAGACATGTGGGGCGGAAGAACACCAGAAGAAAGAATTGCTTCTTATCTCAACTATATGTATGAACGATTGGTATTGATGAAGGAGCTCCTTGCAAATGACGGCTCAATCTATGTGCATCTTGATTATAGAATGGTGCATTATGTTAAGCTGATGATGGATGAGATTTTCGGAAGGGAGAATTTTAGGAATGAAATTGTGTGGCACTATGGAAGGTTTTCTCGGCGTTCAAAAGGAGAATTTCCGTGTATGCATGATACTATTTTGTTTTATTCGAAAAGCAAGGACAATATTTTTAATGCATTATTTACAGAGGCAAAATCTAAAGATAGATTTGAAAAAGGATATCATGTTGTAGTTGACCAAGGTGTAAGAAAACTTCTTATTTATGATAGGGAAAAATTTGAGAAGGTTCGGAAGAAAATTGACCTAAGTAAGTATGTTGAGGTTGTTTACACTGATAAAAATCCAAGCGAAGTTGTTGAACCAGATGTGTGGAATATCCCATTTATTAATCCCATGGCTGAAGAAAGATTAAACTTCCCCACTCAAAAACCCGAAAAACTCCTCGAACGCATAATTCTTGCATCCTCCAATGAAGGAGACATAGTGGCTGATTTCTTCTGTGGCTCTGGTACATTAGCAGCAGTTGCTGAAAAACTTGGTAGGCGATGGGTTTGCTGTGATATGTCAAAGTATGCAATTCATGTAACAAGAAAAAGACTCCTTGATATAGCAAAGTCAAAAGCTCTCGGCATAAAAGTTGAAGATGAAAGCAAAAGACCCATTTATGGAAAACCATGCAGACCGTTCTATCTGGTGACGATAGCCAACTACATGACAGATAAGATGTATAATCATGCGGATGTTATCAACCTTATCTTGAATCTTTACGGTGCTGCAAGGATGAAACAAGTTTTCAAGTATCTCCATGGATTGCGGGAAAAAGAAAAAGAGATTATCCATGTTGGACACGCAAACTTTCCTGTTACTCCTGCTGAAATTCACGAAGCAATTAAAGAGTTCAAAGAAACTCCTTTTTACAAGGATGGTTGGACCCTAGTAATCCTTGGATGGGACTGGGCACCTGATACATTTGAGAGAGCAAGAGACTTGTGGGAAATGCAGGATGTTAAACTAAAGCTTTTGCACATACCGCCTGTTGAAAAACTTGAAGAAGTAATGAAGAAATACAAAATTGATTTGTCAAAGGTGGCAAACTTTGAATATGCCTTTGATGAAGAGATAAGGAAGCATTTAAGATTCATAGAGCCAGGATATGTATGGCTTGAGGTTAAAGAAGATGGATTAAAAGTTGAAATTGAGATAAAGGACTTCTGGGTAAGACTTCCACATGGGTATGAAGAACTTGAGGCTGAGATAAGAGAAAGAATAAAGAATGCGAAAAGTGATAAAGAAAAACAAAAATACTTCTTACCATTGATAAATTACTGGGCTGTTGATTGGAACTATGATGGGAATGTTTTCAAGCATGACTTTGTTAGTTTTGACAAAAAGCCTGGAGAGGGCAAAGTTAGTGTTAAAGCATCTCATACCTACGATAGACCAGGGAGTTACAGGGTTGTAGTTAAAATAACAGATATATTTGGCGGAGAGACCTCAAAGGAGCTCATCGTTAATGTGGGGTAAGTGAAATGGCAGAGAAAAAGAAAAATGATGCTATAGTTTTTGAAGTAAAAAAACCTCCATCAGATATTACTTTCATCCCACCAGACTCAATACTTGAACCATATCCAAAGTGGGTAAACATCGAAGAGCACTACCTTGATCTGGTTGAAAAGAAATTCAAAGAATACATTCTAAACGGAATAGCATGGGCAAATGAGCAGAGAAAGAATGGAAAACCTTATGCCCGTTTTCCATCAGAAGCTGTTTGCGTTAATAATCTGAGGCTAAAAGTTAAAGAGTGGAGAGAGAAAGGATACCCTGGTGTAACTGAGACCACGAGATACTTGCTCAACTTCTGGTTTGAACAGCCAAGAGATAAAGTTTTCTGGTTTTCTCAGAGAGAAGCGGTGGAAACCCTAATCTATTTGTATGAGGTTGAGGAAATTTTGAAAGTGAGTGAACTTCTTAATAAATTTGGTGCTTTTAAAGTATCTGGTTATGAGGAATACGATAAATACCCAAGATATGCTTTTAGAATGGCAACCGGTTCAGGAAAAACGCTTGCAATGGCTTTATTAAGTGTGTGGTCGTTCTTTAATTATCTATATGAGGATCAAGAGAAATATACGAGATTTTTCCTTTTTGTTGCACCAAATATCATAGTTTATGATAGACTCAAAAAAGACCTTGAAGATCTTTCAATATATGAAGAGTTTCAGTTAATACCGAAAGAATGGAAAAAAGATTTCAAAATTCAGGTAATAACAAGAGACACATTTTCAGATGTTGATAGATTTCCTCCACCTGATGAGGAAGGTGTTATTTTTGTAACGAATATACATCAGATAGGTTTCAGAGAAGAAAAGAGCCAAAAGGAAGACATTGTAACTACATTGTTTTATATTCCTTCTCCGGGAAAAGAACCCTATAAAGCAAAATCAACCAAATTGTGGGAAATCCTTAATAATTATCCAAATTTGATGATACTTAAGGATGAGGCACATCATATACACAGAGAAGAGAGTAAATGGCAAAATTATCTGTGGGATTTACATGAAAAATTAATTGAAAGACATTCAAAAGGGATTTTTATGGAACTTGATTTTAGTGCAACTCCCAAAGATGAAAGAGGAGCATTATTCCCATGGATAATTGTAGATTTTTCCTTAAGGGAAGCTCTACAAACAGGGATTGTGAAATATCCTGCAAAAGTAATAGTGTATGATGCTCCGCTCATCAAAAAAGGTTTTTCCATAGATGATTTCATGCCTTACATAAGCGCTGCATTGGATAGATGGAGAAAGCACAAAGAGAAGTTGAAGGAATTGGGGAGAAAATCCGTGCTCTTTGTTATGGCAGATGAAATATCAAATGCAGAGTCAATTTATGAAAAGTTGCTTGAGGAGCAGGATATAGATTCTTCCAATATGATATTAATTCATTCGGAACTTGATGAGTGGAAGTCAAAACTGAAGCAGAAAGGAAAAGAGATAGTTTCAAAAATTAAAATTAATGGCGAAGAAAAAGAAATAGACAAGGAACTTGCGGTTGAGCTTGTGAGGAAACTTGACGAACCTGACAACCCTATTGAAGTAATAGTAAGTGTGATGATGTTGAATGAAGGCTGGGATGTGCGCTCAGTTACAGTAATCCTTGGTTTGAGGTCTTATGCTTCTGAAAGAGAAATACTCCCAGAACAAGTGATAGGAAGAGGATTGAGAAAACTTTTCCCAAAAGAAGGTGTTGATGTTGAAAAATGGGTAAATATCTTAGAAGTAGTAGGTCCTCCAAATTTATTAAAAGTTCTTGATAATCTTGAGCAACTTGAAGGTATTAAGATACCAGAGGCACCAAAAGAATTTTTTATATCATTTAACCCGAGAATCGAAGTCCCTGAGATGATGAAGTTTAATATACCAAAGACTGAATTTTTATCCTTTAATGAAGATTTAGATGTAAGAGCGATTATTGAAAAAATATTTTCTCAATTACCTTCTCATGTTTTTAGATATGAAGAAATTGAAGATTTCAGAAAAAAATATGAATATGAAGTTATTGATTTAAAGGGAGAGATTCTGGATGAAGGGCAGATTGAGGCGTCTGTCTATGATATCCCCATTATTCGCTTAACCAGATTGGTAAGGGAATTGGAAGAAGAAATACCTTTACCAAATTCTTTTAACATCCTTTTGGAATCTGTTGAGAAATATATTACTGATAGGTTATTTGATACCAAAGTAGAACTTAATGAAACAGTATTAAAGTTTCTTTCTGTTAAAGGATGGTATACTCAGATTAAAAAGGAGATAATAAATTCTGCTAGACCATTAGTTAGTAATCCTATGTTTTCTACCAATGTTGATTTGAAAGGACTAATCAGTATAAAAGAGCTTGAAAGTTTTCCATGGACTAAACAATTTATAGATTCTGAAAAGAGTTTGTTTGTGAGAATTGCCTATGAGGATGAGCATGAAATAAAAATACCATCATCACCTGTAGATAATGACATGGAAGCTGATTTTGTCAATTTCCTAACAAGGGCGGAAGATGTAATTTCGTTTATAAAAAACATACCTCATATCGTTGGATTGAAAATAACATATTACGATCCAAGAGAAAGAAAATGGAGAAATTTTTATCCAGATTTTATAGTGAAAACCAAAGATGGGTTTTACATAGTTGAAACAAAAGGAAGGGAAGAAATTCAAGTAACTGATAAGAATATTGCTGCTCAAAAATGGTGTGAGGCTGTAAGTAAGGCAAGCAATGAAAATTGGAAATATTTATATCTAAGAGAAGATGATTGGAGCGGTAAAGAAAACTTAAAGGATTTGTGGATAAAATAATGCGGATAACAGCGCCTAACAGTGGGTTATCTGGCTTCGATACACCCCGCCCAAATTCTCGCTATACTTGGACTTTAGATACCTGCCGAAAATTATTCCAATGGAAGATAAAAGAAAATGAAGACTAATCTATTGTTTTTTGGAAAGGGAGCCTCTACGATTTTTTAGAACAAAGGAAAGCTGAGTTAATAAAGGAAGTTGAGAGCTACGAGCCTGACTATATTCTTAATGTGAGCGAAGAGGATTTTTGCCAATATCTTTTATCTAAATATTCTCTTAAACCACCTAAAATTTATGAAGACAATATTTATGTCTATTCTCAAAAAGAAGTAGATATTGATGTAAGCAAAGACCCTACGAGAATCATTTTTGATAGAAGTCGTCCATTCTATGTAAAGGGAATTCAAATTATAATAGCTATTCCATTTGAAGGAGATGCAGAGTTGCTTCAATATACGCCTTCAACATATACCTTTAATTTTCCACGTGGAAAGGTTGTAGAGGAAGAGATTCATTTAATCTATGAAATGGTAGAACATAATGCAGAAAGACTTAAACAAGAATATCAAAGGGATTTGAATGAAATCAAGAGGTATCTGGAATGGGTTATGCGAGATGTTGAGTCTTTTAATAATTCGCTCGAAACCTTTGTTAGGGAGCTTGTATCTCAAAGAAAGAAGAAGCTCCTTGACGATATTGGTTTGGTTAGTTCTCTTGGAATTCCAATAAAGCGCCGTGAAGATATGCCAGAAACTTATACAATTCCGTCTATTAGAAAGAAACTTAAATTCGAGCCTCCTAAGGTTTCAAAAAAGCCTTTTAAGCCAGAACCTGTTTTAGCAGATGAGGAATACGAGAATATCTTGGAGATGATTTACAATATGGCTTTAGTTATGGAAAGAAGCCCTAAAACATTTTCTAAATTAAAGGAAGAAGAAATTCGAGATCACTTCTTGATGATGCTTAATGCACATTATGAGGGTCAAGCCACAGGAGAAACTTTCAATTATGGAGGCAAAACAGATATTCTTATACGTGTTGAAGGTAAAAATGTATTTATAGCCGAGTGCAAGTTCTGGAGAGGTGAAAAGAAATTCATCGAAGCAATAGATCAGTTGTTAGGGTACATGAGTTGGAGAGATACTAAGACAGCTATTTTGTTATTTAATAAAAATCAAGATTTTAGCTCAGTACTGAGTAAAATAGCCCCTACGGTTAAAACACATTCTTGTTATAAGCGAGAATGGAATTTAAAAAGTGATAAACTGAAAAATGAAACTATATTTAGTTATGTATTTCACCAACCTCAAGATGTAAATAGGGAATTAATTTTAACTGTAATGGTATTTAATGTTCCCAAATGAATGTGTTTATATCTCTTACGGCATATAAAAAGCGTATTCGATTTTGAAGCTTTATATTACATCCAAATAATTTTATGTTATATTATAAACAGAAATATGCCT
>DMAW01000166.1 GCA_003446375.1 Eubacteriaceae bacterium | reverse complement strand
AAGCACCGAAGCTTCGTTTGGATATATTTGAATCACACAATCTCGACGTCTTATTTCTTCATTTAGACGTTCGATACTGTTTGTTGTACGGAGTCTTTTTCTGTATTTTTCAGTAAGACTCATGACTGCCATGACATCTTCAAAGCCTTCTTCCAAAAGCTCCATTGCTTTTGGCGCCCTAGTGTCGAAGGTTTCGAGTGTTTCTTTTAAGAATCGTCGGGCTTCGTCTATGCTTATAGCATCGTATATGCTTTATAATTTTTTTTTTCAATTCAGGCTACTTTACACACCCTTAATGTCAGTTTTGGCAAAAAGTTGAGAAGTGTCCTCTTTTTTATTTGGGCGGTCAGACTTTTCAGCTGATCAGTACTGTTTGTGCTCACGCGACAGTAAATACCAACTCGCTTTTCCCGCTTCGGAGGCAAAGGCGGCTGTCTGAATAGTAATATCATTCACTTTTTCTCTTCAGCGATTTCATTTTCCTGCTCGTAATAGTAGGAATAATCGACGCCTTTCATAAACATTTCACGGTCGTTTATCTTATCTGTCAAAGCGTACTGTAAGAGTACTTTTATTTGCGCGGAATCCGAAACGCTCTTTTCCATCGCGGTGAAATAGTCTTTTTTATTAATTTTGCTCCAGTCCACACAGAATTGCAGGTTCTTTTTCAAAATCAGGTCAAGCCAAATGCGCATGCTTCGACCGTTACCCTCCATAAAAGGGTGGGCTACATTCATCTCAACATACTTATCTGCAATTTCATCAAAAGTGCTTTCGGGCATTTCTTCAATTTTTTTCAGCGTTTCGGGCAAGAATCGCGCCATAGCAAATTGGAAGCCACTCTTTGCGATATTAAGGGTTCTGATTTGCCCCGCAAAATCATAAAGCCCGCCAAATAAATAGCCGTGAATCTGCTGTAAGCCTTTTACCGTACCAACTTCTATTGTATCAAACAAGGAACTGTCGAAAAGAGCATATGCTTTTGATTTGCTCTTTCCGTCGATTGTTTCATCACTGTTGGTGAACCATTCAATAAAGCGATTTGCCTGTTTACTTGGAAAATTTTTGGCAAGTTCAATGACGCCATCATAGTCGAATGTATCTGTTAGATATTTTTTCCCGTCGGCAGCCGTCAATTTCAGTTGGTTAGTGGCACTAACCAACTCGTTGTTTTCTTTTTTAAGTTTCGCCTTTAAGTATTTCCAATAATTTCTGTTTTTTGTGTAGTCGTCCTTGCCACGCAAAACACCGATGATATCAAGCACAGAGAACCACCACTTGGATTTTTCATCATCCCAAACAGCACGAACTTCTTTATCATCAAAAAAACGAATGGAGATTTTGCTCATCTAAATCACCCCCTGATTGCCGATAGGCAGGTCACACAGTCAATTGTTCGTTTACCGCTTGATATTACTGGTTTGTAGAGCTAATATGTGATACTACCAAAGGAGGTATCGTAAGGAGGTATCGTAAGGAGGTATCGTCATGATTAGCGACAAACCAACCAATAATTACTCCTAGGAATTACTCCTAGGGACAGTTCTCAACTATATCCTTATTATCCCATCAAGCAACTCTAATTACAACTTATTATTTACCTCACTAAACTTCTTCTTGCATCCATGCTATAAATATGACTTTAACCTCTGTCTCAAAGATTGCGAGCTGATCAAGTTGATTCCCAAGTATCAGAACATCTACCCAGAGATCCTGGATTTCATAAATCCTAAAGCTTCGTAAGGACAATTAAAAATCAATTTTTGCAATCCTCCATGCGGTGGATTAGTTTTGTTGTGATTATTTGCGTTTTTTGCCTTTTGATAGTTCTTATTGATTATTTTTTAATCAAAGAACTGAAAATCAAGGGTGCTTTTACACACCCTTAATGTCAGTTATGATGGTTGGTTGAGAAGTGTCCCTATTTATCTTTTTTCTTTTTTCTCAAAATGCCTGGCTAAAAATGCCCGTTTGAATGTCTTGAGCGTATTTTTGAGTTTTCTCGTACATGGAAACAAGTTCACAATTGTCATAGTGTAATATAGGCTTAAAGCTGAGTGTGCTTGACTATTCATCTTTCTGCTCAATTTTATATTTCACTTCAGCAAATGTATTAAGAATTACTTCCGTTGATTCCAGCCTCGAAATATCGCTCAAATCGCCAATGTCTATAATCACATAATCATCTATCGCTGAATCAAAAGCAAAGAAACGATACTCTTGCTGATATTCATATTTTTTACGTTTCCAGAATCCTATGCGAGTTTCATTATCTTGGATCTCTTCAATATGTTCCTTTGTATTTCCTTCATAGTATTTTACTTTGTCTCTGGTATAACTTATTCCAGTATTATTCAGTCCTTTTTTCATCCTGGAAAAGAATTCGTCAGGATCAGTAATTAAAAGTGCACTATCACCAAAATTAGCTAATCTTCGCTTTTGTTCATCAGAAAAGTCAAGCCGCACAATTAATTCATTCTCATTAATATTAACTGCAGTTTTATTTCTGTGATCAAAAATGAACATACAAAAAACCGGTGATTTTTTATATCCCAAATTCATTGTTGCTACAGGAGCTGCTAACTGAGTAATAAGTTCTTTAGAATCAACAGTGTATATACTTAATTTCACATCTTGTATTGGTAAAAGTCCGTCATATTTGTCTCCCACATCTTCATCACTTGTTGCATTTTCGAGATCTATATAAAACTGCAAGTTTTTCATGTAGACTTTGCCTTGTTGAAGCATTTCCAGGTTTGTTCTTGAGCCAAATTTCAGAAGCAAGAAAAACCTATCTTCTATCATATCTATCAAATCATCACGATTCTCAACACATCCCATTAGATTACCCCTTAATTTTTCATTAACACATCATATAGCTTGCAAACGCTTATTTATATGCTTTTACCAGTTTATAAAGCACTACGGCCCAGAAAAACAAAATATAGAATACAGCCTTAAACAGAAAGCGTATAATTCCCATTATTACAATCCCTCCTTTAGTTACATAACACAAATCAAAATTACTTAACTTTTTCGCTCTACTTTATTCTACGCCCAAAGCCTTAAATACAGCTTCATGTGGGGTTGAATAAAAAATCAGACTAAATGCGCCTATGAGGTCTGACGGAACTGAGTACTCCCTAGGGACAGTTCTCAACTATATCCTTATTATCCCATCAAGCAACTCTAATTACAACATATTATTTATCCCACTAAACTTCTTCTTGCATCCATACTATAAATATGTAATAATATTTCCAAGAACACATGTTCGTTAATTGACTAAATCTCTGAAAGGAGTGTTCCCTTTGCCACGCATAGCCCGTATCAAAGACCCGGATACCGCACACCATGTTATGTGCCGCTCCATAAGTGAGCTTACCCTATTTAAAAGCTACAAAGACAAGGTAAAATACTTAGAGCTTCTAGCACTGTACTGCGAAAAATTCCAGTGCAGCATACTTTCATACTGTCTTATGGATACCCATGTCCACATACAGCTAGACCCCAAAGGATCTGACATGTCCAAGTTCATGCATGGGGTTAATCTTTGCTATGCCCAGTATTACAACAAAAAGTACAGAAGGCACGGCCATGTTTTCCAAGGCAGGTTCTTAAGCAGAGCAGTATTTGATGATGTGTATAACCTGGTGGTATCAGCATACATCCACAATAACCCCAAAGACATACCTGCTTACAAGGATGCTGTACACACCTACCCTTATTCATCTTACGGAATATACCTTGGAAACTACGACTATGACTTTGGCTTGGCTGACCCTGACTTTATTCTATCTCAATTTGCCAGTAACCCTAAAGAAGCCATGGTTAAATACGCCGAGTTCGTTTCTTCCTGCAACAAGATTACCCAAAAGGAAAAGTACTACGAGCTCATAAACGATTATGTCAAAAACGACAAATACGCTTACAAAAGCGAGAGAGTCGTAATCTACAGGGATTATTCCCCTGAAGAAATATTAAAAGCAGTAGAAGCAGCGCTTAAAACCAAAATCCCCAACTTCATCAACATCAAATACAACCGCAATCTTTCAGATGCAAGAGCTGTATCTGCCTTTTTGATGCGCTGTCTTTGCGATTTCACATACAAGGACATCTGCAAGACTTTAAGCAACATTACTGCAAGCCAGGCAGCTAACCTCTGCAACAAAGGTTATGCGCTGATAAAGTCCATCCCCAAGTATCAAAACATCTATCCTGAAATTCTGGACTTCATAAAGCCTAAAGCATCCTAAGGACAATTAAAAATCAATTTTTGCAATCCTCCATGCGGTGGACTGGTTTTGTTGTGATTGTTTTATGTTTATTACCTTTTTATAACCCACTATGATTAATTATTAACCACAAGAGCAAAAATCAAGGATGTTTTTATACACCGTTAATGTCATTTATGATGGTTGGTTGAGAAGTGTCCCCCTTTTTTCCCCCTTTTTTCTTCGCTCCTAATCACACTTACATCTACCTTATGTTTCTCTCCCCAATGTTTACACTCAACAATCAACGTAAATGGAATTGGAGTTGCTTTTGTTGCAATAATGTCATGACCACCATCTCGCGTTGCCTTTGTTATTTTAACATTGAACCCTAATTTTTCAAATATACTTCCTACAAAAAATTCAAACTCTCTTGACGTCATATTTCGAATCTGTTCTTTATGATATTCTAATATAGATTCAGCTTTAATATATTCATCGTATGCATAATCACTGTAGTTATCATCAAAATCATATTTTATTCCCACCGTTGGTTCGCTTACAAATTCTCCTCCATTACAGTCACAATCCGAAAAATTAAACACTCCAACGGGATATTCGTAGCCTCTTATGCAGAAGTTTATCCATGTACCACATTTTTCGCAACATATTTCGCCATCAAAGTCATACTCGATTTCTTCTCCCATAGACCGCTCATGTGTTGAGGTGTTACATTCCAGACAATCTGTTTCAATCAGGGTTACATGGCTACAACAATTACATTTGACATAAAAGTCATTTGATATTTCCATCATACTGTACCACCATCCTCATATACGAATTTCAATAATAACCATTATCTAAAATCAGCACAAAATGTTTCTAATCTCTCTTATTCTTTTTCAAAGTGATCAAGACAGTTTTCACAGAAAACAGGTTCATCTCCATTTGATTCACCTTCAAAATAACACTCACATCTGGAACAAACTGCAATTTCATTTATTTCTCCACAATTTAAACACTGTCCCCAATCCCCATAGTTCTCATCAACACAAATATAATCTTCACCGCATCCCCAACAAGGGATGTCGGCTACTGGGCTACTTCCGCCATCTTTTATAATTGAATACATTTCTGAATCAATACTTTCACGCTTGTTCTCAAAGTGTTCATCAAGAAATTCTACGAGTCCTTCCATCAGTTCTTCTAAATCTGACATATTAAACTCATCCTGTGTTTCTGGCATATAGTTTCCTTGATATGAGTTAAAAGAGGCTTCTCCGTTTACATATCTTATAAACTTAGAGTAGTTTTCTTCACCTATTTGGATTGAAATACTCACAGTGCTTTCCGCACCTTGAGAATCAATTATCGATTCAAGTTCATAACTTACTTTGGCGGTTTCATCTTCGATCTTATATTTAACCTCAAACAAAACACCCGTGTCTTCAGAACTAGCGATATTTTGGTAGTCTCCAATTTCAATGTCATTGCGGAATCTTAAGTTAGACTGAAATTCCGTATAAAATTCATATAAATGTTCATCGTACAATTCAATTATTTCTTCAACACTGCGAATCTCAACACCAGCTTCTGATTCCATAATATCATGAAGCGCCGCTTCTTGTTCTTCACGTTCCATTTCTACCTGTTCAGCTATTGCTTTACGCTGTTCGGTAGAAATAACGGTTTCCGATACTTTATGCAACCCATCTTTCAATTCTTTTTCTACATTTTGAATGGAGCGCAAAATGGAAATGTAAGCAGTTCGATCAATCAGTTTGTTATGAACAACATGATTACGATTTAACTCAAATTCCTTTAGATACTCAATGAAACCATCAGACAAATACTTTGAGAATTGCTCTGTCCACAAATCTCTTGTTGTTTCCATTTGTCCAACTAATATCTCCCGGACTTTTTCCAGCTTCATCTCTGAATGGTCATTTAGGAAATGGCTTATTTCTCCATCAAAAACGGGCACCCACTTTTTTTCTTTCAAAGTAAAAATAGAGATTAAGTCACCAATGTCAATAGACATTAATCGCTCGTTAACATTTGTGAATCCCGGAACAGTAGATTTGTACCCACTCATTCGAGCACGATGTTTCTTTTTTATCTGAATAGGAACGTAAACCTCCCACCATTCTATACCATACTCTTTGGTCATTATTTCGTTTATCAGCTGACGTGCCAAGTTTTCGACACGATATATAGAGGGATAAAGTTCAATTGATAGCATTTCGGAATCTTTATCCATTAGCCAGACAATTTCTTTCCAATCATCTTTAATTGATGTTTTTATTGCAAGCTTTAGTTGCTCTAAATAATTATTATCAATTTTTATTCTGTAATCATCAGAGCTTATAGTTATTTCTAATTGTTTTGACGAGCTAAATGTTCCGAACTCAAATATTAATTGCCAATGAGTATTAACGTTTTCTTTTGAATAAACAAATTCCACCGCAAAAACATTATCCGCAATTTCATCAATCGGAGAGCTTTCTCCAAAATCTAAAGTAGTTTGACCAACTATCACTTTTGTTATCAATCCATTCTCAAGCAATTCGATTACTACATTTTCCATATATGTAAAAAGGTCGTCCAAAGGCTGGACGTTGTTTATTGTTAAAAATTTTACTACTGTTTTCATCGGAAGCCTCCCATCAATTACCCTTAGCATATCTAAAAAGAAATTTAATCACTACTATCTGTCTAATTCATTTCAATTAATCGCTCTCTAATCTCTATAATATTTATATCATCAAAATCATAATGAAAAATCGATGCAATAATAATTTGATGATCTGCGAAGTCACGTTTTAAAATGTCCATCATGAGTTTGATGTTGGACTGGTCTACCTCTTTTCCGCTCGGTGAATCAAGGATAATTGGTAGTTTAATTTCAAGAATTTTCTCAATTGCAATAATGTACGCAAGTCTGAATGCAAAAGCAGTCTTGTGCAGAACCGCACCTGACAGTTCCTTCAAGTTTGAGGTAAAAAGATAGGTCAGAGGGATAGAGTCTTTATCGCCTAGCCCTAATTCTGTTGCATATTGTATTATGTTTTGTGAAATTGCCGTAGTCACATTGTTGCTACTTTTTGTAGTTCTACTGATTTCATCTCGAATAGACTTCACTTCTTTTTCTAACCTCTTAATCTCTTGCTTAATTGCTATGGGGTTCATCGGCATCCTTGATATCCTTTTATCGAATACCTCTAACTGACTAGCCGACTTATAAAACTCCAACTGTTCATATTCTTGATTCTTTTCTTTTTCAAGATTTTCAATTTTGCTGGATACCGATGCAAATTCGGTAGAAACAAACTTCCGCTTTGTTATTAATAAATCTATGGCATCATTCAATCCGACAATATTGTCCTCAGTTACAGGAAAAGTCATGCCTTCAGGAGATTGAACAAGTAGCTTCATCTCAGCAACGAATTTTCTAAAACGTTTATTATCAGACAATGTACTGTCGATTCTTCGTAATTCAGCTTTCAGTCGACTTTGCTGCAAGAGTAGTTGGTTAAGTGCAGCATCTGTTTCTTCCTCGTAACCATCAGAAACAAGCTCGCCAGAAGATTCTTCTAACGTTTCTCTGTACTGTGCAACACTAAACATCTGGCGGTACTTTGCTAGTTCTTTTGATAACTGTGACTCTTGTTTTATCAATTCTGAACAATCAATTCCGGAAAGACCACGGATTAATTCCTCAATATTAAAACGGATACTTCCAATTACAACACCACGGTTTAGTAAGGTCCATCCCTTCTCTTGATCAACATAAAACACCCCCAAAAGATTATTGAGAATATCCGCATTATCTGTTCCAAACACCATTTTATGCAGTGCATTCTGTTGCTCAGGAAGCACAAAGGTTTGCTTTTGGGAATCTATGGTTGCTTCAACTGAAATATCGCCATCTCTAAACAATGAAATTCTACCATTTGCTTCACACTCGATAACCAACTCAACTTCACATTGACTGAACTTTATTTTTCGTGTGTTTGGTATGTTGTATCCGAGGGCATACAGCATAAAACGCAAGAGAGTAGTTTTACCACAACTATTTTGGGTGCTGTGAATGAGATTCGCACCTCGCTCGAAAATGATTGTTCGTTCAAAAAGACCCTCTTTTAATCGAATTGATTTGAATATCACAGTTTCACCCCCTTCTTAATTCTATCGATTTTAATTCTGTTACGCACTATATTATAAAGAACTATTTGTATTAACCCCTTCTTGGTTTCATCATCAATGCTGCCCAATTCAAATTCAGAAAGATAATTTTCCCACTGGTTAATGGCAAACTCCAAGCACTTCTCTACGGGTTTTTTAGAACACTTGTATTCGTTGTAATCACAGAGCACTTTAATAAAAAATTCACAACGTTCGCAACATGATTCAATTGTTTCTTTGTATTGATGAACAATCTCATCATAAGCACTAGAATCAAAAATGTCCGCAAAGGCGTCATCACATCGCTCAACATCAGTTGCTATGAGCATTATAGGCCAAACCACGTCTTTTTTCTTCAGTTGTATTGCCGCATCCTTTTTGGTCCCATTTTTAAAGACTTCTTCATGCCAAATACTAAGTAGCTTTTTCCCTAAACCGGGGACATTTAAATTCAAATCACCAATAAAATCATCAACAGCTTGCTTAACCATTTTATAACGTTCAATATCATCATCGGTTTCAAACGGTAACACTTGAATCATAAATTTATCAGTACTCAGCGGCTGATTGATACCACTGAGATAACCTTCTATCAGTTTTTGTGACGATATTGGTAGGGAAGAGAAGCCGCGATGAGCAACACCTAAAAAAAGATTTCGTGATGCTGTCTCGTTCATCGGATTCGGCGAATTTGTAATCATTATCAATTGTTGTGCATCAACCTTATTGTTGCCTTCAGATAACGATGTTAGAGATTTTTTTAAATTTTTGCGGACATTTCTGAAATCGGTACTGCTCTGTTCAACAGACTTTGCCTGAGCTAGAATATATTGATTATTTTCCAACTCAAGAGAGATGTCTTCATAATTCCCTTCCAAGCGCAATGATTTTAAATCTTCGATATTTTCAATCATGAGTACAATCGCTGCATTTACTTGAAAATCAAACCCAAACATAACAGCATGAGCACGTTTGCTTCTTGACATTGGAAACCTCCTTCCCGTCAGACAAATAACTATTTCTTATTTATCTAACTGCATCCTATACTTCTGCTGCCCAGAAGTAGTTTTCTCAATCGGCTGTATCCTTCCAGCTTTCCTGTTGATATGGTTAAGAAACAGCGTCCCAAGCAATATCCTATCCTTGCGTGGTATCCGATTCCACTCATAACCTTTGAACAATTCTTTCACGAGAAAGACTTCACCGTCATTTAGATTTTCAGTTTCCTTCAGTGCAAATTCTAATAATTCATTGACATCGTACATGTCCATCCTCCTGACAATCGCAACAACAACGTTGTTAATAATACTATTGCACTGATTTCTGTGATTTTGTCAAGATACGGACATGAAAACGGCTACGTTTATGTGCCATCTAATTGACTCATACTTAGCCTCTAGTACTAAACGATTTTATTAAAAACTCCTATAAATATTAATCAATCTAAATATTTATATCAATTCTACTTTCTGAGCAATCTTTTTTACTGAGATTTCCCCTTCACCCTCACCAAACTCCACATTGACGTTGATATGTGTGTCCGCTTTTTTGTGGGAAAGAAGTACAATCGTCTCCACGTGTTTTGAGAGGTCTTGATAGCTGTCAAAACGGCGTTTTAGTTCTATTTTTACCTACTCTCGAACTTAGGAACATATCCACGCTCGTAAATGGAAACATATCCAAGATTGACTCTCGTTTATGGAAAAATATCAAAGTCAAATTTAAATAAAAAAATTCTCAAAAATATATTGACAAGTGGAACATTCTGTGTTATATAATAATTAGCACTCAACAATCGAGAGTGCTAACAAAAAATAAATTGAAAAGGAGTTGTTATTTATGGCTGGATTAGTACCTTTTAACAAAAAGAACAAAGAAATCTCTACAAACACTGGCTTTGAGGACTTCTACAACGTACTTGATGACTTTTTTTCCAATGACTGGCCTTTTAGAAGAACCCTCACACATGACACTTTCAAAGTTGATGTCGAAGATAATGGCAATGAATACCTAATTGAGGCTGAAGTGCCAGGTATAGATAAAAAAGACATCAATGTTGAACTTAACGATGGAAAACTTATGATTTCTATTACTATGGATGAAAACAGTGAATCAAAGAAAAAGAATTTCATCCACAGAGAGAGACGTTATAGTTCTATGAGTCGTTCAATTTATTTGGAAGATGCCAAGCCAGATGGTATTAAAGCAAAACTGGAAAATGGTTTACTTAAAGTTGTAGTTCCTAAAGAAGAAAAGCCAAACAACAGCATTACAATTGATGTTGAATAAGGCAAAATAAAGCACATCGGGTTATTCACCCATGTGCTT
>DMAW01000157.1 GCA_003446375.1 Eubacteriaceae bacterium | reverse complement strand
CATGCCGGTATCTATGTTTGGGTTTTCAAGAAGATTGTAATTTCCACCTTCATCTTTGTCAAACTGAGTAAATACAAGGTTCCAAAATTCGATATACCTGTCACATTCGCAACCTACAGCGCAGTCGGGATCGTCGCAGCCGTATTTTTCTCCCCTGTCAAAGTAAATTTCAGAACAAGGGCCGCAAGGTCCCAAGCCATGTTCCCAAAAATTATCAGCCTTGCCTAGCCTGACTATTTTTTCAGGCGGAAGGCCCGCTTCTTTATTCCAAATTTCAAAGGCTTCGTCATCCTCTTCATATATTGATACGAATAAAAGCTCCTGGGGAATCTCCATTACCTTAGTTACGAACTCCCATGCCCACTCTATAGCTTCCTTTTTAAAGTAATCCCCAAAAGAGAAGTTGCCCAGCATCTCAAAAAAAGTGCCGTGTCTTGCCGTTTTGCCCACGTTTTCGATATCCGGGGTACGTATGCATTTTTGACAAGTGGTCATCCTCTTGCTTGGCGGCATTTCTTCTCCTGTAAAATAAGGCTTTAGTGGAGCCATTCCTGAGTTGATCAATAAAAGACTATTGTCATTTATGGGAACCAAAGGAGCGCTTTTCTTTCGAAGATGTCCTTTGCTTTCGAAGTAGCTTAGATACATTTCTCTTATTTCGTTAAGTCCTAGGTTTTTCATTATAATTTCTTCCTCCTGATATGGGTTTAAATTTACTTTCAAAACAAAAAATCCGCCTCTTGCAAGCCTGCAAGGGACGGACATATCCGCGGTACCACCCTAATTAATCCTTGGGATTCTCTTTGACAGGCTTATCGCGCCCTACGGGGATATTTCTAGCCCTTGCTCCGGAATAGCACATTGCACGCCGTTTATTCGAACCTCTCAGCCAAGGGTCCCTTCTCTGTAACATCCTGCACGTACAACGCATGTTTCCTTCATTGCGACAATTAAAACAATACCTTATTATAAGTAATATTTATGTTTATGTCAAATTCAAATGCCGACTTGCTTTTAGCTTTCCAGAACCTTTTTGTTTCTGATTTCTTCTCTAAATTCAAGAATATAGTTGTAAATAACCTTCAATGTCCCTGTAATCGGCACTCCTAGTATCATTCCCGGTATCCCCATTGCATTTCCAAATAAAAGAACGGAAAACATCACCGTTAAAGGATGAAGCCCTACGCTATGGGACATGATCTGAGGTGATATAAACGCTGCTTCCACTTGCTGTATGCCTACTATCAACAGCAATACCCATAATGCGGTGATAGGTGCATTCATCAAAGCTAGTATCACGGGCAGGATTCCACCTAGCCATGGACCAAAATACGGTATTATATTGGTCACTCCCGCCACAAGGCCTATAGTCAATGAATAAGGCACTCCGATTATTTTACATCCGATTCCGGTCAATATTCCTACGAAAGCCGCAACAAGCAGCTGTCCTTTAATGAATCCTCCAAAAACCTTGTCTATCCGTCCTGCTACGTCTGACACTCTTTTTTTGATTTCGGGTCCTAATTTATCCAACAGTCCGGAAATAAATTTTTCTTTATCCTTCAAGTAATAAAAGGTTATCAACGGAGTCATCACGATATTAATCAAGCTTTTGGTGGACTCAACCAATACAGATGAAAACTGTGAAAGGGAGTCGCTGATCCACTGAGAAATCTTTTCAAACTGAGAATCCAAGTCCATAAATTCATACAGGCCTTCAGGTAAAAGCGCGGGAAAATCCGAGATGAAGTTTGTAATAAAAGAAAATATCCCCGGTATATCCCTTACAAGTACGGATACGTCTTCTGTCAATGATGGAATAAAAGACATGAACAATAAAGAAATCAAAATAACGATTGATAAGAATACTATTATTATTCCGTAGATTCTTTTTATCTTTCTTGCCTCCATAAACTTGATCAAAGGATCAAGCAGGTAGGACAATACCAATGCGTATACGAAAGGAGCTATAACGTTAATTATATATTTGTCTAAAATCAGAAAAAGAGCAAGCCCCAAGCATACGAACAGAACATCCAATGCAAGATATTTTTGATTTTTAGAAATTTTCAACATTTCCACCTTCTGTCTAGAATTTAATAGGATATCAAAAAAGATTTTATCATATCTAGATGGAAATTGCGATTGATACATCATTAAAATATCATTAACACAGATTACGAAGCTCTTTGAATCATGTGTCCAAAATGCGTACAAGAATTAACTAAAAAGTAATATTGGATTAAAAAGATTGATATTTATGTCTTAATAATATTATAATTATACTTGATAATTTTTAACCAAGGAGGCATAAACATGTCACAAAACTCAAATACGAAAGACACTGCTCCCCAGGGTTCCACAAATAATAAAAGAAAAAAGAGACGCAAAAAACCGCTAAGCGGAAAGCAAAAGGTGCTTAAGGGACTAAAGTGGCTTGCAATAATCCTATTGGCGATGATATTAATAGGAGGCATAGTTGGAGGGGCTTTAGCCTACTCTTGGATTCAAGATGCTCCCGAGCTTGACATGAGCAAGTTTGAATACATAGAACCATCTAGGATTTTAGATAAAAACGGCGACTTCTATCAAGAGCTGCAAGGTTCTGAAAAACGTGAAATAGTCGATATAGAAGAAATTCCGGAGATAGTTCAAAATGCATTTATTTCAATAGAAGACGAGCGTTTTGAAACTCACGAAGGAGTAGATTTAAAAGGACTGACCCGTGCAGGATTTGAAGTCATTCGAACCGGATCCTTAAGCGGGCCTGGGGGCAGCACTATAACCCAGCAGCTTATAAAGCTGACTCACCTCACCCCTGAAAAAGCTGTAGAAAGAAAAGTCATCGAGATGTATCTGGCGATGGAGCTTGAAAAAGTCTATACAAAAGATCAAATACTGGAAGCATATTTAAATAAAATCAACTTTGCCTATGCTTGGGGCGTCCAGTCAGCATCAGAAGTTTATTTCGGAAAGGATGTCTCCGAACTTACCGTGGCTCAAGCAGCCGTTTTGGCTTCTATCATCAAAAGCCCGACAAACTACAAGCCATATATTATCGAAGAATTGGAAGACGGCTCTTTTGGCATCAAAAAAGACGATGAAGGCAATATCGTCTACAACGAAAGAAACCAATCAAGGGCATTGGCAGTAGTAGCAAAAATGAAAGAACTGGGACATATCGACCAGGAAGAATACGAAGTGGCCTCTGATCAGCTGAAAAACAACGACTTCGGCCTAAAAGAACCTCAAGTATCAGAGATTTATTCTTATTTTACCGATACATTGTACGATCAGCTTACTTCGGACCTAATGGAATCTGATGAGTTCAATTTTGAAACCAAAGAGGAAGCGCAAAGCTACCTGCTAAATTCGGGACTTACAATATATTCTACAATCGATCCTGGGGTTCAGAAAGTACTGGATGATAAATTCAATGACGACAGCCTTTTCCCGAGGCAGTCTTCAGTAGCAAAGCAAGCCTCTGATGCAATGAGCAAGGAAACAGGTGAAGAAGTCATCTACGCTCCGGAAGGCGGAATGACTATCATCGACAATCAAACCGGACATGTTGTGGGGCTTATCGGAGGAAGAAGCAAGGAAAGCAGCAGATCCCTTAACCGAGCCACGCAGAAGTTTCAGGTAGGTTCCTCTACAAAGCCCCTGACAGTCTACGGCCCCGGAATCGATAGCAAGAAGATAACCCTTGCGACTACTTACGATGATGTGCCCATTAAAATAGGAAGCTGGACTCCGGGCAACGCAGGTGAAAGCAGCTATGCGGGAATGACAACAATAAGAGAAGGCTTAAGAAGGTCGAAAAATACCATTGCGGTACAGGCTTTTTACGATATAGGCACTGAGACGTCGGTGAAATACGCCGAATTATTAGGCCTTACCATTGAGGAAGATGATAAAAATGCAGCCGCATTGGCTTTAGGCGGCTACACATACGGGCAATCAACTTTGGCCATGGCCAGCGCATTTAGCACGTTCCCCAACGAGGGCGTCAGAAACGAACCTATCCTCTACACTAGAGTGGAGGATCAGAGCGGAGATGTCGTTATGGAAAATCCTCAGGAAAAGATCCGAGTGTTTTCCGAACAGACTGCTTACCTGGTAACTGATGTGATGAAAGCCGGCGTCCGTGGCGGAACGACTTCCCTATCTGTTTCAGGGATGCAGATTGCAGGCAAAACCGGAACCACAAATGATCAAATGCACGCTTGGTTTGCAGGATATTCGCCTTATTATACAGCTGCTGTGTGGTACGGATATGACCAAAACAAGATAGTGGTCGACGGCAAGACCTATAACTTGAATATAGGCATATACGGAGGCAGCAAACCGGGACCGGCACTTATGTGGGAACAAGTAATGAGAGAAATACATAAAGGCCTTGACAGTAAAAATCTGCCCAGCGCCCCAAGCGGAATAGTGACTGCCAGCGTGGACAGGATTTCCGGTCTTCTTCCCACCGAACTTACCGCAAAGGATCCCAGAGGCTCTACTGTGATAAGCGAAAAGTTCATATCCGGAACAGTACCTACGGAATCTGACGATTATCACATAGAAGTAAGAATAGACGTTTCTACTGGTAAAATAGCATCAGATTTTTGTCCGGAGCATCTAGTCGATAGCGTTGTAAGGGTGCTCAAACCACAAGACAGATTCCCGGGAAACGTACAAGCTTTAAAACCGGATTACGTCCCTTCAACGGAAAAAGGAGTCCTTGCTCCGGATATGGACAATATCTGCGATGTTCATACAGGCAATACTATAATAGATATCGCCATACTTGGAAATAACGGTGGCACGATAGATAATATAGAATTGGATCAAGGTGAGAGCACCACGATCCGGGTTCGGGGAGTGACTCAAAACGGAGATTACGTAGACGTGCCGGAAGGACTTAGCGTAAGCGCAAGCAACGGCAGCGTTTCAATTGCCTCATCAGGTCAAGGAAACTACGCAGTTACAGGCATGTCGGGAGGAAGCGGAACCATAACAGCTACTCTTACCCACCAATATAGCGTGACGACCGGCAACAAGACAGAGACAAAGACCTACAGCTATTCAGATACTTTAGGCTATAGCGTAAATGAAACTAATAAGCCGCCGGAAGTTTCTTTTCAGTATGACGGAAAGACTGTAAATGCCATAGATATAGGTGTGGGGGGTACTTTTACAAGGAGCAGTTTAAAAGTAATAGCCTCTGATCCCAACGATGATAAGGTAAATGTGAGCGGCCCTGTCATAACTTATGCCAACGAAACGGTCAATAAGGTAGATACGGCAAAAACCGGCAGATATATCCTAACCTATAAAGCTACAGATGAGCTTGGCGCGAGCAAAACAGGAAGTTTTACGGTTACCGTCAAATAAGAAAATAAAAAAAGCACCTAGGTGCTTTTTTTATTTTCCGTATATTTCAATCATTTCAGTGTCCTCAATAGCTCTTTTCATAAGCTCATCGGCATTTTCTACCAATGATTCTTCCCTTATCACATTTTCAAGCTTCGGCTTAGTTTGTGGATGTTTAGGCACAAATACAGTGCAGCAGTCTTCATATGGTAGTATTGATGTCTCAAAGGTTTCGATCTCTTCAGCAATTGCTATTATCTCGCTTTTATCCATACCTATTACCGGCCTGAACACAGGAAGATCAGTGGCGTTATCTGTTACCATAAGGCTCTCCATAGTCTGACTTGCCACCTGTCCGACGCTTTCTCCTGTTATAAGTGCCATGGCTTTATTTTTCTTGGCGATTTCAGTTGCAATCTTCATCATATACCTTCTCATTATGAGAGTGGAATAACGTTCGTTGCAAAATTCTCCTATAGCAAGTTGTAAATCCGTAAACGGAACTACAAAAAGCTTTACCCTTCCCGAATATCGCGCAACTATCTCCATAAGCTTTATTACCTTATCTCTAGCTCTTTCGCTAGTATACGGGTATGAATGGAAATGAACTGCTATGAGCTCCACTCCCCTTTTGGATATCATATAGCCTGCTACCGGGCTGTCTATACCTCCTGAAATCAAGAGCGCTGCTCTTCCTCCGGTTCCCACAGGAAGGCCTCCTTTTCCCTGCATGATATCTGTATAAAGGTAAGCACTTTCCCTTATCTCTACGTATAACACCAACTCAGGATCGTGTACGTCTACGTTTAATTGAGGAAACTCCTTTAAAACAAAGCCTCCCAATTCTCCGTTTATCTGAGGAGATGTCAAAGGAAATTTCTTATCTGCTCTTCTTGTATTCACCTTGAATGTTTTTGGTTCATTTAAGTCCAGTTGTCTTTCAACCAAGATCTTTGCAGTTTCTTTTATAATCTCAATATCGCTTTCAACTCTCACAGCTACGCTGATTGACGCTATGCCGAATATTTTAAGCAAAGCCTGACATGCTTTATCGATATCTTTTTCCTCAACCCTCAGTATGAATCTTCCCTGAATCTTTTGGATTTTTTTGTAATCTAAAAATTTCAAGCTGTCTTTTATATTTCGGATCAACGTATCAACAAAAAATGATTTATTGAGGCCTTTTAGACTTATTTCTCCGTATCTTATCAATATTACTTTTTCCAAATTATTTCCTCCTGGTAAACCTTCTGATTTTTTCGACTTCCGATTTTATTTTATCTACGCAATATACAACTTCTTCTACTGTATTGTATTTAGAAAAACTTATCCTCAATGTCCCTTCAATATAATCCTTAGCTATGCCTGCGGCTTTTAGCACGTGGCTTGCAGTATTTTTTTTTGATGAGCAGGCTGATCCTGTAGAAACAAATATGCCTTGTTTTTCTAATGAATGAAGGAGTATTTCAGCCTTGACGTCTTTAAAGGATATGCTAAGTATGTTGGGAACAAATGATTCATCTAAAGGACTGTTTATAGCTATATCCAACATGGTCTCAGATGCCCTTTCAATAAAACGCTTCTTTAGCTCTTCAAAATGATTCGATGATTTAACTATGTCAAAGCTTTCTGCAACTGCACCGAATCCTGCAATTCCGGCAACATTTTCGGTCCCTGCCCTGAGAGACTGCTCCTGTCCTCCACCTTTTATAAATGCCGGAACAGACACCCCTTTTTTTATATGAACGCATCCAACCCCTTTCGGCCCATGCATTTTGTGGGCGCTTAAGGTAAGCATGTCTATTTTTGAATCATTTGGATTTATTTCAACCTTTCCGAAAGCCTGTACGCAATCAGAATGGTATAAAGCCTTAGGAGATATCTTTTTAATGAGCCTTCCTATTGACTGCATATCTTGAATTGAACCTATTTCATTGTTGACCATCATTACGCTTACTAATATGGTATCTTCCGATAAGCTTTCAGCAAGCTGATCCATATTTAATATGCCATTTTTATCCACGTCTAAAAAAACTACATCCATCCCCTTTTGTTCATATTCCTTAAAAAGCTCCAAAACCGAAGGATGCTCAATTTTTGTGGTTATTATCCTGTTTCCTCTTCTTTTTCCTTTTTCTACAGCTCCCTTTATCAAAAGGTTGTTCCCTTCACTTCCTCCGGAAGTAAAGTATATCTCAGTTTTAAATACTCCCAGACGGCGAGCTATTATCTCACGGCTTTTTTCCACTGCTTTTTCCGCATCCACTCCCATGGAATGGAGAGAGGACGGGTTGCCGTAAAGCTCGCTGTGATATATGTTCATAACCTCGATTGCAGAATCATCGACCCTGGTAGTGGCGCTGTTGTCAAAGTAGACTCTTTTCATCTTTTCACTCCAATTAATCCGTCTTTTTATTTATTATATAAGTGTCTCCATTTGAATTAAATACAATGGCATTTCCGTAAAGGAAAATTTGAGAAGGCGAACCTGTAAATATAGTTGCGATCAATTCCTCCCGGCTGCCCTCATAATGCTTCAATTCTACCAGCTTTGGGTATTTCTCGACTAGCTCGGCGGGATTTTCTACAGTTATGAATTCCTCATCGTCATTTATGCTCTTAAAAAGCAGGATATCCCTATTCTTTATTCCTGAAGCGTAAATATACTCTGTAGATGTATTGAAAGTTCTGTAGGTTTTTGTCTCCACCAAACCCTCTTCGTTAGTCGACCTTTGAATCTGACGCAGGATTATATTGCCGGTATTTGACTGGTCTACATATTCGACAGTATCTCCAAAATCATTTGACGTTATGTTTCTGATATTTCCGCTGGAAAGATCCACATAAACAAAGTCAATGCTGCTTGCAGATACGCTTCCTTCTTCCCCTTGTATATCCTCGGAACTTTCAGCTAAGGCATAGAGCCTAAATCTCGTTAGGTACAAAGGCCGGGTTATGGCAAAACCTTCATCCTCTAAAAGGGGTATCTGCCTGGCAGATGAGCTTGAATCAACCAGCAATGTCTTGTATTCATCCCCTTCTATCAAGTTAATCAGTATATTTGCCCCATCTCGAGATAATATATAGCTCCTTATTATCTCGTCACTTTTTCGCTCATATGCTAAAGTTTCTCCTTCTCCTGAAGGGGATATCTTGTAAATTCCATTATCGTTTTCGTATGCAATTATGGATTTGTTCTGAGATATTTGAGGATTCCAGCCTTGGTCTGCGATGATATTTGCCTCTTCGCTTTCCATATCGTATACCAACAGCTTATTGTCTGAAGAAATAAGAACGGTGGTGGAATTTATTATCTCAGAGATGTCTCCGAGCATCGTTTTTCTAGTGACTTGATATGATGCTTCATCTGCAAGATCGACGCTTTCAAAAGCATTTTCCAGGCTTGCCGATTCATCTTCAGCAATTTCAGCATCTTCGTCTATAGCCGGATCATCTGTCTGTGAACATGCCGTAAAAGCCAATATGAGGCTTGCAGCCAACAGACACAAAATAATTTTTTTGATCATATTTCATCCAATCCCTTACCTTAAATTTTACGTCATTATACAAGAAACCATTATCATCTGATCCTTTTATTTCGTTTCAAAGCTTTTTTATACTGATAGTAAGAGCCCTTCATGCCATTTTTTTTAAGGCTTATGGTAATCTTATGGTTGGTTTCAACATAAAATTTAATGAATATCCCTACTACTGCAAGCAAAAAAAACAGTAAAAAAATTGTTCCGAGTATATTTGTCATTTTTTAAATATCCTCATCCATGTATACCCTGCTGCCTACAGGTTTTGTCTGTCCTTGGTATTTGCCCTTGTAGGGATTAAGAGCGTACTGGTCCATAGAGGCAAAAACAAGCTGGCAAACCCTTCGATCGCTCTGAAGCTTAATAGGAAGGCGATTTGCATTGTAAAGTTCCAAAGTTATTTCTCCTTCAAAGCCTGGGTCTACCCATCCCGCATTTTGTATAAAAAGTCCCATTCTACCTATAGAGCTTCTGCCTTCGACAAAAGCCGTCAGATTTCCAGGAAGCTTAATATATTCCCTTGTAGTTGCCAGCAAAAAAGAATGGGGAGGTATTATCACCTCATCGCATTCGAATGAAACGTATTTGATTTCGTCCGTCATGCTCATATGTTCAATCCTGTTTTCGTCAAGCTTTAAAAAATGGTTGCCAAGCCTTATATCTACAGATGCCGGTTGAATCTGTTCCGGAGTTATCGGGTCTATGACAAGTTCTCTTGTACTTAAAAGCTCTAATATTTTTTTATCTGATAAGATCATCTTCATCATGCCTTTCAAAATATTTTACCATATATTATACTATATTTTTCTTTGTTAATCCCTTAATCAAAAAAGTAAATTCATATTATTTCAAATTGACAATTGTCGCACCGTCTCCGCCTTCTCCATAACCACCGTATCTAAATTCTTCAACATGTTTATTTTTTTTCAAAAGCTGCTGTATTGTATTTCTTAACACGCCCGTTCCCTTTCCGTGCACTATGGTGACGACTTTAAGGTTTGCAAGGGATGCATCATCTAAGTATTTTTCTACATCAAGCATGGCTTCTTCTGCTGTCATCCCCCTTACGTCAATTGAAGATTTAATTCCTGCAGCTTTGCGTGAGATATTTTTGGTGCTGTAGCTTTTTTTCTCATCTTCAACCTCGATCGGCATAAGATCGCTCTGACTTACTCTTAGCTTCATAATCCCCGCTTCGACCATTACGTTTCCATCTTTATCCGCTATAGATAATACATTTGCCTTTTGGTTCATGCTCTTTATCAAGACCCAATCTCCCGGAGAGATTTTTTTTGCTGATTTGCCCTTTAAGCTTTTATTTGTTTTTTCCATGCCCTCATAAAGAGAATCTTCTTTATTTTTTAAATTTTTCCTAAGACTTTCAAGGTCCTTAAATGAACCTTTAGCAGAATCAGACTTGATTCTTTGCATTTCTTTAATAATCTCTCCGGCTTCCTCTTTTGCCTTTCGGATTATTTGTGCTGCATCCATCCTGGCTTCGTTTTTAATCTGCTGCTTGTTCTCATCAAGGAGTCTTTTTTCATTTTTTGTTAATTCCAACAGCTTTTCATTTTCAGCCTTAATAGATTCGATTCGCTCCAACTCTTCATCTACTTTTTTCTTATTGTCTTGTATTTCCTTTATTATATCTTCAAAATGTATAGTTTCCTCGCTTAAGTACTTACCCGCATTATCTATGATATCTTGATTTAGTCCCAGCCTTTTTGATATCTCAAAAGCATTGCTTTTGCCTGGGATTCCTATTGTAAGCCTATATGTAGGGCTTAAAGTATTGACATCAAACTCTACGCTGGCATTTTCCATGCCATCAGAGGATATCCCATATTGTTTTAATTCGCTGTAATGCGTGGTTACTACTGCGTATACATTTTTCTTATGAAGGTAATCAAGTATTGACATTGCAAGGGCAGCACCCTCTACAGGATCTGTCCCTGCTCCAAGCTCGTCAAAAAGAACCAGGCTGTTCTCGTCAGCCTTGTCCACTATTTCCACTATATTGGTCATGTGGGATGAAAATGTGCTCAAGCTCTGTTCTATGCTCTGCTCATCCCCGATGTCTGCATATATGCTTTGAAAAACACATATCTCGCTATTATCCTTGACGGGAATGAACATGCCTGCCTGAGTCATGAGGCACATTAATCCTGTGGTCTTCAAAGCCACTGTTTTTCCTCCGGTATTCGGCCCCGTGACTATGAGTATCTTAAAATCTTCACCCAGTCTTATATCCGATGCAACGACTTCTTCCCTGGGGATTAGGGGATGCCTGCAGCTTTTAAGGTCGATTGCCTTCCTATCGCTGAGCTTAGGTCTTGTCGCGTTGAGTTCCAAGGCGTATTTGCTTTTTGCCATTACGATATCGAGCCTAGTCATTATATCGTAATCAAAGGCAAGAGAAACCTCGTTTTCGCCTACTGTCAAAGTCAGCTCCAATAGTATTTTTTCTATTTCTCGAACCTCTTCAATCCTCAAAGTTCTGATTGCGTTGTTTAGCTCTACGATTGCCATAGGCTCGATAAAAAGAGTAGCTCCGCTGGATGATTGGTCGTGAACTATTCCCGGCACAGATCCCCTGGCTTCCTGCTTTACAGGAATTACGAACCTTTCTTGCCTTATCGTGATTATATTTTCTTGAAGGTGCTTTTGATAATTTGGAGATGATATCATAGAATTAAGCTTTTCTCTAATTTGATGATTTTTTCTATTGATATCCTTTCTTATTCTGAACAGCTCCGGACTGGCGCTATCGCTTATTTCTTCTTCTGATATTACCGTCTTTTCAATTTCTCTTCTGAGACCGGACAAAGCATCCATGGAAGATATCATCTGCCATAAATCCGGCATGATGCTTTCAGAGTCATCTATTTCTTCAAAATATCTTTTGACGTCCCACATTATCTTTAAGAAATTTTTAATGCCTATAAACTCCTTTAGCGTCAATATGGACTGTATCCTAGCCTTTTTCAACGAATAACGTATGTCCGAAAAAGGAGCTATGGGAGCGTTTCCGTTTTTAAATATGGCAATCATGCCTTGATCAGTAAGCTCCAGCATATCTTCTATTTTTCTTATATCAGTCAAAGGAATGATTTTCCTTATTTCTTCCTTTGCAGTTTCACTAGCGGCATAGCTAGCCAAAATATCGGTTATCTTGTTAAATTCAAGAACTTTCAATGTCTTTTGATTCATATTTATAACACACCTCGTTTAAAATGACCTTTCGTCAAACCAGACCGGTGCTTTTCATGATATCTGTTGACGAAGTATTTTCCTTTGAGTGCAGATGCATATATATCTGTCAGCTCGGGTATTTCTTCCGGTTTTTCCATTAGGGCATCTATCCTCAATTTTTTAAACATCGGGATATTTGATACTTCATCTGCCAAATACAGCTTCTTTGAGTTGAATATATGGGTCCTGTTATAGTCGTCTACGATAACAGGAAACTTAAACCCTTTGGAATCTTCTAAAGTAAAAGAATCGCTTTTTCCGCCCAGATTATACTGCAAAAGCATCAGTTCCTTGTTGCCGTGAACTACCAAGCTTAAATCCATGCCTTTTGGAGGCGTCAAATCAACAAGCTCAGTCAGGTTAAGTTCCGGTGAAACGTATGCGTTTTCAACATTCCATTCCATCAGCCGGTCCAATGCAAAGGAATTAAAAATATTGAAGCTGTCATCTGCTTCAAGGGCAAGACCTGTATCTTTGAACAGCTTTATACCTTCAAATGAACTTACCAATATACCATCAGGCTCAAGAGCAACTATGGAATCCATGGCTCTTATAATTGCATCAGCCTGTACGGCTCTTATGACTCTTGGAAAAGCCAATACGATTTTCTTCCCTGCAGTTCTAGCTATATCTACTGCTTTTTCATATTCATCCACATGAATTATTCTATCCCATCCGTATACTATCTCTTGAACATCAGAACAGCTTGCTGTCTTTAATGATTCCATATCTGATATCTTGATAGATAGAATCTGATCTATGTCTGTATTACATGTGGCTCGATTCAAAGCTTTTGAATAATCGATTTTAACAGGCGTTCTTTTCCACGAAGAGATTATTTTTTCTTCAAGGAGATTTAACCCTTTCCTTCTAATCTCGTTAATATCCTTAACGGGAATAAATATATTCTCATCTGCTTCCATGTCTATTTTCGAGGGGTAAAACGGAGAATCTTTCATCTTTGAAAGCTGCTCCGTTATTCTTTCAGCAGACAAAGGGGCATTTTTTGCCTCCTGGACCAATCCTTCTCCACATACCGCAATTTCAATATCATTCCATTCAATGGATAATGTCGGTTTTTCCCCGATTTTAAACACAGCCTTGATTTTAACCGGCTGCCTCATTTCAAGAGATTTTTCCAAGGTATCGGAAATTTCGGTTTTCTTTTGCTTATCCCAAGTCTTGTAGATCATATCGTTTTTGAATGCTTTTTTCCTCAGTCCGATGTACCCGGTCTCTCCTTTAGAAAGCATCTTAGTTTTATTTTTTTTCACATCATAGAGATCTGACAAAATTTCTCCAAATGCCGTCTTTTCAGATTTGATAAATATGCCGTCTCCAACATCAATATCTATTATAGGTTTTATCCTGTACAGATAGCCTTCCACAGCCGATATCCTTCCGGCTTCTTCGTAGATCAAACCCTTGTCGCCAGTGGATATAAGATCTTTTTCCTTTGGGCTTTCCTCATAAAGGTATCCTGTAGTAAACTTTCTGTTAAATACTTCATTAACGTTCGAACTGGGTTCCTCGACAGAATTATCGCTTATCGAATCTATTCGCTTCCTATATGCTTCGACAACTGTATAAACGTAATCGGCTTTTTTTAGCCTTCCTTCTATCTTCAGTGAATCCACCCCCAAAGACATGATATCCTCCATTGCATCAAGAGTATTCAAGTCCTTGGGACTGATCAAGCTTCCTTTTTTCAATAGTTTTTTATTCTTGTCGTATAAAGAGTATTCTTTTCTGCAAGGCTGAGCGCATCTGCCTCTGTTTCCGCTTCTTTGCCCTATCATGCTGCTCATATAGCATTGTCCCGAATAAGATATGCACATTGCTCCATGACAGAATATCTTTATTTCACATTTTGAGTTTTTTTTGATTTCTCCAATCTCTTGCAAGGTAAGCTCCCTTGCAAGCACGACTCTGTCAAAACCGGCTTCGCACAACAGGCTTACCCCTGAGCTTTCGTGGATGAACATCTGAGTGCTGCTATGAAGGCTTAAGCTTGGCAAGTGCTTCCTTAAAAGACCGAAAAGCCCTAAATCCTGTACTATAATGCCGTCTATTCCCTCATCGTGTAAAAAAGCAGCCAATTTCAATGCATCTGCTAGTTCACTTTCCTTCAGTGCGATGTTGAGGGCTACATAAAGTTTGACTCCATGCATGTGACAAAGAGCAAGGCTTCTTTTGATTTCATCTTCGTCAAAGTTCTCCCCACGCTGTCTGGCATTAAATTTTTTTGCTCCTATGTAAACTCCATCAGCGCCTGCGCCTACAGCGGCTGCCAGGGCTTCATACGTACCTGCCGGTGCCAGTATTTCTGGTTTTTTCATCTTTTCTCCATTCTTATCAATCTAATTGACACAGCAACTACCAGTACAAACGCTATTCCTGAAACCAGAACTATTATTATAATTGGCGGTTTTCTTGCTTCGTCAAAAGCTGCATCCAATGTCAATGGGGCATCGAATAGATTCTCTCCATTTAATACGGCTTTTATCCTGCCAACTTCATCTCCCGGTTTAATCTTCGTCTGTACCTGATATGTGCCGTCTGATTCTTCCAGTATTTCTTCGTCTATGACAAACTCAAAAATGACATCTTCCAAGTCTTCTCTTGGAAGAAGGTAATATTTCTTTTTTAAATTGACCAAAGAAGACTTCTGAGTCTTTCCAAAATAGCCTGTTTTAATCTCTATTTCGGCTACCTTTTCTCCTGACTCAAAAGAATCTATATAGTCGGTATCTTCGAAAACAGCATCCATAAGGAGATTTCCTTCATCATAGACATTTTCCATATCGCTCCCCAAAACTATGCCTATCAGCTCTTTGTCTCCTCTAGCTGCGCTAAAAACAATACATCTGCCTGCAAGACTGGTAAAGCCTGTCTTGATTCCGGTAACATAAGGATTATAGTCTTGGTTTTCTCCCGAACTGTATAGATACCATATATCATCAAGCTTTTTATGCAGATATACGTTCGTGTTATAAAAATTCCATTCTCCGTCATTGCTGATATAATGAGATTTTGACACCAATTCTTTTAGGAATTCATTTTTTAGAAATTCTTTAGCAATATTCAGCATGTCTTTTGCAGTGGTATAATGCTCATCACTGTGGAGTCCATGAGGATTTACAAAATTCGAGCCTTCAAGCTTTAAAGATTTTGCCTTGTCATTCATCATTTCTGAAAAGTATTCCAAAGCCTCAGAAACTTCCATGTCCGAATCACCGGAAGCTTTTCTTGCAGCATATACGGCCAATACATTGGCCGCATCATTTCCAGAAGGCAATAAAAGCCCCGCCAAAAGATCTCTTGCCGATATTAGCTTGCCCGGCGTCAATCCGGCCTTGCTGCTGTCTGCAGATATTGCCATCACCTCACTGCCCGGCTTTATCCAATCATCAAGATTTAAATGATCAATGGCCGTCAATGCTGTCATAAGCTTCGTAGTGCTGGCAGGATACATCTTTAAATCGGCATTTTGGCTGTATAAAATCTCCATAGATTTGACATCATATACTAAAGCAGCTCTATCCATAGGCATGTCAACATTCAGACGCCCTTGCGCAAGGGCGCCTGATGTCAAAATCACAATGACTGTTATTATCGACATAATATATTTTACAATTTTATTCATCATTTACTCAAATATATTTATTATCGTGCCGAATATGTCCTTCTCAGACTTTATCTTGCCTTCATCGCCAAGCACGCAGAGATAGTTTTTATCCATAGCCAGTTTGATCACATCTGAAGCAGCCTTGACGTCAGCAACACTACAAGACAGAATCTCTTCTCTTTCTTTTTGAATCATCTCATCAGTGACATTCCTGAAGTAATTGCCTGTAGAATAAGATCCTTTCATTCCCGGGGTCATCGGCGTGTCTATTCCGCTCATTGTCCCAATGATATACTTGTTCATATCTGCATCAGATCCTTCAAAGTTTAGCAGGTACTCGTAAGCCTTATCAAATATATTTAAGGTGGCAGTCAGGTTAGGATCGCGATATGAGCCTAAAAACAAAGACCCGTTCTTCCCTACTGAAAAAAACGCTCCATAAGCTCCTCCTTGTACTCTGACTTTGTTCCAAAGGTAGTCTGTGCTCATAATAACCTTGACCACCTGCATTGCTCCTGTATAGTCAAAACCCAGCTTCTTAAAATTATATGCTTTGCCTACATAAAGGACTTTTCCAGGGGTTGCTATGCCTTCGTTCAAAGGCTGTTTTTCAAAGGTCAAATCCGCCTTTTCTTTTGGGATGTCTGTTAGCTTATCATAAAATAAAGAGAAGCTTTCCTTAAAGCTGGCGTATCCTTTTTCGTCTCCTGTGACGCTTGCTGTAACGGCGTTAATATCAAAAATTCTTTCAGCAATATTTTTAAGCCTATCGAAAGTCTCTTCCCACTTTGAATCAAATTCCTTGAACAATGCGGATATGAACCTGTAAAACTCTATACCTGCCATATGCTCCACATATTGGCTTGTATCGCTTAAATATGACATGACCCTGCCGGAGACTACCTTGTGCCCAACAGTCATAAAATCCATTTCCATTTTGGACTTTATGCTTTGCACGACTTCTTTAAGACGCTGTCTTTCATCGAATCTGGTGCTTAGTACCATCTCTTCAATCAACTCAAAGGTCTCTTTTGTTTTTGTTTCAAGGGCTCTTGACTTAATTGCAAATTTAGGACTGAATTCATCGGGATCATTCACATTGCCAAATACATCTAAATCAAAGTCAATTCCCCCTGTGTGTATCTCTATGACATTGTTTAATTTTACATAATCATAGCTTTTTGTTCCCGCTTCTCCCAAATACCTCGTCAAAAGGGACAGATACGGTATCTCTTCTTTGGATATATGAGATACATCAAAGTAAATATCAACGTAGTTAATGCCATTTGTATCCAAAGGATGATACAATACATCCGCCTTGCTGAACTGTCTTTTCTCCAAAGGAATCTTCTCATGTTCTCTTTTGATGGATGTTACAGGAAGCACCGGAATCTTGTCAATATCTTCCTTTCTGTCCGGAGTGTTTTGAATGTCAATAAGCCTGTTAGTCTCGTCTACCAACTTTTTAAGCTCACTTTTGCTTAGCCTGCTCTTTACATCTTCAAGGTGCTTTTTAACCTCTTTATCTCTTTTTATTGCCAATGCTTTTTCAGGCTTGAGTACTACTAGACTAGAATGTGGATTATCAAGGAGATATTTTTTAATAAGTCTCTCAAAATATCCTGATTTGGATTCTTGTCTTATCTTGTCGATATAGCCTTGGTATCTTAAGTGTATTGAAGGATCTTGGCCGTGCAGCCAACTCTCCATTATTTCTATTCCGAAAATAAGCCCCTTCGGATAGCTGCCGTGATCTGCTTCCCTTAGCTTAAATTCAGTTATATTTATTGCACCCTCTACCATGTCTTCTTCCAAACCGCTTTTTACAAGGCCTTCAAGAGTCGTTTGAACTACTTTCTTAAACTTTTCTACCTTATCTTCATCTGAATTTTTCACTACTATGCTAAAAACAGGCTGAAGTATGCTTCCGTCATAATAGCCACCCACATCTTGGCCGATTTGCGCATCCAGCAGCGCCTTGTTCAAAGGCGATGATTGTGCATCTGTCAATATATGAGTCAATATGTCCAATGCCAAGTGGATTTCTCCATCAGTACATCTATCGGTTACATAATTAAGAGAGAGGAAAGTCTTTTCTTTTAAATCCTCGGCCTCTCCTACAGGATAAGTGAAAGCTATTTCCTTTTGTGCTTCAAAGGATTCTTGAACAGGTATTTCAGAGTCGATTTCCATAAAATCAAAGCTAGACAGATAATTTTCATCAAGGTATTTTAAGTGTGCGAGCACATCTCCATCACCGTACAAATATATGTAGCTGTTTGAAGGATGGTAGTATTTTTTATGAAATGATATGAAATCCTCATATTTAAGATTTGGGATTTCATCAGGATCTCCTCCTGATTCTTTTCCGTAGGGAGTGTCCGGGAAAAGCGACTCTTGAACTTTTCTGCCCAGAACATCTTCCGGATTGGAAAACGCTCCCTTCATTTCATTGTAAACTACGCCATTATATGTTATATCCTCGTTTTCATCCTCAATATGGTAATGCCAACCTTCTTGAAAGAAGATTTCCTTGTGATCATAAATCCTAGGATAAAAGACAGCATCCAAATAAACATCCATCAGATTTTCAAAGTCCTTTTCATTTTTGCTGGCTACAGGATACATGGTCTTATCAGGAAATGTCATAGCATTTAAAAAAGTATTGAGGGACCCTTTTATAAGTTCTACAAAGGGCTCCTTAACCGGGTATTTTCTGGATCCGCAAAGAACAGAATGTTCAAGAATATGAGGAAGACCGGTGCTGTCTGCCGGAGGCGTCTTAAATGTAATGGAAAAGACCTTGTTGTCATCATCGTTTGACAGATAATACAGCTTTGCCCCTGTCTTTACATGGGCAAAGAGTCTTCCGGTAGAGTTGTTTTCCTCGATGTATTTTTCATCTATAAGCTTAAAACCGTGGTATGTCTCGTTTAATTTTAACTGCATGGCTTCACTTCCTTCTTTTTATTTATTGTTTTTTTTCGTGTTTTCCAAATATTCTTTCAATATCTTCTCAAAGCCAAGTTCAGTAGGCTCATAATAAGTCACATCCTCCATTCCCGGAGGCATGTAGCTTTGTTTTACGTAGTGATTCTCATAGTCGTGGGGATATTTGTAACCTTTGCCGTGACCAAGTGATTTGGCTCCCTTGTAGTGGGAATCCCTTAAGTGCATGGGTACTTCACCGGTGAGTTTATTTTGAATATCGGATAGAGCTTTGTTTACCCCCATATAAGCTGCATTGCTCTTTGGAGAACATGCCAGATAGGTAACAGCTTGTGCCAGGCTCAACCTGGCTTCAGGCATTCCTATTATCTCCAATGCCCTAAAGGCGCTTACGGCAATGTTTAGAGCATTAGGATCAGCGTTGCCGATATCCTCTGATGCAGATATGATTATACGCCTCGCAATGAATTTCGGATCCTCTCCAGCCCAGAGCATTTTTGACATCCAGTAAAGAGCCGCATCCGGATCCGATCCTCGTATGCTCTTTATAAATGCCGATATATTATCGTAATGGTTGTCTCCATCCTTATCGTAATGTATTACGCGTTTTTGTATGCATTCCTGAGCTGTTTCAAGATCGATGGATATCACGCCTTCCTGATTCTCTTTTGTCGTCAATACGGCAAGCTCCAAAGCATTAAGAGCATTTCTAGCATCTCCGTTTGATACTTGGGCTATATGCCTTAGAGCCTCTGGGGAAATATCCACTTTTAGCTTGCCGAATCCATTTTCATGGTTTTCAAGAGCCTTTTCTATTATATCAGCAATTTCTTCAGGAGCCAGCCTGTTTAATCTAAATATCCTCGACCTGGATACAAGGGGCGCGTTTACTTCAAAGTAAGGATTTTCAGTAGTAGCGCCTATCAAGACCACGCTGCCTTCTTCAACTGCTGGGAGCAGTGCATCTTGCTGGCTTTTGTTAAACCTGTGTATCTCATCAATAAATAATATCGTCTTGGAATTGTACATGCCAAGATTTTCCTTAGCCTTTTGGATTACCTCTCTGAGCTCTTTAACTCCGGATGTTACTGCATTAAGCTGCGTAAAATTAGACTTTGTCTTATTTGCTATTATCCTTGCAAGGGTCGTTTTGCCGGTACCTGGAGGACCGTACAAGATTATAGACGTGATTCTGTCCGCTTCTATCATTCTGTATAACAGCTTTCCCGGAGCCAAGATATGTTTTTGACCGTAAAATCCCTCCAGAGTCTTAGGCCTCATCCTGCTGGCCAAAGGTCCTGATTTTTTTAGATTTTCTTTTAAATTATTGGTAAAAAAATCTTGCTGCATTATAAGCTCCCCTTAAAGGTCATCCATGATTTTTTCTATTATATTTAAAGTTTCCAAAACATCATTTTTAGTTATATGGTAGTGAAGCACGAACCTAAGCCTCTTATCCGTTATATATGTGGAAAACACATTCGACTGGGCCATCGCTTCCTTTAGTTTTAATGAATTCAAATTTTCTTTTACTATATCGCACATAACTATGTTTGTCTGAACCGTATCAATATTTACATCCAGGCCTCTTATGTTTTTGAGCCCTTCTCCTAGCGCCCTGGCGTTTTCATGGTCTTCTGCGAGCCTGCCTGTCATCTCTTTTAAAGCTATTATGCCTGCAGACGCAATCACACCTGACTGCCTCATTCCTCCGCCTAACATCTTTCTTGTTTTTCTCGCATCTTTGATAAAATCTTCTTCTCCTGCAAGGATGCTTCCTACAGGAGCGCACAAACCTTTTGATAGACAGAACATCACTGAATCACAATGCTCCATAATCAGCTTTGCTTCTACTCCAAGATATATCGCAGCGTTAAAAATTCTGGCTCCATCAAGATGAACCTTGATGTTGTTGTCAACTGCCAATTTATATATCTCGCTCATAGCTTCAAGGCCGGTCACGGTACCGCCACATTTGTTGTTGGTATTTTCCAAGCAAAGTAGCGTCGTCTTTGGAAAATGAATGTCATCAGGCCTTATTCCCTTTCTTATGTCCTCGATATTCATTACTCCGTTGTTGGATTTTATCAGCTTGCTTTGAACCCCGCTTATGGCGCCTATTCCACCGCCTTCATACCAGTGTATGTGACAATTTTCTTCCAAAAGTATTTCATCTGAAGGGTTTGTGTGAACTTTGACTGCTATCTGATTTCCCATAGTGCCGCTTGGCACAAACATTGCCGCTTCTTTTCCTGAAATATCACATGCCAGCCTTTCAAGCTTTTTTACCGTTGGATCTTCGCCGTAGACGTCATCTCCAACTTCAGCTTCGTACATCGCTCTTCTCATTTTTTCTGTCGGTTTTGTGATCGTATCGCTTCTATAATCGTAATTTGCCATGATTGATGCTCCTTTCGATTAATTTTGCTTGTGCTTTATCGATATTAAAATAATCAAAAACAAGTATGTTCAGTTCTTCTTCTGCACCTATCTCACCATCAATCGTTTTTGCAGATGCTATTGAATCGTGACATATTTGAAGGCGGGCAAAAAATTTCTCATCATATATCGGCAACTTTAATCTGCCTACTGTGTTAGGGTAGTATTCGTAAAGATTCTCACCGAGTTTTTTAGCCATTGTCTTAAAATAGAACTCGTACAATGCAGAATTTAAAAGAGCCGTTATAGCTTTAAGCGTATAGTACTCGTACGAATCTCGTAGTCTGAAGCTGTAGACATCAGCGCTAAAATAAGAGCTATTTGTATCAAGGGCAAATTTATTTGAATGAGCCTTATAGGGGTATACTACCTTGTCTTTAATAAAATTTTCATGTCTTCTGCCCCACTGCAGATGGTGCCATGGCCTTATCCCTTTTTTGCATTCCCTTCTATTTTTAAGCTTATCCATATAAGGATTCAGTTTTTTTTCTAATTCAGGATACTTTGACATTTCTTCCACCGAATCTGTATAAAGAAGAAATTTATTGTTCCTTTTTATTTTGTATGCCGTTATGTTGCTGTTTTTGATCCAAGGCTTTACTATCCCTTTGTCAAATAGTTGGCACTCATGATCGTCTATAATGAAAGCTTTGTCGCATCCGGTTATTATGCCTTGCCTGCTCTCCCAAATGCTCGATAATGAAATGTGGGTCTTTTTAAATATTTTTTGTATTATTTCTGATTGTCTCTCACCTATTAAAATCCATCCGTTATCATCTAGGTTTTTTTGAACCACAGCAAAGACATCAAAATATTCTTCTGATTGTGCATCTTTGCTTCTGTCGTATATAAGCTTGGTGTCCTTTATACCATTATATTTGTGTACTTTGATATTATCCTCTGAATTTATGTTCTTATCAAGAACAGTTATCAGCGGATCCACCTTAGCACCGGGTATTATCCTGTAGCCGTTATAATCAATGATTTCTCTGATCTTAAAATTCTTTCGGATAAAGCTTCTTATGCCTTTTCCGCTGTGTGCTTCAAGGAAGTAACGAGATGTTATGAATATCAGGCATCCGTCATCTGCCAGCACATCCCATCCTTTTCTAAAAAAGCAGTAAGACATATCTGCTTTGTCATAATAAACATCATAATAAAGTTTTCTTAAACACTTGAAATAATCTCTATCCATTTGTTTGTGCCCTATATATGGAGGATTTCCTATTACTATATCAAAATCTTTCCATTGGTTGTTTTCAACCAGAAAATCTGCCACACAAAGGTTTTTAGGTCGGATATACCTCTTGGATTTAAGGCTTAGGATAATAGATGACAAAAAAACGCCTTTTTCATCTAAATCAATCCCGTATAACATATCACTAAGAATCCGGCTATGCATATCTTCTTGGGAAATCCCCTTTTTTATGCCCGCATCAAAGATTTTATCGTATGCTTTAGAAAGAAAAAAACCACTTCCACATGAAGGATCCAAAACTTTTTTCCCAAACCAGTGTTCGTCCTTACAAAAACCTGTCATTAGCTCTATAATGGCATTTGGCGTGTAGAACCTTCCGTTTTTTTTCTTATCGCCTGTGTCTGAAAACTCCTCATAAGCTTGTCCAAAAACAATGGAATCTGCTCCTTTTAAACTTGGACCTTCCAGTATGTAATCGCTACATAGCTTCATTTCATGATCAGTCAACGCTGCTTTTGTTTCAATTACTCCGTATGAAGCATTTGTGTCCCATTTAGACAGAATATTGGAATATGTAAAATCTTCAAATATATCCGTTGCAAATCCATTTTCTATATAGTTGTTTTCAAGCAGATATTTGTATAACATGGTTTTTAAAAAAAGATCGTTTTTTAGGAAATCCGTCTTGTTTTTTTCCATATAACAAATAAGCTCATTTAAATTCTGTAATGAATCCAAATTCCACCTCGCAGCAATTCTTGAAACTTAATTATATCACTTAAGAATGTACCTTGCAAAGCCGGGCATTATCAAATCAAAGTTTCTTCTATTATTTTTACCGCCCAGTCTATCTCCTGTTTATTAATTACAAGTGGCGGAGTAAACCTTAAGGTCTGATCATGAGTTTCCTTGCAGAGCATGCCTTTTTCCAGTAATATTTCAGAATACTTTCTTGCAGTACCAAAAGACTTTTCTATTTCGACTCCTACCATCAATCCTCTCGATCTAATCTCTTTGACTATTGGAGAGTGAATCTCATTAAGCCTTTCAACGAAGTACTTGCCGTTTTCTTTTGATTTTCCACTGAGATCTTCATCTATTATTGTCTTTAAAGAAGCTATAGCTACTGCGCTTGCAAGGGGATTGCCTCCAAATGTCGAACCATGGTCTCCGGGATTAAACACACTCATGACTTCATCGTTTGCCAATATAGCAGAAACTGGATAGACTCCTCCTCCCAAGGCCTTTCCTACGATCAACATGTCCGGCTTGATATCTTCGTACATATAAGAAAAAAGAGCTCCGGTGCGCCCTAGCCCGGTTTGGATCTCATCAAATATTAAGAGCACATCATGTCTTTTGGTTATTTCTCTGACTTTTTTCATATATCCTTCCGGCGGGACTATTACCCCACCTTCTCCCTGAACCGGCTCTATAAGCAAAGCCGCGGTATTTTCATTGATGGCTTCTTCAATCTTATCTGCATTTCCAAATTCAACGCTTACAAATCCTGGTGTGAAAGGTCCAAACCCACTTTTATACTGTTCCTCACTAGAAAAGCTGATTATTGTCACGGTTCTTCCATGAAAATTGTTATCACAGACTATAATCTCTACTTTTTCACTATCGATTCCCTTGACCTCCGAGCCCCATTTCCTTGCTGCTTTAATCGCTGTCTCCACAGCCTCTGCCCCTGTATTCATGGGTAAAGCTTTGTCATAACCTGTAATTTCACAGAGGAGTTTTACAAACTCTCCCATTTTGTCATTGTGAAAAGCACGAGAAGTTATTGTAATCCTTTCCATCTGTTCCTTAGCTGCCTGTATTATTCGAGGATGTCTATGCCCTTGATTGACAGCGGAATATGCCGCCAGCATATCTAGATATTTTTTGCCATTTTTATCCCAAACCCATACTCCTTCACCCTTTACAAGAACCACAGGTAGCGGGTGATAGTTTTTTGCAGTATAACGTTCAGTTTCAAAGATTAATTTCTTCACAAAAACCCCTCCTAGCATGATTGTTGAACATTTGAAGTAAAACTTTTTCACCAAAAAACGCACCAAGGAATACTAAAGCCATCGTAACTTGAATTGCATGGATCGAATTATCGTTAAACCATAGTGGGCAATGATCAAGCAACTGTTAAACGGTTGTAAAGTCAAAACTTTTTACCGAAACTAAGTCTAATTAAGAGACAAATACCATTGTAGCTTTATAATCACCTGAGATTTCTCATTGCATTCGAAATGACGGATTCAGGTATTTGTCTTTAGACCCAAAGGAAATACCCAGTACTAAAGGTTAACGACCAATGCCTAACACCTTCGCTTTCCGAGCTCGAGGGTTTCCATTTTCCATTCCTATCATATTCACAGCTGAGAAACAGCTCCGGCTTTCGCTTAAGCTCAAGCCTACGTCGCGGGCTTCTATATACCTAGCATCAACTTTGAAACAACATCTCGGACACCTTCGCTTTCCGAGCTCGA
>DMAW01000041.1 GCA_003446375.1 Eubacteriaceae bacterium | reverse complement strand
AAAGAAACAAACAGATTGCCGGTGTCATAAAAATCCCTTGCGGCTAGTCGGTTAAATAACGCTGCTGTTTTAGAAGCTAACAGCTCAATACTGTTTAATGTCCGCACTTCACCCGACAATCCAAAGATATTAGTATTCATTTTTCTCAGGACAGGTGAAAATACGTGATGCCGTAATGAATAATTGGTTTCAATTTTTATGTTATCAGGATTTCCGGTTACAATAATTTTATTTGGATGCTCTTTCAATTATGATGAGATTGATAATAAAGATTACTATGTGTCAAAAGAAGGAGACGATAAAAATCCGGGTACATTTGACGAGCCTTGGCAGACGATACAAAAGGCAGCAGAAAGTCTTAAGGCAGGAGAGACAGTTCTGATAAGAGAAGGAATTTACAGAGAAGAAGTCTTGTTGAAAAATTCTGGAGAAGCCGGAAGCCACATAGTCTTTAAAAGCTACAAGGATGAAAAGGTTATACTTGATGGAAAAGACATAGACTGGGGTTATAATTGGAGCAGTCTGTTTGATATAAACGCTCAAAGCTATATCAGAATCGAAGGCATCAGAGTCGAGAATTCCAGATGGGCGGGATTTGGTTCAACTACGGATGGGGTAGGTTCAAGTCATGTTGAGATAAGAAACTGCTCAACTTATAATACTCAGGCATCTGGAATAATATTCATGAATGCAGACAATATAATAATAGACAGCAATGCAATAGAGAGAGCTAGCATAAATACTTCAGGATCGCAAGAAGGTATATCTTTGGATAACGTGGATTATTTTGAAGTAAGTGACAACAAGGTATTTGATTTTACAAATCAAGCTCCGGGAAGAGGTGGAGAAGGAATAGATGCGAAAAACGGATCTTCTTACGGAAAGATTCACGGAAATGAGGTCTACAGCATACCTAAGATAGGAATATACATAGATTCATACGAAGGCGAGCAGAAAGACATAGAAATATATGATAATAATATATATGCCTGTGGCCAAGGCATCACATTGGCAAACGAAAAGGGCGGATATTTAAAAAATGTAGTAGTAAGAAACAATACTATAGAAAATTGCAACTGGGGTCTTACGGTAGGAGGATGGGACGAAGGATACACCCATGAAATGGAAAGCATAACATTTATGGAAAATGAGCTTGCTGAAATAAAAGTGACTGGGATATACCTGAACAATCCAGACGCAAGAAATGTATCGGTAAAGGGAAATATCATACAGGGAAGACTTTCATATATTCCTATTAAATTAAATGGAGGCAATTTAGATGAAACCGTAATAGACGGCAATTACTTTGACAAACTGGTAGAGGGACAGCCTGTAGGAACGAACTATAAAATGTTAGAATAAGCGAAACCGGTTAATATCCGACTTTAAAAGGGTATATATAAGTATGTAAGCCACCTAAAAGAAAGCGGATGATTTTAATGAAAAAAAACAAGATTCTCGTAATAATTGTAGTGGCGATAATATTGGCATTAGGAGCCGCTGTCAAGTTTGTTTATGATGCCACAGACTACCAAAATGTGCTTGTGACAAATCCGGACAATGAAATAAAGCCTAATCCAAAAGAGTCTGAAGCTGATGAAAAAGAGCCGGTACAACCGATAGAGCCTGAAGATGAGGACAGCTATATCGAAAATTTAAATATAACGTCGAGTTCAAGCGTCATAAATTTGCTGATTCTTGGCATAGATACTTCACAGGACAGGACAATTGGGATATACCGATCTGACGTGATAGTGCTTGCAAGGATGGACCTTGAAAACAATAACGTCAAGGTGCTTAGCATACCTAGGGATACTTATGCATATCTGCCTGTCAGGAATCAAAAGGATAAAATAGGGCATGCGTATGCTTTTGGCAGCAGGGAAGGCAGGGGACCGGAGGCGAGTGCAGAGGCGATTGAAGAATTTATTGGAGATATAAAAGTTGATTATTACTTTGCAATCAAGATGGATCCTGTTCCGGGAATCGTCGATGATATTGGCGGTGTGAAAATTGATATTGATGCAAATATGTACGATCCGGATAACGGAGTCGAGATAAAAAAAGGCATTCAGATGATAAACGGAGACCAAGCTCTTTTATATCTACAGTGGAGAAATACCCCAGGAGGAGATATAGACAGGATACTTAGGGTACAAAACTTTTTTTCTTCTCTATACGGACAATTAAGAGAAAACAATCAGATGCTGGAGGCTGCGCGAATAGTACTTAAGTATAGGGATGGGACCGAAACCAACATGACTTCAAAGCATATGATAGCCCTTGCGACATACTTCAATCAACTTCCGGAAGGTGCGGTAAGCTATTACACCATTTCCGGAAGGTCAAGAATGATAGACGGCAGGAGTTTATGGATTCCTGATGACAACACGGAAATTATAAAAGAATTTCTATCTGGCCATGTCCAGGCTTCTTCTGACAGTGGGAACCCTTAAAGCTAGAAAGCCTCCTATAAAGCAAGAGAGGATATCGCCTGGAAGAGGCAGCAAAAATGCGTGTAAAAACAGTACTGAAGGGTTGACGCTAAGGCCTAATACGAAGCTTGCAAGCAGATAATAGTATATAAATCCTAAAACGTATACTATTACTAACCCAATTATGCTTGCTTTAATGTAGCCTAACAAGTTTCTGCTTTCTTCTCTTTGAGTCATCTTTCCGGCAACATATGCTGCTAGTATAAATGCCAGCAAGTAACCAAAGGTTGGCTGGAAGATGTAGCCAAGTCCTCCACCGCTTGCAAATACCGGAAGACCTATAAGTCCCAGTATTACATAGATGGCTACAGATAGAGCGCCGTATATTGGCCCAAGCATTATTCCGGCAAGGTTGGTAAACATAAACTGAAGAGTAAATGGTATCACAGGTACAGGAACTCTTGTAAGGGCTCCAACTACTATAAGTGCTGAAAAAATGGCGCAGTATATCATGGTTCTTGCATTAAGTGTGTTAGTTCGCAATATGGATCACTCCTTGTTTAATTTAGGCTTATTATAGATTACAATATCCAAGGTGTCAACCTAAAAAGAATAAAAAGTTAACACTATGAGCTTGTTGAATAAAGCCATTGACATGGACCCAAAGATTTTTTATAATAGATTTTAACTGAATATCTGGTTTTGAAAAGGAATAGTAGATAAAAAGACTAAATTAACAGGGAGCGAAAGGTACTGGAAATTTCGCATTTTAGATAATCGAACCCGCCTTGGAGCCGCATGGAGACATGCCGCAGTTTTTGCGTTATCAATATGAGCAGAGCATTTATATATGTTAATTAAGGTGGTACCGCGGATAATCTTCCGTCCTTTATAGGATGGGAGTTTTTTTATTTTATTGAAGGAGGATTTATAAAAATGGGCAAGAAACAAAAGGTAGAAGCCATTACGCCAATGGATCAAGATTTTGCGCAGTGGTATACAGATGTAATTTCAAAGACGGAACTGGTGGATTATTCACCGGTAAAAGGGTTTATGGTAATAAGACCATACGGATATGCTATATGGGAAAATATTCAGAGGGAATATGACAAGAGGTTCAAAGAGACAGGGCATAAAAACATGTACTTTCCATTGCTTATCCCGGAAAGTCTTTTAAAAAAAGAAGCTGAGCATGTAGAGGGTTTTGCTCCGGAGGTTGCCTGGGTAACTCATGGTGGGGACAAAGAGCTTGGTGAAAGACTTTGTATAAGACCGACATCAGAGACGATTATATGCAGCATGTACTCGAAATGGCTGAATACTTACAGACAGCTGCCATACCTATACAACCAGTGGTGCAGCGTCGTAAGGTGGGAAAAGACTACCAGACCGTTTTTAAGAACATCCGAATTCTTATGGCAGGAAGGCCACACTCTTCACGAGACATACGACGAAGCACAGGAAGAGACTATGCAGATGCTTGAGATTTACAGAGACGTTGCTGAAAAATACCTTGCTATTCCAATGGTAGTAGGCAAAAAAAGCGAAAAGGAAAAATTTGCAGGAGCTTATGCGACATACACTATGGAAGCCTTGATGCATGATGGACAGGCTCTTCAGTCAGGAACCAGCCACAATCTTGGTCAGCATTTTACCAAAGCATTCGACATAACTTATCTTGATAGGGACAATAACCAAGCATATCCATATCATACTTCATGGGGGATTTCCACAAGGCTTATCGGGGCAATTATAATGGTTCACGGAGATGACAACGGCCTTGTCATGCCGCCTAAGATCGCGCCTACTCAAGTAGTGGTGATACCTATAGCTCAGCATAAAGAAGGAGTCCTTGACAAGGCATGGGAAGTATTTAATGGACTTAAAGATAGTTTCAGAGCCGAGATAGACGATATGGATGGTTATTCACCGGGTTGGAAATTCAACCAATGGGAGATGAAGGGTGTCCCCATCAGGCTTGAAATTGGACCAAAGGATATCGAAAATGGACAATGCGTACTTGCAAGAAGAGATACTGGAGAAAAGATCCAGGTAGCACTTTCTGATGTGAACAAAGAAGTTGAAAAATTACTTGAAGAGATACAAGGCAATCTGTTCCAAAAAGCACTTGATATGAGAGAGGAAAAGACTACGGTTGCAGTGGACATGGAAGAATTCAAAAAGAATATCACTGAAACTCCGGGATTTGTTAAGGCTATGTGGTGTGGAAGCCGTGAATGTGAAGATAGCATCAAGGAAGCTACAGGGGCGACATTAAGATGCGTGCCTTTTGAGCAAGAGGTAATAGGTGAAGGAAACTGCGTATGCTGTGGCGAAAAAGCTGACCAGATGGCATACTTTGCAAGGGCTTATTAAGATGGAATTGCTTAAAAGAAGAATCCTTGAGGATGGAGTTGTATTAGGAAAAGACATACTCAAGGTGGATTCATTTCTAAACCATCAGATAGACGTTGAGCTTTTCAACGAAATAGGCAAAGCTTTTAAAGATCATTTTAATGACAAAAAAATAGATAAAATATTGACCATAGAGGCTTCGGGTATTGGTCTTGCATGCGTAGTAGCCCAACACTTTGATTGCGTGCCGGTAGTCTTTGCAAAAAAAACAGAATCTTTAAATTTGGATAAAGATATCTACTACAGCCAGGTATATTCTTTTACAAAGCAAAAAAGTTATAAGATCATGGTGTCTAAAAAGTACCTAAAGGCAGGAGAGAATGTTCTGATCATAGATGACTTTCTAGCAAACGGAAAAGCGATACTCGGTCTTGAAGACATCTTAAACCAGGCAGAAGCGAAACTTGCAGGCGTGGGCATAGTAATTGAAAAGGGATTTCAAGGCGGAGGCGACGATATAAGAGGCAGAGGGATAGATCTTAAATCGCTAGCTATAGTGGATTCAATGGAAAACGGAAAGATAAGATTCAGAGAATAAAAAAAATAAAGTTTTGCTTCTAATCAAAATAATTTATGGTATAATACATAATGATGTGCCCGTAGCTCAGCTGGATAGAGTGTCTGACTACGAATCAGAAGGTCGGGGGTTCGAATCCCTTCGGGCACGCCATTATAAAAAGCCTGGGTCGCGTTAGACTAGGGCTTTTTATAATGTGTATAAATAAGGGGGATTCGAACCCTGAGAGGGAGAGCATCTATCCGAAGGAGCCAAAAATGCTAAATGCATATTTGGCAGATGCGACCTGCGAGGATTTTAAGAAAATCCGAAGCAAGGTAAAGCGAAGCTGAACCATCCCTTCGGGCACGCCATTAGACTATGTTTCAGGACTTTTCGGAGTCCTGTTTTTTTATGTAATTAGCCACTTATTAGCCACGGAAAAATATGGAATAAAAAAGATTGTATACAAACAAAAGCATTTGACTGTTTATTATGATGAGAATAATTAAATTTAGTAGAGCCATTGAGCTAATATTGTGGTGTTCAAAATCATAAAAATCGTTCTTAATTCCATTTTGGATAAAAATATCCCGAACCACCTTCTGAATAACCACTAGATAGCCCTCTTTCGAAAGAAGCAACGCTATCTTTATACGTAAGGCCGCTCTCAGTGGAAACTTCGACCCAAACTTCAAACCTGCCTTCATTTTCTAAAAATTTTTTCATATCTAGGTTGTATGCAGTTGGCAAAAATTCCTTAAGAAAATAATCAGAGCTCGAGTCGGTCTTGTTCATTAAGCTGCTTCCGATTTCAGTATCGGTAACAGCATCTATTACAGTTAATTTTATTGATTCGATTTTATCGGTTGTTTTTGTATATTGATTGTCCTCGTGGTATAAAACAAGCGTAAATATATTTTCATTGTCAACTGGAACTTCATCTGGATTTTCCCAGTTAGACATCCCCCAATGGCTTTCATAATTCAGTGCAAATGCACTGTTTATATCGATTTCAGTCAAGGTTTCCTGTCTGGTGGATTGAGCTGATTCAAAAATCACTATAGGCACAACATCTGAAGGCATTTCGATGGTAAATTCAGCAATGTATCTAGGTCCGTTTTGGGTTAGCGCTTCTTGCCTAGTATCACCTATTGCAATATAAATTTTTTCATCATTTGCTATTTCTTTAGGGATAATTTCTACTGAAACATTAATGTTTCCATCGATATATTCAATCACAGAATCAGAAGATGATAAAATGCTTTCGTTTTTTTTAATTCTGTCTAGCAACTCAGATTGTAAGTTTAGCATAGTCGATTCGATTCTGCTTATATTGTTGCTGAAATCTGAATTATATTGGTTTAACTTGTTTTCCAATTGGCTTACTTTATTGGTCAAAGAAAATACCATTACTGTATTTAAAATAATTGCGCCGCCTAATATTGCTGCAACTGTTTCCTTGGTCAATTTCATTAAATCACTCCCAGTACGTAATTTTTATATTGAAATCTATAAGTATATCTTACTTAAATTATTATCTCATATTGCATTGTGTATCTCAATTTTTTTTACAGTAATATAA
>DMAW01000038.1 GCA_003446375.1 Eubacteriaceae bacterium | reverse complement strand
TTTTTAGATTACCATAAACATGTAAATGTATTAAGCCCTGCCGGTTCGGCAGGGCTCTTTTAAAGCTATATAGTGCTAATCTTTTTTCATTATATTCACAAATACATCTACTATCTTAGGATCGAATTGAGTGCCGGAGCATCTTACAAGCTCTTCAAGAGCCTCATCCTTAGACTTTGGATTTTGATAAGGTCTTTTAGCAGTCATTGCTTCATATGCATCGGCTACAGCAATAATCTTAGAGTTTACAGGTATCTCATCAGCTACCAAACCCTCAGGATAACCTTTCCCGTCATGCCTTTCGTGATGATAAAGCACATCCTCAGCAAAAACCGAATATTCATCTACCGATTTTAATATCTGGTAGCTTGTTTCAGGATGCCTTTTTATAATTTCAAATTCTTCATCTGTAAGCTTTGAGGGTTTATTTAAAATTTCCGGCGGCACCATTATTTTTCCTATGTCGTGCAATATACCTGCAGTTTTTATCTCTTGTATCTTATTTTCTTCAAAACCCATGGCTTTAGCAATCTCTTCACAGTATTGAGACACCCTTTCCGTATGGATTTGTTCTTGGTCATACTTGTGGTTTATGTTTTTTAGAACTGTTTCAATTGTTCTGTTCCTCATTACCTTGCCATGTTTCAGTTTATCCTTGTACATATTATTATCCGCTATGGTCATTACTGCTTTGATATCCTGGTCTTTATCTTCTTTAACTGCAAACCCTACTGCCAATGACACGACTATTGAATCAATCTTGGTGTTTGATGCGCTGCGCAAGATCCTCTTTTTAATTTGTTCTGCTTCTTCTACTGAAGTTCCGGGCAGCAATACACAAAACTCATCTCCGCCCATGCGCCCTACTATATCTACTGATCTGCATTTTTCCTTTAACAGATTCGATACCTGAACCAATAGCTCATCACCCATTTTATGACCAAATGCATCATTGGTAAGCTTAAGCCCATTTACATCTATCACCATGATTGACAAAGGCAGGTTTCTTTCTTTATCGAGTCTTGCAATCGTATCCTCCATATATCTTCTGTTGTATAGCCCTGTTAAATGATCGTGAAAACTTAAGTATTCTATTTCTTCGAGCTTTTCTTTTTTATCACTAAAGTCCCTAAATACAATTACTACTCCTGTAGTTTTTCCTGACTGATCTTTTATTGGACCGGCGCTATCTTCGATAGGTATTTCTTGTCCATTTTTAGAAATCAAGACAGTGTGATTTGCCAATTCAACGATTCCTCCCGTATCCAATACCTTACGAACCGGATCTTCGCATATCTCTCTAGTCTGTTCATTGATTATTCTAAAGACATCAACAAAATTCTTGCCTTTTGCTTCACTCAAGCTCCATCCGGTCAAATTTTCAGCAATGGGATTCATCACCGTAATGAGGCCCTTTTTATCAGTTGCTATTACTCCATCTCCTACTGAAAGCAATGTAGTCCTAAATCTTTCTTTTTCATCAAACAGCTCATAGGTTTGCACCTTGACTTCAGACTCTAGGTTATATATTAAGCGATATAAAGTATCTGCTGTTTCATTAAAAGACTCTGCCAACCTTCCAACTTCAATATATTTTGAAGGGTTTGCTCTTGCAGTTAGATCTCCTTTTATTAATCTTTCATTTACCCTTACCAGTTCATCAACAGGACTCAAAAGCCTTTTAACGCCAAATACAAATATCAAAAACAGTACTGAAGAAATAGCCAAAGCATATGCCAAAGCTTTTTGCATCCCTAAAAACAAATCATTTGTGATAAGGCTTAAAGGAACTGTACTTATGACTAACCAGTCTATTCCGTTAGCCTGATAAGGGCTTATTCTCGACTGATAAGTATCCCCCTCAATATCTAATTTCTCATATTCACCTGTACCTATGTAGCTATTATAAATTTTCGACAAGACCTCATCACCTAAATCTTCAACTGTTATTCTCTCAAATACTCCATCAGAATTTTCTATAAAATTATCTACTCCTATAGAATTGGCAATGACATGACCTGTATCTTTCTCTACAATTGCAATCAACGCCTTATTATCTCTAGACACCTCTTCTAAATTTTTATTGATGCGATTTAATGTCATATGTGCAGACAAGACGCCATAAAGCTCACCGGAATCATTAAGAACAGGCACTGCCGCAGATACTGTCAAGTCATCCATTACGAAATGTTTATAAACCGGAGAAAACACCACATCTTTAGATTTTATCGCTGCTTTGAACCAGTCTCTAGTCCTTGGGTCAAAACTACCGGCATTTACTGCTCTTCCTACCAGCTGATGCTGTTCATCTATGGAATAGTACCACGACTCTCCATTTGTCTCAGAGTTATTTATCATTACCTCTATCTCATTTAATTGATTTTTTCTTGCTCCATAGTATTCTCCTGAATTCGTTCCAAAACTAAAGCTGTATACTTCTTCATCATTGTGAGTCTTCATTACATTTATAAAAAAAACATCTCTCTAAGGAATTATCAATATCTACAACTTTTCTTTCTATCAAGTCTCTATTGACTTCTATCATATGTCGCGGCACGTGCATATACTCGTTGACTCCTGTGGTAATTTCTCTATGGAGTTCATCCGCTAAGGTAGCGGTAGTATTCTCAGCAGATTCCATCCAATTGTCAAAAACAATATACAGGCTTCCACCTGTCAATATCAATACAGCTATTAAGAATACCAGTATTATGACAGTTTTTATAGATATAATTTTCGTTTTCATAATCAATTCCTCACAGACATCAGAATTATATTTTCATTTATTGAAATTTTCAGCACTATTTTTGATTGCAATGATACTTAATTTTATCTTTATCCGGCTAAAAATACAATCAATTTACTTTTTTTATTTATTTTTTTGAATTAGACATCTCGTGAGAAATATATAAGAAACAAGCTGCATCAATCGATATATCTTAAATGTTTGAGCGTAAATATATATGGTAAGAATATAGTAGTGCTATTTGATTAAAGGAGGTATTTAAAAATGGTCAAAGCTGTATTAAACGGAACAATCATAGCTGAAAGCTCAGATACTATAATCGTAGAAAATAATTACTATTTTCCCAAAAAAGATGTCAAGCTAAATTATATGTCTCCCAGCGATTATCACACGACTTGCCCCTGGAAAGGAAAAGCAAGTTATTACGATATCGAGATAGATGGAAAAAAATACAAGAATATCGCTTGGTATTATCCGGAACCTAAAAAAGGGGCTGAAATGGTCAAAGACAGAATAGCTTTTTGGAAGGAAGTTAAGTTTGAGGAGAGTTGATGATTGAAAAATCTCCGATGACATACACCAAATAGAACTTGAAATATCATATAGTTTTCGCATCAAGGTGATAGCATAAAATTTGTTTTGTAAATAAAAATAGAGAAGTCACTCGTATATGGCTACATGGTTAAGTGACCAAACACTAACACAAGAGGACTTCTTTTCAATGCATGATAACAAAAATCTTAAAGAAATATTATACAATAATTTAGGGATTAAAAACTTCATTATTGAAATGCTAAAGTCGCTTATGAAGACCTTAATAAATCAGAACTCACCATTCAGCTTCAATATGAGAAAAATAGTTACGAAGGTCACCATAATAGCAATTTAAAAATTGCTATTATGCCTGTAGCTATGAAACATAGCATATTAAAATCTATGCTCTAAAATTACCCTAAGATATAAACATCGACTTTGCCGCTTCAGTAAAATTTAAACGTCTTGCAACTTCGATAAAATACCTGATTTGAGTTAGCGTCATTTTCATTTCCTTTCAATGCAGGCTTGCACCAGCTCTTTTACTAAGTTTCTCGTTATTTTCGCCGTCAGACCCCAAATGATGTAGTTGTCATATTCATAAAAATATACCGGGTACGTCATAGTCCTTTGCTGATAGCTTGCTCCATTTTTAATTTTATGAAATGGGAACTCTTCACTTATATCCGCCCTATAGCTCATATCATATACCTGAGGCTTATTAGTTAAAAAGTAACTTAACGGTACTGTAAAAATCTCTTGTACTTCATCTTTGCTGATATTCAATTTTTTGATATCAAAGTTCTTGATGAATCCTAAAAAAGGATATATCATATCGCTGAAAGTATTTAAAAGAAAGTCTAATTCTCCGATTACTTCCAGCTGCTCTTCTTCTACTCCAAGCTCTTCGCAAGTCTCTCTAATGGCAGCTTGTTTGAAACTTTCCCCTTCCTCTACCTTGCCTCCGGGAAAAGAAATCTCTCCAGGTTGTCTTTTCATAGTGTCGGACCTTACCTGATATAAAATATGCGGCTTGCCGGCCACAATTACCAAGGGGACAAAAACCGCATAATGCCTTTGAATATCAAACATCTTGCTCTTTCTATTTCGAAATACTTCTTTTATCTTATCAAGTTCCATCATTCACCTAAATATCTTATTTCCTCTAATTTCTGCATCCTTGCAAGTATTTTGCTAAAAATCTTATTTTGGCTAGCCAAAATCCACAGCCCTTCACAAAAGTGCTCCTGACAAATATAGAAAGACAATATTGCCCTTAAAGTATCAAAATCAGACTCTCCTATGGCAACGATCATCTCATCTGTAAATGGGAGCTCTTTTCTCTTAAGTGTAGCTATATAATCCAAGTCGAGTATTCCGCAACTGTAGACTTCGTCAATAAAACCTGTAAATTCTTTGTTATACACCGGATACGAGGACATTGCTGTTCCATCTCCATTAATCGCCTCACTGCTCCAGCTGTAAATGCTGCTTCCGTCTTCATTTTCAAAATAGTTTATGTACTTATATAAATTTTGATATAAAACCAATGACACCATCCCTTATCTGATAAAATTCATCGTTTCTAAATTTACAAATCGATCTGAATATATTTTATCAAACTGCACTTTAAAAATCCAGCAATTTGGATGTTTTAGCAACTCCATACATGCATATTCTTACAATTGACTTTTTACAGAATCCGGCTGAATATAAATTATCCGACCGCAGTTTTCACAGACAAATCCTTGTGACTCTTCGCCGTGGGATACCGCATGACTAAATATTATTGAAAGCTGCATGTTGCATCCGCCACATACTCCACCGTGGCATTCAACTATGACAGGGTGAATTTTTTCTTTTTTAAAACAATACTGATTCAAGACATCACTCGGAACCTCTTTTTTTACGTTTTCAATTTTTTGATTGATATTTTTTAATTCATCTTTTGTCATTTCTGACTTAATTATAAGCTCGTCTTTTAGATTTTGTATATCTTTCTTTATTTCAACCGATTTATCTTTTAAACTCTTTAAATTCAGCTTATCAATTTTGATTTGATTTTGAAGATGAAATAAATCATTTTCAGTTTCTTCCTTTTTTATCTTCAATGACTCTAGATCATGCTGCAGGGAATTTAACGTCTTTAGCTTCTTAACGCTGCCTTCGTATAGATGTTCTTCACATTCTTTTATCTGCCTTTGCAAATGATCTAAAGCGCTTTTTTCCTTCGCAAACTGACTTTGAGTCTTCTTATACTGGTCAAATATTTCCTGCATCTTTTCTGTAATTCTATGGTACTTCTGTCTAAGTGATTCGATTTGATTTTTTACATCTTTGATTCCCGAATCCTTTTCCAATTCTGAAATCTCTTCTTCCAACACTTGAAGCTCCAAAAGCTTTTTAATATTATTTTTCATAAAATCTCCTCAATCAATTTAGTTTTCCCAGTAATTTCAACAAATAGATTTCAGGCTTCCTCTATAAAGTTAAAATCATTATTCGCTTTTATTATTTTTACATGTTCACCTCCTCTTATTTCTTCCGTCAACTTTGTATAAATAATATCCTTTGCCACAATCTCGCTTGCAAAATGTCCCACATCCAGCAAATGGATATTTTGCTCATATGCATTTTGCGCATCATGATATTTCACATCACCTGTAATAAGTACTTGTGCTCCCGATTGCTTTGCCACTTTCACCAAGTCGGCTCCTGAACCTGAACATACTGCAATTTTTTTAACACAAGCCTTTCCACTTCCTGCAACCTTTAAAGTATCTACCTTAAAAATATCTTTTACTATCCCTATAAATGTTTCAAATTTTATATCTGTATTTAATTCTCCTAAAATTCCCAACCCATATGTTTCGCCAGCATTATGCAAAGAATATACATCATATGCCGGTTCTTCATAGGGATGTGATGTCATTATCGCATTGATTACTTTACGCAAATGCTTTTTCTCAGTCAGGACTTCCAGCTTTGTTTCTGATATTCTCTCTAATTTGTCAATTATGCCCATGTAGGGTTTAGCCCCTTCAACAGGCTTGAATTGTCCCATACCGGACACTTCGAAACTGCAATCTTCATAATTACCAAGGCGCCCAGCCCCTGCTGAAAAAAGAGCTTTTTTTACATCATTTAAATGCGTATCCGGTACATACACAGCCACCTTGAATAGACTTTCCCTTCTTCTTGCATCTAAAGGTTTCACATTTTCAAGACCCAATAGCTCTCCAATATATCCGTTTATTCCTTTTGGAGAAATATCGAGGTTAGTATGTGCACAGATAACTGAAATATCGTTTTTAGCCAGCTTTTGAATTAGCCTTCCCCGGTATTGATCCCAACGCAGCTTTTTTATGCCTGAAAATATTATAGGATGATGACTTATGATTAAATTTGTATTTTTTTCTATAGCCTCATCTACAATTTTATCAGTAACATCCAGCGATAACAAAACTCCCTTTATCTTGCTTGTTGGATCTCCTACCAGCAAACCTACATTGTCCCAATCTTCAGCCATATCAAATGGAGCAAATTTATCAATAATTCTTAAAATGTCCAAACAGTTTACAGACATTTTCTCACCTCTTCTATTTCTGAAATCATTTCCTTAGCTTCTTCAATCTTTTTTATGCCTTCTTCCGAATCGCACACGCTGCACTCAATCAAGATTTTTCTCCACTTTCTTTCCAGATTTGATATTAGGTTAATCAAGAGCGGATGCTTCTTGTCAATAATACTTTTGCCGATATGATATTCCAGAGTTTTCAGTTTAGCGCCTTTCAAACCCGTATATTTAGCCAATATGACCTGGTACATACGCTTTTTTTCTTTTGCCAGATTTTCCTCTAGGATCTCAAAACCGTTTTCCAGCAGAAAAACCCTTAACTCTGCCTGTCCGGTCATTGGCTGCAAAATCAAGGAATCGACTTCCTTCACTATTGATAGGTTGTTTTTTAAAATTTCCCCGATCAATACTCCTCCCATTCCCGCGATTACTATCTGATCTACATGCTTTTCTTTTAATCCATCCAGTCCATTTGACAATATCGGCGTAATAAAATCGCTCATTTTATTTGTTTTTATCTGGCTTATAGCAGCATCAAGAGGACCTTTATTGATATCGCAAGCATAAACATGCTTTGCTATTTTGTTTTCAATTAGGTATACCGGCAAGTAACCGTGATCTGTGCCTATGTCTGCAACAGTCGATCCTTTTTTTATATAATCAGCTACTGCTTGAAGCCTGTTTGTTAGTTTCATATATATGTCTCCTTATCCTACCTTATCATTATACCACAATTAAGTAATTGTGGTTTACCCTGCTCTCATTACACCTATATGTCGATACAACAAAAAAGCTGCCTGTAAATTGAATTACTTGACAGCATTTTATCTATTTGACACCTTCTAGGCACTTTATTTAAAATGGCTCCCCAGGTTGGACTCGAACCAACAACCTACCGGTTAACAGCCGGTTGCTCCACCATTGAGCTACTGAGGAATGGTTTGTTTTTAATCACATTTACTAATTATAATGATTTTTTTTGCTTTGTCAATATGATTTATAAAAAAAGCGGCAATTAAAATCGCCGCTTTTTGACTATTGATTTCTTAATCCAAATAATCCTTAAGCTTCTTGCTTCTACTAGGATGCCTTAATTTTCTTAAAGCTTTGGCTTCAATCTGCCTGATCCTCTCTCTGGTTACATTAAACTCCTTGCCTACCTCTTCTAAAGTTCTTGCTCTGCCGTCATCTAAACCAAATCTCAACCGCAGTACTTTTTCTTCTCTATCCGTAAGTGTGCAAAGAACTTCTATAAGCTGTTCTTTTAATAGAGCATACGAGGCTGCTTCTGCCGGAGCCGGTGCATCGTCATCGGGTATGAAGTCTCCCAAATGGCTGTCTTCTTCTTCTCCTATAGGCGTTTCCAAAGAAACCGGATCTTGTGCTATCTTTAAGATTTCTCTTACTTTTTCTTCAGAAAAACCCATTTCTGCTCCTATTTCAGCGGGAGAAGGTTCTCTTCCGAGTTCTTGCAGCAGCTGCCTTGATACTCTAATGAGCTTATTTATCGTTTCGACCATATGCACAGGTATTCTGATAGTTCTCGCTTGATCTGCAATAGCCCTTGTTATCGCCTGTCTTATCCACCAAGTCGCATATGTGCTGAACTTGTAACCCTTGCTATAATCAAATTTTTCAACTGCTTTAATAAGTCCAAGGTTTCCTTCTTGGATGAGATCCAAAAATGACATGCCTCTTCCTACATATCTCTTTGCGATGCTTACAACCAGCCTTAGATTTGCCTCGGCAAGCTTCTGCTTGGCCAATTCATCTCCTTCTTCAATCCTCTGAGCCAATAAAACTTCTTCATCGCCACTTAGCAATGGAACTTTTCCGATTTCTTTCAGATACATCCTTACAGGATCGTTAATGCTTATTCCTTCCGGAAGGCTGACCTCTATTTCTTCCTTTACGAGTGACTCCACTTCCTCTTCCGCCCCAGACATATCCTGAGTAAATATCTCAATGCCATCTTCTTCAAACATCGCATAAATATCTTCTATCTGATCCGGCAGCAAATCTATTTCGGAAAGAGAGCTTTCAATTTCTTCTCCTGTCAAAGTTCCGTTTTTCTTCCCTTTGACCCTTAGCTCATTGACCTTCGAATTTTCTCTAATATCCATTAAAAATCCTCCCTTCCCTTGTAGTGTATGTTTTCAATTTCTCTTTTTTTATCCACGATTTTGCAATATATTTCATTTAACTCTTCCTCATTTAAACTAAAATTATTCATCTGTTCTTGCAATTTACTGATCTCATCTTTTATATGGAATATTTTAACTGTATTTATGCAATTGTACATAGTTTCTTTATCGTCATCTTCTTTATCCAGCTCTGACATCAAAAGCCAAGTCAAGTACTTGACCTGTCGTTCGTCCTCAAGAGAAGATATGTACCTTGCTGCATCCGGAAGCTTATCGTTTTTCACTGCTTCGTATGCATACTCTGCAGTTTTTTTCAAAAGCCCCGGTTTAAAATCTGTCATATCAATATTATCAAAGATTATTTTTGCCTTCTTGATATCTCCAAATAATAAATTCAGGAGCATTTCTTGAGCTTTTATCCCAGAATTTTTTTTGGTCTTTTTGACCTCACGTGGTTTTTCGATATCATTGCTTTTATTACTTGTTCCGGCCTTGTTTTTCATTTCTCTTACTATTGCCCCAGGCTCTACCTGCATTTTTTCAGCAAATTTCTTTAAATGCAATTGTCTGTCTATTTCGTTGTTTATGTCTTTAAAAACACTTGCAGCTTCCTTTATGAATCTGATTTTCTGATCTGTTTGATTTAAATCATAATTTTCAGCCAACTTGTCAAGCTTATATTCGACTGTAGTCGTAGATTCATCTACAGCTTTGCTAAAGGCCTTTAGACCTTCCTT
>DMAW01000162.1:4775-5494 GCA_003446375.1 Eubacteriaceae bacterium | reverse complement strand
TTCATTTTATCCCTTCTTTACAAGCTTTATAAATTTTTCAAGTGGCATTACTACAAGGTAAGGTTTTCTGTCAGCTTTGATGAATAGCAAGTCGACATTTTCAAGCCAATCGTATATTCTTTTAAATCCACTTTTGCGCAACTTTATTTCTGCTTTCATCTCGTTGATAATTGCATCACCTTTTTGAAAGTCTGTTGCACCTGATAGTGGTACACGCTTTGCTTCAACACCCTGTTCTTTTAACATCTTTACAAGGTTGTATTCACCACGGTATCCTTTATTCCTCTGACTCTTGCCCATTCTTATCACCTGCGATTAGCATGCTATTTTTAAAATAGTTTAGTTTTTCTTTCATATATTCTTTGTTTCTCGCAAGGTCATCTTTTTGGTCGAAAGCGTCATAACATAACACGGCAACTACTTCTTGCATTTTCTTTTGTGCAACTCCATCTTTAGGATCGCCAAGCGTGTCTTCAGCAGCAGCTATTAACATTATTGAACTTGAAAGCATAGATATTACACCAAAGAAATCTCTTATCGATCTATTCGTCGGTCCTTTTTCACCTTCAAGATAGCCTTGCAATACTTTATCAAACAGTTCTTTTAGCAAATTAATCAAGTGCGGTATATTTATTAAAGCTTGGTCAACTGAACTTTTTAATGTTTCAACAAACTGCTTAGCAAGTTCTTTTTCTGACTTTGCTTCAATTGCAGATATT
>DMAW01000162.1:2323-4553 GCA_003446375.1 Eubacteriaceae bacterium | reverse complement strand
CTTCAATTGCAGATATTATTGAAGCAGAAATGATTGTATTTGTATAGCAAGCGTTCATGAAATTGTCTAATGTTATTGCTTTTATTCTATCTGCTATATCCATTTCTGGGAACCCTTCTTCAATCAATACCTCTACACTTTCAAGTTCGTTTTTTAAATCTTCAACTTGGCTTTTAAAACTTTCAATTGCGCTTCTAATCATATTATCCCTCCTTAATTTCCCAAACATGGCATTTAAAATCAGGATATGTTTTAAATGACAGTCCACTTATACCGTAACGGTTTTTAGCAATTTTTACAAATCTTGCATCGTCTTGGTCAAGCCACATTGTAAGTATCAAATCCGCTGTATCTTCGATGATAGACGAATCCCTTCCCATATTAATATCAACCTCGACATCACCCCTTCCTGCTTGCCTATTTGTGTGTGTCAGAACGACAAATGAAACTTCAAGCTCTTTTGCAAGTCTTTGCAAGCCTATTGCTTTTTTGCTTGCCTGTTCATAAGGCGAACCGCCGTCAACCGTAAGAGCTGTGAAATGGTCTATAATAACAACTCGCACTTTCCTCCCTAAGATACTGTTTTCAACAAGCTTAACATAGTTTTTGATATATTCCAAATCTACACCTGCTTTTTCGTTCACGATAACAGTTTGGTAGCATTCGCTTGCTTTTTCAATCATTTGCATAAAGTCATCTTTTAATGCATATTGAACCATTTCGTCCTGCGGTATTAAGAGTGCTCTTGAAGTCATACGCTCAAATATCATTGCCTTGCTCATTTCAAGTGAAAAGAATACGGTCGGTATTTTTCTTTCTGCAAGCTTATGTAGCAAGTCTATGGCAAAGCTTGTTTTTCCAACACCTGGGCGTGCCAAAACGTAAACGAGAAAGCCGGGAAGCAAACCACGGAAATGCCTGTCAATAGCTTCATGCCCAAAAGGAATTGCTTGTGTAGCCCAAATTTTTGCAAAATTCATATAACTGATAGCAAGCTGATGAAAATTGTAAACCTCTTTTTTTTCTTCTTGTTTGCGCATGCGTATAGCGTAGATTGGACATTCTGTATTACAATATCGTGAGAGTATTCTGTCAGAACAACCAAACTTATAGTCGTTTTCGTAGATATGCTTGACAACCGTTTCTATCTCTTTGTCAGGCAATGGTGGCTTGTTTAATGTATTCAATCTTTTCATAGTATCTACTGCGAGCTCAAAAGGCAAGCCTGTTTTTTTGAGAATCCACGCTGCTCTAAGTGCTGTTTCATTCCTATATCCTTCCTCTGCGCCTTTTCGAAATATTGCTTTGTAGCAGTAATACTTTGCGTCTTCAGGTGCATCGTTATCTGATATGTTTATTTGCGTTACGATGGTTTTTGAACGATTTACCGCTTCACGCCAATATTGATGCAGAAAATTGATTTTTCCACCACGATAATATTTAATTTCGCCATCATAAGGTGATTTCGCAAGTTCCATGATTTCACTATAAGTCAGGCTTTTAAGTTGTTGCAACGTCAGTTCTCGCTTGTAAAGACCGCTTTTTGAGTGGATTGTGTTAGGATACCTAAACAATCGAACATGATTATAAATTGAACTATCTACAAGTTCCTTACCAAGCAGTAGCTCGTAGAAATTACGCATGTAAGCTGATATGCTTTCGGAAGGTTCGGCACCTATCATCGCGTTTGGTATCATGATATGAAAGCCCTTGTTACCCGAAAAGAAAATGCGCAAGTACTCTACAGGAACTTCATTATCTTCAAGGAAATTAATAATGTCTCGCGCGACATAAAGAGAATCTTCATGACCATCAACGTCGATTGGAAAATAGAGCATGTAAGCGGGTCCGAGATACCCGCTTACACTGCCTGTATTTCTAACATATTCAACAAACGTTCTGTCAAAGAGCAAGGTATTGATGAAGATATCAACACGTTCTTGTGGGGGAATAGCTTCCAACTCTCTTTGAATATCTGTGTAAGGTATTACATGTCCACGGTCTCTTACACCCTTCGCGAATTCGGTGTAGATAAATTCCATCATGATTTACACCTCACAGTTAGGATCAAAATGGTGGAATATCATCTGCAGGTAAGTCTTCAACAGGAGCGGTTTTTTCATATTTTTTTACATCCTTAATTTCAACAAATCCTCTTTCGTTTCGTGTAAGTCTAAACTGAATTTTTTGTCCTATCAATACTGTGATTATATCACTTAATTCCTGTATC
>DMAW01000162.1:0-2125 GCA_003446375.1 Eubacteriaceae bacterium | reverse complement strand
TTTTTCAAGAAATACGTTAAATTCACCCAAAAGATTTGCGAATATTTTTTTGCCATAAGAGTTATTGAAGAAAATCAGCACGTTTATTGGAGCATAATTGCCTACTATAATCATGATTTTTGCATAAGGATTACCATTTTGTGCTCTTCTCATCTCTGCTACTCTTATTTCACCTACGTGAATACCTTCGGGCGCTTCTTCTCTATTAAATTTTGACTCAACATTAAAATCAATAACATCGTCCATACTTACACCTCCTTCAATACTTTACAAGGGCTTAAGATCAATTCTGTGCAAAAAGGTAAACCCCTTTTACGCTTCCTTTGCAATAATGCTTAGCTTCTTGTATTTCCATCTGAACTTCTCTTTTATCTCTTCCTTCGCTTTTTCAGGCATTTCAACATTGTCTAACTCTCGCACAAGTGCTGTTATCTGTTCTTTGTTTTCCACCATAACTACTTTCAAATTCCAATCTCTTACTATGTCGTCTTCTGTTCTTTTCATAAGCGGGAACACTTCTTCAAAAGCCTCGCCCCATGTCCTGCAAGTTACATCTATCACTTCGCCTGTTATTATGTTGGGCAACCTGTTCTTTAATACTTCTATTCTTCTTGTAGAACCATTTTTTACCATTCGCATAACCATATCAAAATAATATGGAATGTTCTGTTCGCCAACAGGAATATATTCCAAAACACCGCCAGCGTCAGTGGTATTCGTTTTTTCATGCGCTATCGCTATAACATCCATATCTAGCTCGTTCATCATCTGATGTATATTCTTGACTATTCGCTTGATTACACCCCAATCTGACAAATTTAGTTGCTTAACTCTTATCTCTGAACCGTGCATGAATTGTGCTTTTTGATACTGCAGTGCATCCCAGAATATCGTTTCACTATCGAATACAAGAAAACTGTTAGGTTCTGCATTGTTCTTTAACCAGTCAAGTGCTTTTATTATCTCATCAAACTCAACCGTATGCAAAACTTCTATGTTCGGGAACAAATCTGCATAGTGATTAGCACCGCCTTCTGTATCGATTAGATAACCTTTTCCAGGATGTGAAAGACTAAAGAATGTCTTTCCAACCCCTGCAGCACCGTGTATCAGTATCTTTGCATATGCGGGCTTACTTGGTTTCACGAACTTATTAAACATCATCCCGCCTCCTCAAGATAGAAATACACATATCTCTGTGGCTGTTCCTTGACAAAATAAAGGCATTCAACTATTCGGTTTGAATAGCTACTTATTGCGACAGGATATCGCTTAATCTCGCTGTTTTTAACCTTCATTATTAACATGGGATACGTCTGTGTAAAGTCAAGTGAACCTTCTACGATGATTGTTTTGGTTGTACCATCTTCAAGGTGAAATACGCCTTCACCTTTTACAGGCACCGTTTTTTTCATTAACATGTCCTTTGCTATCTCGTAGAACATTCAGCTCACCTCCCTTTCTTTTTTTGTGCCTTTTTCTGCTTGACCTGTGGTTGCTCCTCGGTAGTATCTTCAGTCTTGTCTTTTGACAGCTCGTTTTCCCAATAATACCTGATAGCGCTATTAACAAGCTGCCTGAATGACAAGCCGTAGAGCTTCCTCACCTTATCAACTATCTCCACAACATCAGCGTCAATACTCGTATAAACATTTTTCACCAACATACTCACACCTCCTCATGATTTTCAGAAATTTGTCTTCTATATTTTTCTAAAACTAAATCCCAAAAAATCTCGTTAAGCTTATTAACTTCTTCCTCGCTCAAACCAAAGGATTGAAAATCCTCAACCTTATAAAGTGGCTCATCAGTCTTTATCACCTCACCATCCTTGTTTATCCAGTAAACTTCTATCTTAGGTTTGAACAATTCAAGGAAAATATCTGAATCTGTGTCAATACGATTTATTAGTTCATTCCACGTTTTACTCTCCATATCATCACCTCTTTTGAGAAATATAACTTGCCAAGCGTAAATTTATATCTTTCAGAATTTCTTTGGCTTTGCGCAATACCTTTTCTTCTAAGTTATTAGTAATGTCAATTACTATCTTTTGTAAATCGTTCAATGAAATACCTGAAATTGTGTTATCGTTAAATACCATTTCGCCGATCTTTACTTCATA
>DMAW01000024.1 GCA_003446375.1 Eubacteriaceae bacterium | reverse complement strand
GTTGGTACTGGCGATTGTATTTTTGATCGCCTAAAGTTGCAGTTTTCTATTGCCAAACACATCCGTCTATACTTAGGAGTGAACACTATGTGATACTTGCACATCCATTTTGTTCGCGCTAAACTATTTGCTTTATTTGCCATTAAAATCACCTTTCTTTCTTGATATTCTGTAGCCTAAACAACTTCAGTATATATGAATGGTGATTTTTTTGTATAACAATCGACGCGAACCCGTTTAACGGGTGGTTTAGTGTTTCGCACGCTTTGCGAGCTCAACTGGCTAAAGCCGCAAATAAAAAAAGCCTAAAAAGGCTTTTGGGGGAGTTTTGGTGTAATTCGTTATTAGCAGATTTTTGGAAAATAGTTTGGCAACAAATTTCACCTGTTTCAAATATTAGAAAAAGTTTTTGAAATTAGTAAGTCCAAAAACCAATTTACTTCTTTCATAGTTTTGCAGTTTTATATCTTTATATCGATTTCAGCAGTGGTATTCTTTTTCGATAACTCAAAATTGATGTATATCCCATGTTTTTAAGTAGTTTAAAAATATCTTCAATACCATTACCCAACATATCAGGGCGGTGAGCGTCTGACCCCACAGTTATCATCTCACCACCTTTTGATCTATAAAGCTTTAATACGTCTATGGAAGGAAATATTTCCTTCGCACTTGAGATCAATCCTGAGGTATTGATTTCTAACGCAATATTTCTATTAATCATCACATCAAAAATACTTGATATCAAATCATAATAGACCTCCATATCGTAGTTTCCAAAAACATCAAATGCATACCTCTTCATCAGGTCAAAATGCCCTAAAGCGTCCATATCTCCAAATTTTACGCTTTTGTATAATTCTTCAAAATAATCTTCATAACTTTCATTTTTCTGCTTACCCCTTATATGTTTTCTAAGTTTCTTTATTCCGATATTGTGAACCGATCCAATAATATAATCTAAATCTTTCCTCATAAGAAAGCTTTTAATTACATCATTTTTTATATGTGTTTCCCCAATCTCAAGACCTTTCCTAATTGTGATTCTTTCTCCAAAGAGGCCTATACACCTTTCAATTTCTTCGGCATATTTTTGGTAATCTAATACTTCGTAACTCGGATCATAGTTATTTACTGAAAAATGTTCTGTAAAGCATATTTCAGTTAAGCCTTTGGTGATTGCACATTGGCACATTTCCTCCATTTTAGCCTTACCGTCAAATGAAAATTTTGTATGTATATGGGTATCAATCAAATTTTTAATAACACTCACCCCTATTAAAAGTACCGAGTACCCTTTCTTCATCCTATATTCAATAATACTCTTAGTCAACAACCTCTGTATTAAGCGATATCTATAAATTCCGCTCATGCCTACTTTGACAGTTTTTCAACCACCCACTTTAAGTTTAATAAATGTTCCAATCTTGTCGATAATTTCTTTAACCGATGAATCATCAAGCCGATTTACACCTGGATTCCAATATTCAAGACCCATAAAAGAGTATTTTCCTTCTGCCAATCTATGGTATGGCAAGAAATTCACTTCTTTGACCCCAATTTTCTCGGCAAATCTGACAATTTTGCTAAGGTCATCCAAATTATTGTTAAATTCTGGTATTACAGGAACCCGAATCACTATACGTTTAGCGATCTTTGCCAAACGCTCGCAGTTCTCCATTATTCGTTCACAGCCTACACCTGTATATTCAGTATGTTTTATATTATCTACACTTTTAATATCAAACAAAAACACTTCCACAAGATCAGCAATTCTCTCAAAATTCTTCCATGGTACATAGCCACACGTTTCAATTGCAGTACTAAGATTTTTAGTTTGACATAGATAAAGCAATTCTTCCAAAAAATCAATCTGGAGCAATGGCTCACCACCACTGAATGTTACACCGCCATTAGTACGTTTATAGAAAGAAACATCTTTTATAACTTCCTCAAGAACTTCTTGAGGTAGCATATGCCGCCCCTTAATATACTTCGCTTCAGCATAACATCTATCCGTACATTTGCCACAACCAGTGCAGAGCGAACGATTAAAACCATTAATACTTGAAGCACCTGTCTCGCATACCTCGATACAAAGACCACAACCAATACATAATTCAGGATTAAACATAAGCTCTGGTGACGGATCAATCGACTCCGGATTGCAGCACCATTTACAATTTAGCGGACATCCTTTCAAAAATACAGTAGTTCTAATTCCAGGACCATCATGAATTGAAAATCGTTGAATATCGAATACGCAACCCTTCATTTTAATACTCCATCAAACTAGTTCGATTAATGATATCATCTTGCACGCTTTTACCAAGGACAGTAAAAAACGCACTATAACCAGCTACACGGACTACAAGTGATCTATATTCATCAGGGTGCTCTTGTGCTCGAATAAGATCTTCTTTCGTGACTACATTAAACTGTGTTTCCCATACACCGCAGTCTACTATACTTCGCATGAACTCACCAAATATTTTATCACTATCTTCACCCTTGAATATTGTTGGATGTATAAGCTGATTCAATACTGAACCATGGCCAGCTCGCACATTCGAAAGTTTGCCAGCAGATTTCAGTACAGCTGTGGCACCCGATTTATCATCACCATGCGTCGGTGATATTCCACCATCATTAAGAGGCTCTCCTGAATGTCTACCATTTGGTGTAGCTGCAGTTCGTTCTCCATTAGGCACATTTGCCGTAAGGTAGTAAATCCCTGCAGTAAATACTCCGCCACGTGCATCCTTTCGCCCTTCAAGAGCATCACAAAATACCGTCATCGCAAAATCAGACATTTTGTCAGCTTCATCAATGTCATTGCCATATTTAGGTGCTTTATTTCTCAACATCAGCCTTAAAGGTTCTTCTTCAGAAAAGTCATTTTTTAATGCTTTAATAAGACTATCCATACTTAGTTTTTGATCATCAAAAACTAATTTTTTTATTGCCATCAATGAGTCCCCTACAGTTATTGGTCCTACCCCCAATGGTGATATAAAGTTATACTTGGCTCCTCCACGTTCAAAATCCACACCTCTTTCGATACAGTCATCAATAACAACTGAACAAAATGGTAATGAAAGATATCTTTTATGACACATATCGATGATTCTGTCATATTTCACTAGAATATCAGTAAAATATTCTACCTGCCTTCTATAAGCTTCTTTAACATCATCAAAACATGTAAATGTGATAGCTTTTCCAGTTTTAGGCCCCATCTGCTGATTTGTAAGCATACATCGCCCATCATTCAGAGCCAGTTCAATGCATTTTGCCAGATTTAAATGACCACTATTCCCCCAACTGTTAGTTTTACCGTCAATCACAGGCTCGCTACAACCAAGAAAACTAAAATTATACGCATCCTCATCGCTGATGCCAATCATTTTTACTGCACGCTCAATAAGTTCATCATTATATATTTTTACTTTGTTAAGACCTGACTTAACATTCTTCGTTGCAGCATCTATAAGTCTCTGAGAAGTACCTTTATGTATCCGAACCGCAATATCTGGTTGCGCCAGTCCTATTCTCCTGTCAGCTTCCAAAACAAGTATCGAAATGTCGTTAGTTATATCACTACCATCCTCTAACGTTCCGCCAATTGTAATAGTCTGACCATGAGCAGGGCCTGTATTTACAGCAGCAGATTCATTGGATGCTATTTTATCTATTTCAGATAGTTTTAGATATAAACATTCCATAAGCTCAAGAGCTTGCTTTTTATCTATTCTCCCGGCATCAATATCAGCTTTATAATAAGGGTATAAATATTTATCCATTCTACCAAGGCTAATGGCAAGACCATTTCCTTCAAGTTGAATTGTCAGCTGAACCAATAAAATAAACTGTAGTGCTTCCCAATACGACGATGCTGGTTTCGCAGGAATATTTGCACAATTTTTCGCTATCTTAATCAATTCCTCTTTTCGAAGATCGTCTTTCTCGTATTTTGCCATTTCCATTGCAAGTTCAGAGAATCTTTTCATGTAGCGAATTGCTGCTTTCATTGATTCTATTGTTGAAAGATAAAACTCACGTTTATCTACATAATCATCGTTATTCATGTCAAGCTCAGATAATTTTTTTTCGCACCTTTGGATAATTTTATCAAATCCAGTTTTTAATAAATACTCGTAATTAGGCACTAGATGTCCTGGTGATTTTGCAGCATAACTAGCATTATAAATTACTTTGGTATCAAGCACCGGTTTAAACTCATCAGGTACACAAGCCATAATACGTTCGTCAAGCGAACGCCCTTTCCAGTATTCAAGTAATTTTCTCATCGTAGCTTTTTGATCTTCGGTTATCTCAAATTTGTCACCTGGACGTGTTGGAAAATCGTCCATTTGAGCTGCTATCCAGCCCCCTGAATATTCTGGAAACAAAGGGGCACTGCGTACAAATTGAGTATGGCAACCTACTAAAAGTTCATTTTCATGGATATTAATGCTCATTTTATCCATCAAATGATATAGCGCAAGCGCTCGTTTCATGGGCTCGGATTTATCTTCATTTCTTTTATAACTCTCTGTTATAAGTACTGCACGCTCAGTATCAGCCATCCTTGTAGCCGATAAAAACGTGTTCCTGAGTTTTTCTATTCTATCATTCATATTTTGGACCTCCGTATAGATTATTATCTGCATTTTCTCTTATTACAATCGATTATTGTACTTACCTTGTTTCTTCTATCTTATATCAGCAAAAGATTTCATCATACCTATAGAATATTTTTATCTACTCTCTTATTTAATCCTTACTTTTATTTTCTAGATTAATTACTACTGCTTATCTGCCACCAATTTCAACTTTAACATTTGTTCCTTTAAAATATGCTTTGAATTTTTCTAATTCAGTTTGCTTAGGCATTTCAACATCTTCCATTTCAAATGGAATTTTCAATAATTTATATTTATAGGATCCATATTTATGAAATGGTAATATTTGCAGTGTGATTTCTGATTTGCATTTAGAGAAAAAATCTATCATCATATGTGCATTTTGACTCGTGTCATTTACACCAGGAATAAAGGGCATCCTAATAATAAAATTAATATTCAATTTATCAAGTTTAACAAGATTTTCTAAAATAATCTTATTTGAAACTCCTGTAGTTGCTTTATGAATCTCTTCATCCATTGATTTTAAATCATAAAAAACTAAATCCGTATATTTAAGAAGTTCTTCCATCTTATTCCAATCTGAATATCCTGTTGTTTCAATTGCAGTGTTTATTTTTTCTGCTTTACATTTTTTTAATAATTCAACCGCAAATTTAAACTGATGCATTACTTCTCCACCTGATAATGTAATTCCGCCTCCTGAAACATCATAATAGGATAAATCTTTTTTAACTATATCTATTACCTCATCAACCGTCATTTCATAACCAAATATATCTAAAGCACCAGAAGGGCAATTTTTTATACACAACTCATTCAAATTACAGATACTCTGATCAATGAATATTTTTTTCTCCCCTGATATTCTAACAGCTTTCACTGGGCATACCGTTAAACAAGTCAAACAACCAATGCACTTGTCTTCTTGCCAAAATATTTCCCTTGTACTCTTTATAGCTTCTGGATTACTACACCATTTACACCTTAAAGGACAACCTTTCATAAATACTACTGTTCTAATTCCAGGTCCATCATGTATGCTATATCTTTGGATATTAACTACCAATCCTTTAATTTTTTTCATTTTTTCTCCTTATCTAACTACTGATAATACTTTTTATTCTCAAAATTAGACTTCGCTTCTCTTCATCAAATTTAAGTTTATTTACTTAAAAATAATATAATAGTATATTTGAAAAATTCCATTGACGCCAAATAAAGCTAAGTTACTATTAAAAGTACAAAGGTGAACCTTGAAGCTCACCTTTATATTAATACTACATACCTGTGATCGCTTTTGACAAATATCCTATAATTGAACCTAATATACCATAATCCATTTCACCCCAAGTTGTTCCCGATGATATCAATACCTCCCCAGTTAAGGGTATTAGCAATGCAATTGTAAAACTAATCATTACTGATGAAATTATTGCTGCTAAGATAGCCCCACGCTTTCCACCAGTAACATTTCCAAATACCGCTGCAGGTCCACTGGCAAAGAAGTGCGGTACAACTCCGGCAATAACTACATATTTGAATGCTAAAGGTCCAGCCATCAATAAAGTGAATATTAATCCTAATGGAAAACTTATTAAAAAACCTAACAACCATGCATTTGGAGCATATGGCATAACTACAGGACAATCTAAGCCAGGTTTAGCATCAGGTACAATTTTTTCTGATATTCCTTTAAATGCTGGTACTATTTCTGCAATAATCATTCTTACACCTGCTAACAAGACCGTAATACCAGCACCAAATTGAAGCCCTTGCATTATTGACCACATTATCCTATCTTGTGTTCCAGTATAATTTGAAGCTACATCTCCACCAGCAATGAATGCTACTACAATGAACACAATTACCATTGTAGATCCAGTTGCCAAAGTAGTATCTCTGAAAAACATAGCCCATTTTGGCAATTTAATTTTTTCTGTACTGTCTTCAGGATCTCCTACAAATTTCCCAAGAAATGCGCCTATAAAACAACCTATGTTCGTAGAATGAGCATATGCAATACCTGCATTATTTGTTATCTTATCCATGTACGGCTGAACTAGTGCAATAATTAGCGGGCAGTAAATACCAACAATCAATCCGCCTAGTAGAACCAGCGCTATACCAGAAAGAGGTGTATAAAGGCTCAACATTACCGTTACAAGAAGGGCTATATATAATAAATGATGCCCTGTTACATATATATATTTAAATCTAGTTAATCTTGCAACAATTACATTAACGAAAAACCCTGTAACCATAATCAGTGCACCACTTGTACCGTATTCCAACAATGCTACTGATGCAATAGCTTCATCATTCGGTACTACACCTGTAATCCCAAGAGATGCTTCTAGCATTCCCCCAATTGGTGAAAGTATCCCTACTATGTGTCCTGCACCTAATCCAAGAATCATAAAACCAATAATCGTTTTCATAGTTCCACCGATTATATCTGAAAAATCTTTCTTTTGAACTAGTAATCCAACTAGAGCGATTGCTCCTAAAAGGATTGCCGGTACTCCCAATATTTGCGTTGCAATGTATGAGATGATATTCATTAATTTTACCCCCTATGTTCATTAAATTTTATTTAAATAAGATAGTATTATGGACTTTATAAATTTTATTAATATATTAATCTGAGCAAATGCAATATTTTATTAATTTATATTTGTTTTGCTTTTTTCATGTATTTTATGTATCACCTTCTTTCGAAACTAGATTAAGTCCGTATAATGGTGTAAAAAGAAACTTCAAATAAAAATGAGCCAAAATGCTCGTCCTCGGTTAAAATAAAAGTACCAACAAATACCTAACTGAGGAGATGAACAAAATGGCTCAATTAAATATTACACTGGATACTGAACTTTTGCACGGACTTTTTACAAAAGAATCAAAAGACCAAGCATTTTCTAAACTACTTGAAGAAATTTTTAATCAGGTTCTCATAGCCCAATCCACC
>DMAW01000131.1 GCA_003446375.1 Eubacteriaceae bacterium | reverse complement strand
CAATACTACCGTCTCAACGTGGCCGGATAGGCTCATCTTGATGTCTTGAGTGTTTTTTTACATTTATCCGTATGTGGAAACTTTTCTATCCCGCTTTTGTACATTTGCTCGTTTGCGGGAATATGTCCATAGAAATTCTGAAGATTTCTACGTGTGCGGAAACAAGTCAACATTAGATCCATCCAAGATTAAACCCCTACAAAATCAAACCGCGCTCTCTCATTTGCAACAAAACGCTCTGCGTGTGTCATATAGTGATCTGGGACAATATTGAAACGACGGACATCAAGCGAATAAAGGTAATCATTTTCAATGTGATATGTTTCGTCTACATATTTCCTTAAGACATCATTGGTTTGACGAAGCCTTTCTCTGGCCTCTTTATCATGCTCTGTATAAGCCCTTAAGATAAGCATTTTTATGTATGAGGACGTCTCATTTGCATAACGATCCATCAATTTTTCAGGGGTACATTGCTCAAGAACCAAATCGTAGTCAAATTCTGGAATGTATTGTTGGATAAAGCCTTTTCCATTTGCTCTTTGCTCTTCACTTAACTTGTTCTTTCCTTCAGAATCAAAAGTTGGTTCAGATCGCCTATGTATGAGGCTTGAGAGTATGTTATAGGCATCAGACTCTTCTTTTGGTTTTCTATATTGATGTTCAATAAATTTACGAAGACATCCTATTCTTGCAGCTATATCAATGTTTGAATCTTTAGCTATTTCTTTTAGTAAAACAACTGAAGACATTAAATCAGAGTTTTTTTGAATAGGGGTACATGTTAAATTACCATCATTATTTACTAGGTAATTAGCACAGACGTAAGATGGATCTTGCCTTCCAGCACCAACTTGGACATAATCAATCACTGGTTCAAAATCATGTGTTAACATCAACACGGTTCGCTGGTAGAGACTATTATCTTTATCGCCTGTCTTGAAGAGTCTATTTATTATCGCATACTTTTTATTACTGTCGAAAGATGATATCGGATCATCAAGTATTATTAAGTCAGGATTCCTGCTAATTGCGTCAAACATAAATAATATTAATGCAAATGCGTTTTTTTCACCCCAGCTCAGATGCTTACTAGGAGAATTTAAATCTCCTGAATTTCCATCTGGCATTATAAATTTAAGAAATGCTCTAGCATTATTTTCACCATCAAGCTCTACATCAAACGAATACCTAAATCCCGCTATGGAAAGAAATTCATTTATATCCTGTTTTCTATCTTTTATTTTATCTTGAATATATTTATTATATTTTCCAATTTCACCTTTAAGCACATTAACTTTATCTAAAAGATTGTCCACCTCCATATTAATCGTGCTAATTTCTTGCTTAGTAAGATCCGATATAAAAAAATCATCAATAGCCCTGAAATCGATTTTCATTTCATTTAATCTAGATTCTAAATCTGCAATATTATCTCTATCTACTGAAGCACCATTGAATGAGACAATAGAGGTTAACCTTTTATAAAGATAATCTGCTTCAGTACAGAGCTTGGTTAATTGTGTTTCGAGGACGTCCAAATCTTCTTTAACACCAAATAAAGAAATTAATTCCTCGGTCTTTTTTTCCTCTAAATATGGTTGTAAAGCTTCTAGTGCTTTTGATATTGCAGCTGCAATTTCAACACTGGCCTTGTCAAAACTATCAGCAAATACTCTGTTTATGGTACTTGTCTTTTCTGAGTCATTAGTTGAGCAATAAGGACAACAGCCTTTACTACCAAATTGATCGTATCCTTGTAAACGCCATGTTGCCCATTTAGAAACAGTGTTTTCTTCAAAGAATGGTTTTAAGTCAGTCAGTTCAGCAGGAGGATTGAAATATGCACCTTTGCCCTCAAGAATTCCTTTAGTTCCTCCCCTTCTAGCAATTTTATTATTGCTAGTCATCTTAATCTTGTCTATCAAATCACCAATATTACTTTGAAGGTTTACAATCTCTTGACGCTCTGTAATAGTGGTTTTAATTGTTGATAACGCATCATCAATATTTTTCTTTGCATTATCGTATTCATTTGAGCGAATCAGAACCTCAAATGTATTTTTAATAAGGGTCTTGGTTTGGTAGACATATTGACGGACATATTCATCATCAAATATTGCTATATTATCTGATGAAAATCCTTCTATATGCGGCTGAACATCCTCATTACTGATCCCATATGGTGCAAGTTCTGTTAATGCTTTTTGCTGAGATATAAGCGTAATGGCTCTTACCATCGTTGATTTCCCGGTACCATTACGACCAAACATGATGTTAAGTTTATTGGAATAAATCGGCAATTCTCCTTGTGCTATGTTGTTGCAATTCTGAATGTTAATCGTATAATCAGACATGTCCCCCTCCTTAAAAATCTGCCCGTAAAATCAACTAACCATGGATTTTACGGGCTTTTATTATAATGAATCAATAACCGACAACAAATTCTGATAGGTATCCACATCATGATACTTCACTTCACTTGTAGACAACTCATTAAATAGCTTCTTTGCACAAGTGATCTTAGCCTGTTCTATAGGTCTCAATTGAAGGCTATCCATTGTGCCTTTAGTTTCTGCTATGAAGAAAATATGTTTAACAGCACCTTTCTTAAATGAAATTGCCCAGTCTGGTGAGTAGTTGCCAACTGGTGTAGGAATATAGAATCCTCGTGGTCCTCTTGGCAGTTTTGCGTAAACTACCACCTCATCGGCAGCATCTAAATCTTCTGCAAACCTTCTTTCAATACTGTCTTTAGCTGATCCGTCTGTAAATATGAAATCCTGTATTGCGTGTTTCGCTTTAAAGGCTTTTGCATATTCATCAGAAGATCGGCTCATATTGAATATATCTTGTGAATAGGGTTCTTCTGCTGTTGAAGCATAAGTAATATGCTCCACAACAACTGAAGCTTTTTGCTGATTAATTATTGCAGATACTTTAGAAATAAACTCTTCTGGGTTTTCTTTAAATAACCATAATTTTTCAGGAGAAATACCTTTTAATATAGCTGTAACCGTCCTACGAGTGAGGGTTGCCCCTTCTGCTATTTTACCTACAAGGTCATATTCAACATAGCTTCCCTGTGAACGTTCTAGTTTTTTGGTTTCAGTGCGCTCTACATTGAAATCAGTTCCAGCTTGCTCACCTTTTGTCAAAGTATAGGTTAATTTTGCAACTCTTAGTTCACTATTGATTGCAGCTATAGATTTCTCTACAAGTTCTTCACTATTAAAATCGACTGTATAAGCATACTTTTTATTGATTTTTTCCCATAACTCTTTGAAATCCTTCCAGTTCTCATTGATAGGATTATCCTTAACCTTAGTTTCATGGGCATTTCCTGCCATTTCTTTAAGGATGCTTGGATCAAATATCGCCTGCACTAATTTATGAATATTTTCTCCTAGGGGCTGTAGTTCAGGCTTAAGTGGTGCAAAACTACCCACTTCAGCTGCAGTGCGATATGTGTCTGTAACTGCACCATCATCATCAACATACTCATTACGCACAAGATAATTATAAATTGCAGTGGCTTCTGCGGCTGTGATTGAATGAATTTCATCTCCAACAGTAATATTTTTACCTGCAAAATACTCCACACTTGCTTTTGTTGGACGCTCATAAAGATCTGACTTAATCTCTTTCTGTAAATCGGCAACAAATCCTGAATAACTTTCACTAGCAACAACCGTCAGTACATTTAGACCATGAACTAAACTTTCTCCACAAACCTCAAGATCTTGTCTTTCTCCATTACTATTTACACAAAGACGAAGTCCTCTACCTACTTCTTGTCTTTTAGCTGTCACATTATCAGAATGTTTTAGGGTACATATCTGAAATACATTAGGATTATCCCAACCTTCTCGTAACGCTGAGTGGGAGAAGATAAATCGCGTTGGTTCTTCAAAGGATAATAAACGTTCCTTGTTTTTTAATATTAGGTCATAAGCTGAAATATCATCTGAAAACTCGCTACCACGTGCTTTTTTACTGTCTATAGCCCTACCTTTTTTATCTATAGAGAAATAACCTCTATGAGTTTCAGCTGTTTCAATGTCTCTTAGATAAGCTTGATAAGCTGTTGGGAACAGAGTCAACCTTTCATTTAGTGCTGCCGTATATTCTTCTTCAAATATTTTTCCATATTCACTTACTAATTCATTGCCATCTTCATCATACTTTCTGTATTTTGCTACTTCATCAATGAAGAAAAGAGATAGGCACTTAATGCCTTGTTCAAATAACTTCTCTTCTTTATCAAAGTGTGAGGCTATGGTTTCACGAATCTGTATACGGCGAATATCATCTTCATTAACATTGCCACTAGCTTCGCCAGTTGTCAGGCTATCTCCATTAGAAAATGCAACTACTGCACGTATAGGGTCTACTTCTGCAACAGATATGCCTTTATATTCTTCCAATCCATTAGAGGATGCATATAAACTGTCTCCCGCTTCTAATAATTGTATTTCACGTTTGATACCACCGCTACGCTTTACTTCAAATTCAAGTCTAGCACGAGGTGGATTTTTGCGATCTATCACAATATCGGCTAGATACATATATCTATTGGTACCACTTAAGTTTTTCAGTTCAAAACCTTTTACTTCGATTTTCTTAACCAACTTTTTTTTGAAAGCATCCAGTGCATCCAGTACATAAACAAGGTTATGAGATGTTTTGTGGGTAGCTGAAAAATTGAGAGAAAATATGGGATTAAAATTCTTCTTCAGTGCATTTTGAGTTGCTGTACCACCCATCTTTTGAGGTTCATCTAAAATAATGATTGGACGATTTGCCTTAATAACATCTATTGGACGTCTTGAGCCAAACTCATCACGTTTGGTATAGATAATACGCGCAGCTTCATTACCACTTCTACCTTCCACATTTTTATCCTCATTCATGGTGGTATTAAATGCCTGAGTATTGATAATCATGACATTAATTCCTGAGTTTTGAGAATACTCATCTAATTGGTGCAAATTAGAGGAATTATATACAAAAAATCTAGCCTTCAGCCCATAATGCTCCATGAAATGCTCTTGGATAATTTCAAAGGATTTCTTTACCCCTTCACGAATAGCAATACTGGGTACTACGACAATAAACTTGCTCCAACCATAAGCCTTGTAAAGCTCAAACATAGTTTTAATATAGACATAAGTTTTACCCGTACCCGTTTCCATTTCTACATCAAGGGAAACAAGACCAAGCCCCGCTTCTATTGCAGATGAATTTTTAATGTTATTAGCTGTCTGCACAGCACGGATATTCTTAAGGAGCTGCTCCTTTGTTATTTCTACCTCAGCATTACGAAAACCCATTTCAAATTCAGCATCTTGTTCTTGAATTGTAGCCTGAGCTTTCCGCTTCCCTAAATCTCTACGATATTTGAAAAGGCCATGTTTAGGTTGTCCATTAAATACTTTGACAATGCTTTCAGCAGCTTCAGTCTGGTAATCTTGTACTTTAAACTTAAACTTCATCTACAATACCCTCCTTATGCTGCTTGGGCTGTAAGTTTTAAACACCTGCTCCACATTGACAAGGGCAGAGTCATTTAAGAAACTACTATCTCTAAATACAGCATAATAAGGCTGTTTCTTCGCTATTTCTGTAATCGTATCTGTATCTACCTTGTCAAAACAAGCTATTAAGTAATTGTCATTGACGTAGATTACCTTTCCTTCTTGATTTATTTTAGCTGAAAGAGGAATACCTAAATCCAGCATCACTTGGAATAGCAAATCTTCATCGCTGCGATCAGGTTTGATGTTATCCATAAAGCCTTCCAAGTTGAATCCCATTTGTGAATATTCTTCAGGCGTATAATAAACCTCTTTCATATTACTGCTATCTAACTTAAGTACACGGAAACCAGTATCTAAATTTTCAATACCTTCTTTGTCCTTATTCTCTTCTTTAATCTTAGCTCCTGCGCGACGGATGCGTTCTTTGCCGATTTCACAGATGTTAGCGTAACCCGCTTTGGCAGCTTCTGTACCCTCGGAGCACACTTCAGGCAACTGCACCATTATAAACTTGCGATTGCCACCGTCTTCTGCGTTCAGTTGCATAACGGCATGAGCGGTGGTAGCCGAACCAGAGAAGAAGTCCATAACCGTAGTTTCTTTTCCTAGGTAAGATACTATTTTTTTAATTAGCTGAGTTGGCTTAACTGTATCAAAACCGATTGGTCTATCCATAATACTATTTAATTCGTCTTTCCCAGTTTGTGCTGTCCCAACTTCATTTGCTAATAACAATGACCAGAACGGTTTATATTGCTTTTTATCAATTTCATCTTCAGGGTATACAGCTTTCTTAACAATTCCATCGACAATTTCAACTTTTCCATCATTCTCTAGCTTCCTAGCAGTATCCTCACCAATTTGCCAACGTTTGCCCTCTCGTGGTTGTTGTCCTAATATAGCAAATTTCATTGTAGGTCTACTATAATCTCCAGCATCTGATTTTTCTATAATCTCAAATCTACACGCCCCATATTTCCCAATATGCGGATAATTCAAGCTTCCACTCAATTCCTCAAGTTCAAATCCAGAAATAGCATTCTTTTTTTTCCCATAAAACAGTATGCTTTCTGTTTTCTTTTGCAATCCAAATTTTGCAGAACCCGCATTTATAGGTTGTGTAGTTGCTTCCCAAACCAAATCCCCAAAATAATTTTTCTCTCCAAATATTTCGTCACATATTTTTTTAACATTAGAATACTCTTTTTCGTCGATACTAATAAATATAACCCCATCATCCGTTAATAAATCCCTAGCAACTCTAAGTCTTGGATAAATCATATTAAGCCAATCAGTGTGAAATCTTCCATTGCTATCAAAGTTTGATGTCAAACGATTCCCCTGTTCATCATATTGACCATCCCTCTTTAAAAACTCCCCTGTTGCTTCTTTAAAATCGTCTTCATAAATAAAATCTTTTCCTGTGTTGTATGGCGGATCGATATATATCATTTTAACTCTATTTAAGTAGGTTTCCCTTAGGAGCTTGAGAACATCAAGATTATCCCCTTCTATATAAAGATTCTCGGTGGCATCAAAGTCTACACTTTCTTCTCTACAAGGTCTTAGCGTTGCTGCTATTGGTGCATTTGCCATGAGTACAGATTTTTTCTTATCTGGCCAAGTAAACTGATAACGCTCTTCTTTTCCTGAAACTATTCTAGTATTAATTTCTTGAGCTAATACCTCAGCATCTATGGCACGAATAATCTCACCATTTTCATCTATTGTCTCTGTCACAGCATTTGGAAACATGGCTGCAAGGGCTGCAAAGTTATCATCTGCTAGATTTTGGGTATGCATTTTTAGCTTGTCCATATCTATTCTCCTTTTAATTGTTTTTTTAATTTGTTTAACTCCTCAGCAAGTTCCCACTTGCGTCTAGGCTGTCTTTCATTCATAGCTTTCTTTTCAAGAACAGCTATTTGTTTTATAAGCTTTTCACGGTATTCATTTTCTATAATGGTTTCATCTATGGCTTTACCTTCTGCTAGGTCAATATCACTTATAGTAACAATAAGGTCATCCCAGATACTGCCAAGGTCTAGTCCATTGAGTTTAAGCTGCCAGTTATCAAAAGGCTTACTCTCTGAAATTAATACCCTATCGGCACGATATGCTGCAAACTGAACCTTATCTTGATATTGGAGTGCAAACAACATCCTCTGGCCAATTGATTTTGATAAAAGAGCAATGTTCTTTTTATCACATGCTTTTGTCTTCATTATGACTAAAAGAATATAAATGGCTTTTACTTCATTACCTGGTGCTACATTCACTGTTTGGGGAGAAATCTCTCCTACAATTAAGATTCGATTGATTTGCTCATCAAACAGTTTTTTATCTGCGGGGTTTGGCTTGAACTTCTCAAATATCGCTTTCTTAGGGAGCTGCTTATTAATTTCAGTAGATTTAGGTAGCCCAAACATTTTAGCTGACTCACCTCACATTCACGAAACAGACCAGTTCAAAATCATCCAGCCCATCAATCGTGTTCTCTACTAAGGATATTTGCTTACCAGATAGGAAGCTATCAATTGAGTCATCTTCATTGAGATCCACGATAGACTTTACGGCAAAATATAAAAGATCTGAATAGTGTCTCATATCCCTACCATCTTTCGTTTCATCGTTGAACTGTTTACAAAGGTCAAGCAGTGGTTCTGATTTTCCCTTGCATAGCTGTCTAAAGACATCAAGAAGCTTTTTCGGTTGAAGATGATCAATATGAACAACTGAACCATCACGCACATATACCATATAAAATGGGTGAAGTTGGTTTTTATTATGATGATTTATGCTTGTGTTAATATTCTTAAGGATGAAAATCGTACCTTTAGGGGTACTCTCATTTCCATTCACCACTGCGTGAAGTCCAAATGGTACTTTATCCAAATTATCATTTTTCTTAACATAATCGAGAAGATCAAGTCTAAACTCATTTAGCCCTAGATCCATAATGGAAACACCACTTTGCATATCTTCGATATCAACTACTTCATTTTGCAATTTTTCAAGTTGAGCTTTACGATATTCCAGGTCTCCCAGTTCCTCTGGATCAATTGGATTATCGTCACCAGTAGAAGTCATAACAGAGGCTTTCATGCGCGTTTCTACTCGCCCTTTTAATTCGAGATATTTATCCAGGCCAATATTAGGCCAGAAGTTAACGAGCTGGATGGTTTCATTTTGACTGCCAATACGGTCAACTCGACCAAAACGCTGAATAATCCGGACTGGATTCCAGTGTATATCATAGTTTACACAGTAATCACAATCCTGTAAGTTTTGACCTTCAGAAATACAGTCTGTAGCGATGAGTATATCTATCTCAACTGGCTTATTGGGTATTAGTAATTCTTTATCTTTAGAACGTGGTGAAAATAACGTAAGGATTGTATTCATATCCGTACGTGGTAGTTTCACTGTAGTTCTTCCATCCGTTGTTCCTGTAATCATTGCCGTATGAAGCCCATACCTCTCTTTTACAATCGGCGCTATCTGAGCATACAAATAATCTACCGTATCGGAGAATGCGGAAAAGATAAGCACCTTTTTATTATTCTCATTAAAAGGACTCTGAATCTTTCCAGCAATCAAATCAACCAATGTTTGTAATTTAGTGTCATGTTCAGGAGTAATGTCACGAATCATAGAAGATAAAAGCTGAAGTATTTCCGAATCCTCTGATAGCTTCTCCCTCCAGGTAATATAGTCCATGTCCCCGAGATCAATATCTATCTTCTTAGCATTATTTCCAAAGAATGTCGTATTTCGGTCATCTCCATCAAAGTCAGTTTCCACAATCTCTCGGGCGTTAAATATCTGTCTATTTCCATGCTCATATGCATCAATAGTCTCTATGGTTCCATTAATGAGCTGACGAACCCTTTCTAGTGTAATACTGAATGAAACAACAGAACTCTCAAGTCTTTTCAAGAGATTAATAGACATCAACCTGCGAATACCAATCTCACGTCCGGCACGATCAATGTTGACGTTTGAATCTATGTACTTATGCCTCCTACTATCAAGCAAAAAATCAGTTGGTATATACACAGAAAGATTGAGTTTCATAAGCAGATCATAGATTTCGTCATAATCAATTGCACCTGATAGATTGGTGAGCTTTGGCCTTAATGCCAGTGGTTTAAGCCGTTCTGGGAATTTCCCAATAGCTTCAATATCGTAGTACTTCTCGATGTGTTTTCTTGAACGGGCTATTGTTACACTGTCGAGCATAGTAAAGAAATCGAAGTCAAGTGAGCGTAATAGATTCTCTGTGGTTCTATCTTCTGGATCCAGTTTGCTCCATTTATTAAAAGCGGTTTGTGCCCCTCGGAATATGACATCGATTGGCTTTGCAGTGTCTAGCTTATCATTAATTAAAGCAGGATTACCTTCATATGCAAGTTCAAGCTGGTGCCTCAAATCAGAAAAACCATTGTTGACAGGTGTTGCAGAAAGCATAAGAACTTTGGTTTTCACACCCTGTCTGATCACTTTATTTAATAATTGCAGATACCGGTTTTCTCTTTTGTTATCACCACGGCCTGAATAATCACCGCCATTTCTGAAGTTATGACTCTCGTCAATTACAACCAGATCATAATTACTCCAATTCAGTTTTGATAAATCAATATTCCCAGACTTCCCGTGTTCACGAGACAAGTCGGTATGATAAAGAACATCATATCGTAACCGATCTGCTGCAATAGGATTGTTGAGATAGTTTTCTTTAAATGTAAACCAGTTATCTCCCAGTTTCTTTGGACAAAGCACTAGCACATTTCTATTTCGTAGTTCGTAATATTTGATAACAGCAAGAGCAGTAAAAGTTTTACCTAAACCCACGCTATCTGCAAGAATACATCCGTTAAAATCCTCTAACTTATTGATTATTGCAAGGACAGCATCTTGTTGAAAATCGTAGAGTTTCCCCCAAATTTTGGTCTCTTTAAATCCTGTGGCCTCATTAGGTAATACATCCTCATTAATATCAGCCAGGAACTCATTGAAAATATTATAAATTGCAACAAAGTAGACAAACTCAGGTGAGTTCTCATTATATGCTGCAGTTATACCATCAATCACTTGGTCTGTTACGTCCTGCAAAAGGTTCTTGTCATTCCAAATCTGATCAAACATTTTCACATATTCATCCGCAAGAGGTGTATCGATTCGGTTGACAAGGCTCATAATGTTGTTCCCACGTTCACAACCTAGATCTGCAGTGGTAAATGAGTTTAGTGGCGAATATGCGATGGATTCGTCAGGCTTCACCACGCTCAGAAAACTCCCTATCGCTCCACCGGTTACATTAGAACGAAAGCGGACTTTCGTTTTGATCCACTCAGCACATTCCCTAGCAATTGCCTTTTGATTCAATTCATTTCGTAGTTTTACTTCAAATTCTGTTCCATATAATGAACGCTCTCGGTTAAGCTGCGGAATATAGAACTCACGCTTTTCTCTAGGCGCTTTCTCATTTAGAAATGTCGGAGAGGTAAAAACAAAGCGCAATTCTTCGACACCATCCAGTTGCTTTCTTAAAGATTCATAAGCATAAATTGAAAAGCAAGCTGCCGCTATTGAAATTTTATCCCCTTTTGAGACTGTTTTTGCCAGATCATCTTTCACGGTTTTATTCACATTATCGAGAACTTGCATGTCCTTCCCCCCTCAACTATAAAACTTGAATTTCTTACTCAATTTCAGCGCTTTTACCACTCTCTACCCAAGCATCAACTTCAGATATTTTGAACTTGTATTATTTGCCCACTCTACGGTAAGGTATAACTTCTTTTTTTATCCAGTTTCGAATTGTATCTTTGCTTACACCAAGATGTTCAGCGATTTCTGGTACTAGAATAAATAACGGACAAGTATAACTCGCATAAACCCTCGATATCAACCCTACTAATACTTTATATTAGTAGGGTTGATATCGAGGGAAGAAAATTACAACAATTTAAGAATCAAGCTTTTCTTACCAAATGATAAATGACAAAAATCGGTAATAGCAACACCCATTTAATAAAAAATCCTATAACCTTCATTTTAACATCTCCTCATCTTGCGATTAATAATCCGCTATATTTTTAGCATGATATGTGCTAAACCATTATCTTCTAATATACAGTTTAATTCCAGTAAAATCAATTGATCGAGAGTATTTATTTACCTTAATCTAACTATTTTCCTTTTAGATAAAGTCCGTATAATG
>DMAW01000143.1 GCA_003446375.1 Eubacteriaceae bacterium | reverse complement strand
GACATGAGTTTGGGGATGAGTGAATCTCTGATTGAAGTTAATAACACATTTTCATTATGCTTAATAAATATTTCATTTGTAATTTCATCCATAAAAAGATGGAATTTCTCGACAATAATATTATTCGGAATAAGAATCTTATGTTTAACAATATGTGTTACCTTAATACTAGGCTGCACTGACCCAATGTTATAAGATACTAAATCATTTTTAATGTTTTTCAGCAACTCATACAAATAAAGATTAGAAATGGTTTTAGTTCTTAAAGCAACGACATTCTGAGCAATACATCCTGTATTCCCCATAAATATTTTCAATTCTGCTAAACTACCTACAGTCGATAAAAGAATATCTCCTTGGCTCGGATGTCCACTCCTGAACCAATTGTCATAAGTTTCTTTGCTAACATATTTCATACAATTATTATAATCAATTACTCTAATATCACCTGACAATGCCTTCACATCGATTATTGGATAAATTGTTTTGCTAGGCTCCTGTGGTGGTGTTTTTCCTCTATTATCAATTATATTGATCACATCTTTTAGTGTGCTTACTTCCCACCCCTTAGGGATCATCCCCATCTCGCTTTCAACCATTTCGCCGCCACTGGACTTATAAGGTTCTCCATCTTCATTGGGAAAATCAAATTCAACGAACCATTGTTTAAAAATTTCCTGCGCCATATTCTCTAGGGTTTTGTTAATCTCGTTGTTGACCTCAATTTTATCATCCAGAGTTGAGAGGATACGGGCGATGGCCTTTTGTTCTTCAAGTGGAGGTAGATTAGCTTTTAAAATGCCAAATGTATCTCTTGTGATAGTATTAAATACAGATCCATGAGTATTCTGTTGTATATTACCGATCATATTTTTTAAAAGATAATATACAAAATCATTTGTAGTCATTTCTTTTGCTCTTAATCCATAGCAAGACTGATTGAATGCCATTGGTCTTCCCAATTGTGCTAAAGCTCCTACTGTACCTCTTGCGGATATGATAAGGTCATCTTTGTTCAATAGTTTTGTTGAACTATTATTTAGCCCAATTTCAGTGATTGTTTTTTCAGTTTCATAAACATATCTATATCCTGTATTAAAGTCCTTAACTGATATCCACGGAATACTACCACTCCAATATTCTGGAATACTTGTCTTAGGCGTTCCGCCTCCTATTATTTCAATTATGTCTTCTAATTTTACCTCTCTCCATTCACTAAAACTCATATCCAATCCCTCCTAGATTCTTTCTGATCTCATCTTCTAGCTTTCGGGATTTAGCAAAGAGTTCCGCTAACTCTGCTGTCATACTCTCCATTTTCTCATCAAATGGGATGCCATCATCTTCTATATCTTCAATACCCACGTACCTTCCAGGTGTTAAGACGTATTCATGCTCTCTGATGTCTTCAATTGTGGCTGACTTGCAGAAACCCTTGATATCTTCATACTCCCCATCGATATTTCGCCATTCATGATAGGTTTCAGAGATCTTGCTGATATCTTCCTCTGTTAGCTCTCTGTGTCTTCTATCTATCATTTCTCCCAATTGTCGTGCATCAATAAAAAGCACTTCATGTTCTCTGGATCTAAACTTCGGATTATCCTTCTTGTTTCTGTTAAGTATCCATAGCGATACGGGAATACCTGTTGAATAGAACAGTTTATCTGGAAGAGCTACTATGGCATCAACCATATCCCCTTCTAATAAATTCTTTCTAATTTCACCTTCATTAGAGGTGTTGGTACTTAGTGAGCCATTGGCAAGAACGATCCCCGCGCTACCATTAGGTGCCAGGTGATAAACCATATGCTGAAGCCATGCGTAGTTTGCATTACCTGCAGGTGGAATACCAAATTTCCATCTTACATCATCTGTCAGTTGATTGCCACCCCAGTCACTAATATTAAAAGGTGGATTAGCAAGTATATAATCTGCTTTTAATGTCTTATGAAGATCATGATGGAAAGTGTCATCGTGGTGTGGTCCTAGATTGGCATCAAGTCCTCTAATAGCCAAGTTCATCTTGCAAAGTTTCCACGTTGTTGAGTTCATTTCCTGACCATAGATGGAGAGATTTTCAACTTTACCTTGATGATCTTCCACAAACTTTTCACTTTGTACAAACATACCGCCGGATCCGCAGCAGGGGTCATATACTCTACCTTGGTAGGGCTCGATCATGTCAACTAAGGTCTTAACTACACTAGTAGGGGTATAAAATTCTCCACCGCCTTTTCCTTCGACGCTGGCAAACTGGCCAAGGAAATACTCATACACTCTACCAAGTAAGTCCTTTTCTCCATTTTGATGAAGCTTAATAGTTGAGATAAGATCAATCAATTCTCCAAGTCTTCGTTTATCTATTTCTGGCCTTGCGTAGCGCTTATCCAATACCCCCTTAAGAGATGTATTCTCTTTTTCAATAAGAATCATGGCATCATCAATGTACTGACCAATCTTAGAATCTTTTGCATTGTCTTTGATAAATGACCATCTCGCTTCTTTAGGAACCCAGAAGATATTCTCTGCTTCATACTCATCTCGGTCCTCTTCAAAGCCAGCACCTTCTTCAACAAGAGCATTAAACTTTGTTTCAAATTTATCGGATATGTACTTAAGGAAAATTAGTCCCAGTACCACGTGTTTATATTCACTGGCATCCATACTGCCTCTCAGTTTGTCTGCCGCTTTCCAAAGTGTCTCTTCAAATCCAATGTTTCCTGTCTTTTCAGCCATTAATATTCCCTCCAAATGTTTAATAGTTATGATCATCAAAGACTTCAAATATTTCACTTTCAAAGCCTTCTTGTTCCGGTTCGCTGCTTACCCAGTCAGGCAAGACTTCATAATAATGTGCCAACGCTTCAATCGTTTTGTGTAGAACTGATTCATGCTGCACTTTTTCAAGTAGTTCAACAATTAGCTTATAGGTCTCCAAGTATGGATTATTATCTACTACATCCATCGCGGCCTTAAACTTAGATACCAGCTTAGCCTTTTCTATATCTCGCTCTATTGCATTCATTTCTTCTTTATCATAGATGGGAACTTCAACAAGATCATTAATCTCTCCCAAAGAAAACTGCTGTTCATGCTTTTTGATTACAGGCTTCAGATCTCTTTTCAGCTTTTCCTTCTGGATTTCTAATTGCTCAATTTCTGAAAGCTCACGTCCAAAGTAGGACTGAGCAATACCAAAGAGTTCTTCTAAAACTGGTAGATATTTCTTTGGAATATTCTGTCGCCCTTTCACCCACATGTTTATATTTTGTTTTTTTATGCCGAGTTTTTCTGCAAGTTCTATATGTTGAAGGTTATAGAGGTTTAAAATATATTCTAATCCTATCAAGTTCTCACCTCCTGGTGCAGGGCTATAATCCCACCTAATATTTATTGTACTTCATTTTATTGTCTCGGTCAATATAAAGTGTAAATGTT
>DMAW01000067.1 GCA_003446375.1 Eubacteriaceae bacterium | reverse complement strand
TAAAATTAAAATGACCGACCAGTCGGTCGGAAAGATGGGAGGATTGACATGTTATCAAAATTCAGCGTTAAAAAGCCGTATACGGTTTTTGTTGCGGTTGTACTTATATTAATATTGGGGACTATTTCATTTATGAACCTTCAGACAGATCTTTTGCCTAGTTTGGAGCTTCCTTACGTCGTAGTGGCAACTCCATATCCAGGTGCAAGTCCTGAGGAGGTCGAAACCATCGTTACAAGACCTTTGGAACAAATCCTGGCTACTACATCAAACATAAAGAATGTAAGCTCTGTCTCCCGGGAAAGCTCTTCTATGGTCATACTTGAATTCAACAACACGGTCAATATGGATTCTGCGATTATAGAAGTTAACGGAAATTTAGATTTAATCAAGCCTAACTGGAGCGATGGAGTCGGCACTCCGACCGTAATAAAGATGAATCCCGACATGTTGCCGATAATGATAGCTGCAGTCGATTCAAAAGATATGGATATATCAGAAATATCCCTATTTGCAAGGGATACCATAATACCTGAACTGGAAAGCGTCGAAGGCGTGGCTTCGGTAGAAGGAACAGGCATGGTTGAAGAAACGATTGAAGTTAAGCTGCTTCCTGATAAGATTGAAGAGTTAAATAAAAATGTGCTAAACAATATAGACAGCGAACTGTCTAAAGCGGAAGATGAGCTGTTAAGTGCAAAAGCGGAGATTAATAAAGGCATAGAACAGCTAGATGCTGAATTTAAAAATCGTTCAGACCAGATCATTCAAGGCAAAGATGCTCTTAATGATGCAAAGATCGAACTGGAAGTAGGAGAAGACGCTCTCGACAGCGCAGAAAGCCAGCTAATTAGCCAAATAACTCAAACCCGGATTGCCATAGATGCTTTGGATGTGGCGGAGCAAGAGCTTGAGTCGCAGATTTACGAGCTGGAAAATTCAGAAACTGAACTTGATGAAAATCAAATGGAGACATTGGCGTTGCTGCAATCTGGACTTAACGAGACAATGACGAGGAAAGCTTCATTAGAGGAAGCCTTGGCAGAGATGAACACCGGATTGGCAGAGATTAAAAGTCAAAAAGAAGCGTTGAACTTAGGAAAGCAGGAACTCTTGTCAAATGAAAATGCTTTAGATCAAGGGCGTATTACGCTTAATGTGGAAATCAACAAGGCAAGAGATCAGCTGACAGAAAGCTTGGCACAGATCGAAAGTGGTCTTGAAGAGATATCCGAATCTAAAGATAAGGCTTTCAAGGAAGCTGATCTCGAAGGTGTCATAACTCCGGATATGATATCGGGGATATTGGCAGCTCAAAACTTTTCAATGCCTGCAGGATATGTACAGGGTGATGGAGGAGAATACTTGGTAAAGGTAGGCGATAAAATCGCTGATTCTGAGGAAATGATGAATCTTCTCTTGTTTGATACAAAGATAGACTCAGTGGGCAAAATCTACTTAAAAGATGTTGCTCAAGTCAGCGATACGGATAATTCTGAAGATCTATACGCAAAAGTAAACGGGCAGGATGCCGTTATATTGACATTTCAAAAACAAAGCAACTATTCCACTGCCGAGGTAGCATCTTCAATAAGGGAAAGAATAGACGCTGTTGAGTCCAATCACGAAGGGCTTACCATAACGCCGTTAATGGATCAAGGGGTATATATAGATATAGTCATAGACTCTGTGCTCAAAAATCTTGCCTATGGCGGTTTGCTGGCTATATTGATACTGCTGATTTTCTTAAGGGACATAAGACCTACGATAATCGTAGCATTGTCCATACCTATCAGCCTTGTATTTGCCGTAACCATGATGTATTTCACAGGAGTTACTATAAATATCATATCTTTGGGCGGCCTTGCTTTAGGAGTAGGAATGCTTGTGGACAATTCAGTCGTGGTCATAGAAAATATTTATCGACTTAAAAACTCAGGGATGTCCTCGGTAAAGGCATCGATAGAAGGAGCTAAGCAGGTTTCAGGTGCATTGACTGCATCAACCCTGACCACCACTGCCGTGTTCTTGCCTGTTGTATTTACACAGGGCATATCCAGAGAAATATTTACTGATATGGGATTGACAATAGCGTATTCACTGATTGCCAGCTTGATAATCGCATTGACTCTAGTGCCTGTGATATCATCCGGGGTATTCAAGAAACTTGAAAATAAAGAACACAAGCTGTTTGACAAAATGGTGGATAAATACGAGGTAATCCTAAAGTTTGCTCTCAAATGGAAGTTTGCAGTGCTAGCTTTGGTATTGGTGCTGTTGGGAGCCAGTGGAATCGGAGCAGCGTATATGGGCACGTCTTTCATTCCGGAAATGGACGGATCAGAAATGTCCGTTAGCATAAATATGGATAAAGATGCACAGTTCGAAGAAATGACAGAGATGTCCAATGAGATAGTAGATAGGATTTTAGGTATAGAAGGAATTGAGACAATAGGAGCTTTTTCAGGCGCCGGTGGAGGAATGATGGGCTTTGGCGGAGGATCAGGAGAAAGCGTATCATTGTATATACTCCTTGACGAAAACAAGAAGGTGTCAAACCAAAAGATAGCAAAGGATATACAACAAGCCACGGATGACTTGGATGCAGAAATAATCGTCGAGACCTCAAATATGAATCTGGGAGCCATAGCGGGAAGCGGAGTGGAAGTCGTAATAAAGGGAAATGACATAGATGTGTTGCGAGAAATATCAAATGATGTAGCTGATCTATTGAGCAGCACTGAAGGAATGATAGAAGTTGAGACCGGATTTGAAGACAATGCAGTGGAGCTTAGAGTGACTGTAGACAAGAACAAGGCAATGGAAGAGGGCTTGACCGTCGCACAAGTGTTTTCTGCTGTCAGTCAAGGGATTTCCCAAGGGAAGACTGCCACTACCTTGAATATTGAAAACCAAGAATACCCGGTTATCGTAATCGACGGCAAAAGCGAGCTTGTGACAAGAGAAAATTTAGAGTCTTTTGAATTAAAAGTTGAAAAGGACGGCGTTTCGGATACGATAGAGTTAGGCGATATTGCCGACATAAACGAAGCGCAAGGTTTGTCAGCAATTAGAAGAGATTCTCAGGAAAGGTACGTATCTGTGACAGGAAGCGTAGATGCAGACCATAATATTGGATTGGTCAGCAGAGAATTTTCGGACAAGCTATCAGAATACGACGTTCCTGAAGGATACAAGATACAAATCGCCGGAGAAACCGAGACTATTAACGAGACTTTAGGAGATTTGGTCAAAATGATACTGTTGGCCATAGTATTTGTTTATTTGATAATGGTCGCCCAGTTTCAATCACTATTGTCTCCTTTCATAGTCATGTTTACCATACCCCTTGCCTTTACGGGAGGACTATTAGCTTTATTTTTAACAGGAAATGATATCAGTGTCATATCAATGCTTGGATTTTTGGTTCTTAGCGGTGTAGTAGTAAATAACGGAATTGTTTTTGTAGACTATACCAACCAATTGATGCTGCAAGGAATGGATAAGAAAAGCGCCTTGCTGGAGACCGGCAGGGTCAGGATCAGGCAGATATTGATGACTGCCATAACCACCGTGCTGGGATTATCAACGCTTTCAGTGGGAATGGGAATGGGGGCTGAGATGCTGCAGCCACTGGCTATAACTGCCATAGGAGGCTTGACATATGCCACGCTTCTCACACTTTTTGTAGTGCCGGTCATGTATGATATTTTCCACCGAAAGGATAAAAGAAAAATTGGAGAGGATGGAGAGTGAGAGTGGACTTCAATATTTCAGAAAAGGAAGCATCAATACTAAAAGGTACTGTGGAACTTTTAAAAACCGGTAAAAATCCTTACTCCATAAAAGTTTCAGATATCGCAGCGGCAGCCGGCGTAGGAAAGGGAACGATTTACGAGTATTTTCAGTCCAAAGAAGAAGTCTTGGAAAAAAGCATACTTTACAGCATGCAGCAAGAAGCAGCAAATCTGGAATCAAGCCTGAGGTCTTATAAGGGTTTTAGTGAGAGGCTGGGTGTGCTCTGTGATTATTTTATTCAAAGCATACAAAGCGAAAAATCGGTATTCAACATGATCATTTCTTCAGACGGAGCAATGGAGATGTATCCTTACGGATTTGCAGGAAAAGACGGTTGCGATAGGATGTTTGGTAAGATCAATCAAATAATAGACTTAGTGCTTGAACCTGGGAAAAAAGAGGGGAAAGTAGCCTCTGACAACACCGATTTTTACAATAGGATGGTCATAAAAAATATATTCGCAGACATCGGACATTACATGTTCATGATGAGGCAATATCCCGATATAACCTTAGAAGATGTAAAAAAAGACACGTTGAAAATGGCATTGAAAGCTCTTGGATAAATATAGTGGGAGGTAATAAAATGTACGATAAGCTAAAGACGTACCGAAGCATCAGGAAATACAAAGAGACGCCTGTGGAAAAGGAAAAGCTGGAAGAAATAATAAGAGCGGCTCTCATCGCACCCTCTTCTAGAAATATAAAACCGTGGGAATTCATAGTGGTAAAAGACAAGAAAGTATTAGGAGCAATTTCAAAGAGCAAAGTTCACGGGGCATCTTTTGCCAAGGATGTGCCTGTGGCTTTCGTGGTGATAGCGGATCCTCAAAAGTGCGATGTGTGGATAGAAGATTGTTCCATAGCGGCTTATGCAATTCAACTGGCTGCACGGAGCCTGGGTCTTGGCAGCTGCTGGATTCAGACTAGATTAAGAGAAAAAGATGATGCCGTGAGCTCTCAAGAATATTTAAAAGATCTGCTAGGCATACCGGAAAAATACGTGGTAGAGTGCGTTGTTACAATTGGATATGCGGATGAGGCGAAAGCTGAATACAGTGAGAAAGATATGGATTTTAAGAAAGTGCACTACGATTTTTACTGAATTATAATAAAAACATGCAAGAGTTTTATTGCATTTAAGCTCTTGCATGTTTTTGGTTTTAAGAAATCAGCAGACTGCTTCTTTCATGAATTCTGGTATTTGCGAATCATCGGCGCAAATGCTAAGCACGAATTCTACGTTGTATTTATCCTCAAGCTTTCTTAGTTTAGAAAACAAATCTTCAAGTTGATTTATATCATCAAGATTTATGATTCTCAGCACGTTATCTATATAGACGGTTTTGACATCGTAGTTTTCAGCAATCAATCCATTGAGAAAACCAAAGAAGACATCGGGGGATGTTATGAAGAAATCTTCGACATTGACGTAACGGATGTGGTTATCAAGCTTGACACGGTATTTCTCCCTGTCATTGATAAAAACGATTTCACCTTCGCTGGTGGTAATGCTGTCATTGGCATAATCGATCATTCTTTTAGTCTTTCCGCTTCCTTTGGGACCTGAGACGATTCGAACCATTGTAGACACCTCTTTCGCTTTTCTTTTATTATATAGCTAAACCTATGGGAATTCAAACGAACTGTTTAAATATATTGTATACATGTTACTGGCAAGTTAAAGGCAAGTAAAATAAAATAAAACATAGTAAAATGTTAAATATTGTACTATAATATTTAAAAGAGCTAAAAGGAGGTTGCGGGTTGAGCGAAGCATTTTTAAAGGATTTTAAAAACGTAATTAACCATCAACTGCAGGAAATGGATAGCCAGATACAGCTTTCTATAGATGACATAAGCTGCCCTATTCGAAGTGAGCTGGGGCAAAATATAGATTTGTTATATATGAGGATAATGCGACTTGCCCTTAGAGAAACCTACGGTGGCAAATTATCTGCATCAATCTTGTATCAAGCGGGCAAAAATATTGCCCTTTCTTCATTTAATATCCTGGAAATCAATGATCTTATAGATTATCTTAACAGGCTGATGATAGGCAAGACAAGGCTTGTAAGCATGGAAGGAAACAAGATAATCTTCGAAGAGGATGAATGTGCCGTTTGTTCGGGAATGCCGAATATTGGAGAGGCATTGTGTTCCTTTGAATGCGGTTTTATCGCAGGAGGGCTTACAAGGATAATGAATATGGATGTTTTGGTCACAGAAACTAAGTGCTGGGGACTTGGAGATGAAGTGTGCAGATTTGAGGCCGAACTCTTCAAAAAAGGCACTATCGATGAAAACGGTCAGGCGGTAAGCACTGTGGATATGATAGCAACTTTGGCATCAAAGGCGTCCATGGCCATAGAGCTTAACAAAGAGCTCCAGTACAAAAACGATATATTCAGCAAACAATTGGAGTTTGCCCAGAGCATTCAAAAATCGATTATTCCAGATGCGAAGGAATTTAAGGCGGAGCATTTTGAAGTATTTTCATATTTGAAGCCCTTCAGAAAAGTCGGTGGAGACTTTTACGATCTGTTTAACCTTGACAACGGAAAGTTTGGAATAGCAATAGCCGACATGGCAGGCCACGGAATAGATGCAGCCATGATAACGAGCATGGTAAAACTGATATTGACTCATTGCAGCAAGACCGAAGGAGTCCTTGAGAATCCGGCAAAGGTCATGGAGTTCGTAGAACAAGACATAAACGAGGTATTGCCCGACAACTACTTTAGCATGATATACATGGTCTTGGATCCTATAAAGCAATCAATAAAGTACAGCAATGCCGGACATCCTACTCCGATACTTTATAGAAAAAAACAAAATCTCATACAGCTTTTAAAGGCCAATATGCCTTTGGTAGGTCTAAACAAATATATGCCCGACCAAGAGTCTGTTCAAAACTCTGTTTTATACGAGCCGGGAGACCAGTTGTTTTTGTACACTGACGGAATACCCGAAACCAGAAACATACAGGGCGAATTTTTTAATATAAACAGGATGCTCGATATTGTAAGGTCTGCAGAAGGCGCACCTGTAGAAAGCGTATGCAAGGAAATAATAAAAAAGGCCAAGGAATTCAGAAGTTCGTTGTCCCAAGACGATGATATCTGTCTTATTGGGATTCAATTGTGATTAATTCAAAAGAGCTATACAGGAATTATTCTGATTACCTGGTTGAAAGATTTGGGGAGAAAGTCTATAAAATCCCGATCAGCATCAGTGGAACTTGCCCGAACAGGGATGGCAAGCTGGGAACAGGAGGATGCATTTTTTGTGGAGAAGAGGGAGCTGGGCACGAAACTCTTTCAAAAGAAATTTTGCCTGTAGAACAGTTCAAGAGAAACTCTCAGTACATATCCAAAAGGTACAAGGCGAATAAGTTCATACCTTATTTTCAGGACTTTACGAATACATACATGCCTGTTGAGGAGTTTAAAAAAAACATTTCTCAAGTCTGCCTTGAAAACGTAGTAGGCATAGCCATATCCACCAGGCCGGACTGCATCGATAAAAAATATCTTTTAGCATTGGCGGACATCCAAAAGAACTTCGGAATAAAGATCTATATAGAGCTTGGCCTGCAAAGCGTAAACTACAAGACTCTCAAGAAGATAAACAGGGGACATACCTTGGCGGAATTTATAGACAGCGTCTTGATGATCAAAGAATTTGGATTTGATATCTGTGTACATGTCATACTCAACCTTCCCTGGGACGATATCGAAGACACTATAGAGTGTGCAAAAGTATTATCAGCATTGAAGGTCGACGGAGTAAAGCTCCATGCCCTTTATATCGATAAGAACACCAAGATGGCGGAGCTTTTTAATAGTGGAGATATCGATATTATAGATCTCGAAGAGTATGTGGATAGAGTGGTCGAATTTTTGGCGTACTTGTCTGGGGATATAGTGATACAGCGACTTGTGGGAAGGGCGCCTGAGGAAAACACCCTGTTCGTCAACTGGAACAGAAGCTGGTGGATAATTAAAGACATGATTGAAAATCAAATGAGAGCCAAGGGCATAAGACAGGGAATAAAATGTGATTACCTAGGTGGCAAGGCTCTCAAATAAAGTTCCATTTAATGAAAGATTTGCCGTTAAATGAAAGCTTGAGCACAGAAAGATTGTCAATTTCTATGGCACCGGTTTGAGCCGGTGTCTTTTTTATAAGACCGTATAAAATGAATCGTATGGTAGCCTTGTGAGAAACGATTAGACAGTTTTCACCCTGGGAGATGATTTCATCTACCACATTTTTTACTCTATCAAGTGCTTGGTAGAAACTTTCTCCATTTGGAGGATTCACATAACCTGTTTTATTTTCTTTTATAAGATAATCGTATTTTTCCAAGACCTGATTCCAGGTAAGGCCTTCCCATTCTCCAAACTCAATTTCCCTAAGGTCGTTTTTCACTATAAGAGGCAGATTTAAATTTATATTCAGTATAGAGGCTGTATCAAAAGCTCTTTTTAAAGGGCTGGTGTAAATTTTTTTTACGGGAAGTCGGGATATCTTTGGTTCAAGAAGACGAGCTTCTTTTATTCCGGCATCTGTAAGTTCGGTATCGGTGCAGCCTTGTATCCTTCCATCCAGGTTCCACTTAGTGGTGCCGTGGCGCACTATGTATAATTCCATCAGAAATCTTCCTTTCAGAATATTGTCCTAAAAATAAAGGCATCCCTAGGGATGCCTTTAAGCAATTACTGGGATATTACCTTTTACCGCTGCATCCCAAAACATTTTTAATTTTGTGCTGAACCATTTGCTTGATAGCATCTCTACCAGGTCCAAGATATTTTCTTGGATCGAATTCAGCTGGGTTTTCTGTAAATGTCTTTCTTATTGAAGCAGTCATGGCAAGCCTCAAGTCAGTGTCGATGTTGATTTTGCAGACACCTGAGTGTGCTGCTTTTCTAAGCATTTCTTCAGGAACACCTTGAGCTCCTGGAATTTGACCGCCATACTTGTTGCAAAGCTCGACAAATTCCTGTGGAACGCTGCTGGCTCCGTGGAGAACTAATGGGAAGTTTGGAAGCTTTGCAGAAATAGTATCAAGTCTTGCAAAGTCAAGTTGAGGATCTCCTTTGAACTTGTATGCTCCATGGCTTGTTCCAATTGCGATTGCCAAAGAATCGACGCCTGTTCTTTCAACAAATTCAACGGCTTCGTCAGGGTCGGTATATGTAGCATCCTTAGCAGAAACTTTTACGTCATCCTCCACGCCGGCAAGTTTGCCAAGCTCGGCTTCTACTGTAACGCCTCTGTCGTGTGCATATTCAACGACTTTTTTTGTAAGTGCGATATTCTCATCAAAAGGATATTTAGATCCATCAATCATAACAGAAGAGAACCCGTCATCGATACATGCTTTGCAGATTTCAAAATCCTCGCCGTGGTCAAGATGAAGCACTATGTCAAGACCTGTTTCCTCGATAGCGGCTTCCACGAGCTTTTTGAGGTAAATAGGGCTGGCGTACTTTCTTGCACCGGCAGATACTTGAAGAATCAAAGGTGCGTTTTCTTCCTGTGCAGCAGATACGATGCCTTGGATGATTTCCATGTTGTTAACATTGAAAGCACCAACAGCGTAACCGCCTTCGTAAGCTTTTTTGAACATTTCAGTTGTATTGACTAATGCCATTTAAAAAAACCTCCTATATAAATAATATTTTTATGGACCATAGATATGAATAGGGCAATGATTGCAGAAAATCATTGATTTGTTATATAAAAATCGATTCTTATAAATTTAGTATACCCTATTCAAATGTAAATTTCTATAGAATTATTATTTTAGATGAATGTAAACCTATTCATTGTGATTTTTTTGTAAGGAGGTTATACTGGGTATTGAAAGTTTTTAAAATCCTTTAAAAGGAGGCATTAAATTTGGCTAAGACCTATTTAAAAACGAAGATCGGGACAATTTTGATCCAAGCTAATGAGGAGGCTATTGAATACATAGAAATATTGAAAGAAGAATACGTGGATTTGCCCGATGAGAGCAACTTTATGACTATTGAAGCAGCTAAACAGCTTGGTGAGTATCTTGGTGGTGAGAGGAAGGAGTTTTTTCTTCCTTTGAAGATAAGGGGGACTGCTTTTCAACAAAAGGTTTACAAGGCTTTGATGGATATACCTTATGGAGAGACAGCATCTTATAAGGAAATCGCAAAAGCGATTGGCAATGAGAAGGCTTGCAGGGCGGTAGGGGGAGCAAACAACAAGAATCCTTTTGCAATAGTAGTGCCTTGTCACAGGGTTATAGGAGCGGATGGAAGCATGACCGGATACGGCAGCGGCATAGACATAAAAGAGATATTATTGAAATTGGAAAAAGACAATAAGTAATTGACGGAGCCGGGTTATGACAATATAATATAATAAGCTTCAGGTCTGTGGTTGAAAATCGATGCCAGTCGCAGGCGAAACGATCCACGTAAGGCACCTAAAAATTAAGTGCCGATCATGGTGCGGCCTAGATGTAAGACCGGCCAATCAAAAGGTTGAGAGAAGGAGTCGTGAGGCAACCCCGAGCTAAACTTCCAGCCGGCGGGTGTGGGGGCAAAAACCAGGTCAGCTGAAGCCTGTCAGGACACAGGACTCTAAGAGGTCTGTGTCCTAAATATTTTATTTGACATTAAAGCCTTATTTATATAGGGTTTGGATTTTGTGGTTAAAAGCTTTGCTTGATGGCTGCAGTTTTTTATTTTAATTTCTTGTTTTGATCATAAAACGTCGGGTATAATTATAGAAACTAAATAGAGCAACGACAATCATAAAGCTAAAGGAGTTGTTATTTATGCGTGTAATAGTGTATGGAAAGAATGTAGACGTGACAACAGGATTGAAGAGTACTTTGGATAAGAAGCTGTCCAAGCTGGACAAATATTTCGATCCGAGTACCGAAGCAACAGCAACTTTGAGCACACAAAAAGGAAAACATATCCTGGAAGTGACTATACCTATTAACGGCACGATCCTTAGAGCGGAAGAAGCGACCGAAGATATGTATGCATCCATTGATTTGGCGGTGGACAAGCTTGAAGGGCAGCTGAGAAAGCACAAGACAAAGCTAGAGAAAAAACTAAAAGACCACTCAACAATCAGGATAGATTTTTCGTCTTTCAGAGAAGAACCGAAATCTGACGAGCCTTCATTGGTAAAGACCAAAAGATTCCCTGTAAAGCCGATGTCTACTGAAGAAGCCACTCTTCAAATGGATTTGTTGGGACACAACTTCTTCGTATTTCTCAATAGCGATACAGAAGAGGTAAACGTGGTCTACAAAAGAAAAGATGGAAATTACGGTTTGATAGAGCCTGCAATTTAATTATCGAAATTAAAAGATGCCCTCTTCTTTAAAGAAGAGGGCTTTGATATTTGATTAAATTGTTTTTCAGATGTGAAAAAAATATGTTATAATAACTTGTATTAAGATGTTTTTAGCGCTTTTACGTTTTGCACTAATAAGTTGGAGGGATGGACATGTTCGAAAGCCAGACAAGTATCAACGAAATAGAAACTCTTATCAACAAGATCTTAAGTGTCATCAATTCTAGGGTAGTGGTAAGTAAAGACGACCAAATCGTCGAGATACACATTCTTGCCAACAATCAAAGATCTGCAAAACAGATCATTCGAGATGTGCAATCTGCACTTGTAACCAAATTCAATTTAAAAATAGACCATAAGATAATCAGCATAGCTCAAGTATATGAAGAAAGCGAAAACTTCATAACTCCAAGGCTGATGATAAAATCCGTAGAATATACGAGCCTTGACATCAACGGCAAGGCGAAAGTCATTTTAGAGTATGAAGGTCATGTTTTCGAAGGAGAATCGGAAGGTTTGCATTCATCCTCTCAAGCGTACAGGCTGGTTGCCCAAGCTACATTAAATGCTGTGGAAAAATTCACTCAGCACAACAAGAGGTTTGTATTCGAAGAAATCAAAGTGATGCCCATTGCCAATAAAAACGTGGTGATCTCGGGAGTCACGCTAATTCAAAATAATTCTGAAAAACTTTTAATAGGCAAATGCATAGTTGACAATGATATCAACAGCGCAATAACCAAGTCCATTCTCGATGCCATCAACAGGATGATCGAAGTGGCCTAACAAGGGGTAATAAGGTCGGCGGGTAGCAATAAAAGAATCAATCAATACCTAGCGAAGCGGATTAAGATTGTTTACTAGCGAAAACAGTCCCAGTATTATTAAACTTTTAAATAATAATAAGGGGGCAAACACATGAAAGCTAAATTAATCCAAATATTGATGGTTGTAATGACTTTGGTAATGGCTGCTGGTGCAGGCTTTAAAGTAGTTTAACAGCAAAGATTTACCGTCGACCTTGTTATAATTAAAAGGAAGGAACCAAAATATATGGGTTCATCTATTACAAAAGAAACTAAGTTCTTTTTATTAAAATTGAGCTTTATAGCAATATTTTTGAGTGCGTACATAATTGACAAGTATCCTATTTTATTAAACATAGATTTCTTTATATTTATAACATTAACAGTAATAGCAGAATCATTAGTAATATTTACTCCGAGAAAAGGTGGAGTTACATTAGGGTTTGGAGTTATTTTGCCTATATCTGTTATTTATGGTCCGTATGGAGCAATTGTCAGCGCTGCTTTAGGCACTATGTTGGCTGTTTACAAAATGGACAATAAATATAAGCACATTTTAAACATTGAGTTTCATAAAACTATTGGAAATACAGCAAATTACATAATAAGTGCTGGTTTAAGTTCAATAGTATATTTTATGCTTAATTCAGGTGTGGGTATTTCTACTATTTTTAATTCTATAATTTACATGCTGTTGGCATCATTGGTCTTTATAGCCAGCAATATGACTATTACTGGTTTGTTTATCATAAAGTTGACGGATTTTGAGCCAAAAGAAGTCTGGAAGGAAAATTTCAGCGGATTGGTTCCCAATGTTTTAGGTGTCAGCGCTATCAGCATCATAATCACTATGGCATATCTTAATTTTGGAATCGAATCCATCATAATCCTTTTCTTTCCGTACCTTTTGATCCGTTATTCATTTCAGCTTGTTTTCGATATGCGCCAGTCTTATTTAAACACCATAAAGGCGTTGTCTTCAGCTTTGGAAGAAAAGGATCCTTACACAAAGGGCCACTCGGAAAGGGTCGAGAAGTACTCGCAGATGCTTGCAAAGGAGTCGGGGGCAAAAATCGACATGCAGCAGCTTCAATATGCCGCGATATTTCACGATATAGGAAAAATAGGAATAATGGATACCATACTTAACAAGCCGGGGAAATTGGCTCCTGAAGAATTTGAATTCATAAAAGAGCACCCGTCAAAAGGCGTCCATATACTCGAAAACGTAACTTTTTTAAAAAAGGCCACCGAAATTATCGGAGCCCACCACGAATACCTTGACGGATCAGGATACCCAAAAGGGCTTGTAGCTGAAGAAATTCCATATGAGTCAAAGATCATCACGGTAGTGGATATATTTGATGCAGTAACTACAGACAGGCCCTACAGGCCTGCAATGAGCCACCAAGAGGCGATAGAAATACTAAAAAGCGAGTCCGGAAAAAAACTCGATCCTTATTTGGTTGAAAAATTTATTAAATTACATGACGAAGGTAGGTTGATTCAATGACGGTAGCATTGTTGTTTGCAGCGATTCTTATCGGGTATGTCAGAAAGGGCAGACTTTCAAATCTGGCAAATTTAAAAATCAGGCTGATTCCACTTATGGTATTGGCATTTTTGCTGCAAGGAGCCATATATGCCGGATATGCATATGGCATAGAGCAGATACAGGATTTTGACATATTGCTTCACTTTGTAAGCTACATTCTGTTGTTTGCCGCACTTATGAGCAATTTCGACAACAAGTGGTTTATCGTAATAACATTGGGAGTCATCATGAATTTCGTAGTCATCTTTTTAAATGGAGGGAAGATGCCTGTATCCCTAAGCGCTGCAGAGACGATAGGGATAACGGACAGCCTAGAGGCTATGTTTGCAAGCAGGGCAGGCACCCATCAGCCTTTGATCGAAGGAACTTTGGTTTGGTATCTGGCTGATATCCTGCCTTTGCCGCTGCCTGGGGCTCTTTCGATGTTCAGCAACATATACAGCGTGGGGGATATATTCATATACGGAGGAGCAATGGGCTTGATACAAAGTGCCATGAAAAAAGACAAATCTATTGAGTCAGAGCTTGATCTTGAGGATTTAGATGAAGAAATGTTTGACAGACCGGTTCCCGAAGAAGAGTTTCTAAATGGATATTTTGATGACCAATCAGATATTAGAAGTAAAAAAATTCAGGAAAAGCTGGAGAAGATAGAATCAGATGCAATGGAGCAAACTATGGTCTTGGGCAGCGTCGAAAAGCCCCAGAAGGTAGAAATTCCGGACATGGAAGAAAGTCACTTTGAAAGTGATGAAAAGTCAGATGAAGATACTGAAAAAACAAAGTCGGAACCTATAGAGTCAGAAGAGAAGATCATTGAAGAAAAAACATCTGCAGATGAGAAGCTGGACGATGTTACTCTTGAAGATTACAAGGCTTCCGAAATGCTGAATGCTTCAAAGCTTGAAGACGAGGTTTTGTATAATCAGCTTCAACAAGAACCGGAAAGCAAATATTATACAAAACCCCTTCACGAGACCAGGACCATCGATCTTGAGCCTTTTACGTCTTTAAATGATAAAGAAGATCAAAAGTCAGCGGAAGAAAAGGATATTGAAGAAGATAAGGCTTTGTCAGAAACTCTCGAGGCGAGCCAACAGATACCTTCTGAGCCTATAGATACGGTTCACCAGTTTATAATAGTAGATGGAAGGATTGTGGAAAATCCCCATTACAACAAAAAACCGGCAGAATTGAAACCGGAATTGCAAGAAGATATGCATCAGCAAGCTGACGAAGATTTGCCGGAAGAGGCTGGAATCGATATAGACCAAGAAGCAGAACAAAGGACTTTTGAGAATCAGGATATGGATGAAAAAGCTGTGGAAATTCAGGAGGTTAATGAAACATCCTTCGAATTTTCCGGCCTGGATAAAAAAATCACCGAAGAGCAGGCAGTCGAGTCCACTGAAGTTGAGCAACTTAGAGATGAATCGGGAAATGTTCTCCAAAGATTAACTGACAGCGAACGGGTAGATCTTATGAAAAAGATGAAGGAAAGAAAAGAAAAAGGGTATAGCTTGGTCCAGGTCAAGGTTGGAGACAAGCACATCAGTTTTTGGAAAAAAGACTTGTAAAAATACAAGTCTTTTTATGATATAATTGACTCTGTACAAAAAATCAAGTGTGATCAGCGCACGGTTCGAAGAGGTGAAGGAAGTTGTCCATATTAAAAAAAATCTTTGGAGACTTAGACGATAAAGAAATAAAAAAAATGATGAAGACCGTGGAGAAAATCGAAGGGATTGAACCGGATGTTCAAAAATTAAGCGATGAAGGCTTAAGGCAAAAGACTTTTGAGTTTAAAAGAAGGCTTGAACAAGGGGAAACTGAAGATGATATCCTAGTAGAAGCTTTTGCTGTGGTGAGAGAAGCTGCGTGGAGAAGTCTTGGAATGAAACATTTTCCGGTACAGCTTTTAGGTGGAATCGTTCTGCACCAGGGAAGAATCGCAGAAATGAAAACCGGTGAGGGAAAGACCTTGGTGGCTACTTTGCCGGCGTATCTTAACGCCCTTAGAGGTGAAGGGGTCAACGTGGTAACAGTAAACGACTATCTTGCACGAAGAGACAGCGAGACCATGGGAAAAGTCTATAATTTTTTAGGTTTGAGTGTAGGATTGGTAGTTCATGGATTGAACTTTGATGAAAAAAAGGCAGCTTACAATTCGGATATAACCTACGGAACAAATAACGAGTACGGCTTTGACTACCTTAGAGACAACATGGTCATAAGGATGGAGCAGAGAGTACAAAGAAAGCTCAACTATGCGATAATCGATGAGGTAGACAGCATATTAATAGATGAAGCAAGGACTCCTCTTATAATTTCAGGTAGCGGGGACAAAAGCACCAAGCTTTACAGCCTTGTGAATAATTTTGTTAAGAAGTTAAAGCACGAAGTGGATTTTACAATAGATGAAAAGGCCAATACCGTGATTTTAACTGACGAGAGCGGTCTTTTAAAAGCAGAAAAGACATTCGGCATCGACAATCTTGCAGATATGGAAAACATGGAACTTGCCCATCATATAAATCAAGCTTTAAGAGCCAATTTCTTGATGAAAAGAGATAAGGACTATGTGGTAAATGAAGGACAGGTAATCATTGTAGACGAATTTACAGGAAGGCTAATGCCGGGAAGGAGATACAGCAACGGGCTGCATCAGGCTATTGAAGCCAAGGAAAACGTCAAAGTGGAGAGAGAATCAAAAACACTAGCCACCATTACGTTCCAAAACTATTTTCGGATGTATAACAAGCTTTCGGGCATGACCGGCACGGCAAAGACCGAGGAGGAAGAATTCAAGTCCATATACAACATGGATGTTCTGGCAATTCCTACGAACAAGCCCATGGTACGTGAAGACATGGTGGATCTTGTTTATAAATCCGAGAAGGGCAAGTTTGAAGCGATCGTGGAAGAAATTAAAAGGAGGCACCGGCTGGGGCAACCGGTATTGGTTGGCACGATTACAATAGACAGATCCGAAGTCCTAAGTGCGATGCTTAAAAAGCAAGGCATCAGCCACCAGGTCTTAAATGCCAAGTACCACGAAAAAGAAGCTGAGATTATAAGCATGGCAGGACAGAAAAACGCTGTGACAATATCCACCAATATGGCAGGCCGAGGAACGGACATCGTTTTAGGAGAAGGGGTCAAGGAACTTGGAGGGCTTCATATATTGGGGACTGAAAGGCACGAGTCAAGAAGGATAGACAACCAGTTGAGAGGACGTTCCGGCCGTCAGGGAGATCCGGGCTCATCCCAATTTTTTATTTCTCTTGAAGATGAGCTCATGAGGCTTTTCGGTTCGGACAGGATAATGGGTTTGGTAGATAATTTAGGCTTGCCGGAAGACATGCCCATAGAGAATAAAATGCTAAGCAAAGGAATTGAAAATGCTCAAAAGAAAGTCGAGGGCAGAAACTTCGATATCAGAAAACACGTGCTTCAATACGACAACGTAATGAACAAGCAAAGAGAGATAATTTATTCTCAGCGTAAAAAAGTCCTTGAAGGCGGAGATATCCACGATCAGATATTAAAAATGTACGAGGGGCTTATCGACGAGTCCATAAATATTTATACTGGATTTAGCGAGTACTTTGAAGAGTGGGACATTGATGGTTTGTTAGAGCACTGCAGGACTCTTTTTTCAGACGACTTCGATATGGAAGCTCCAAAAGATGAAATGCCTAGAGAAGACCTTAGAGACATGCTTCATAAAAAGGGCATGGAGGTCATTGAAGCCAAAGAGCAAGAAATAGGGAAAGACAGATTCAGAGAGCTTGAACGAGTGGTCTTATTGAGAGTCGTCGACAGAAAGTGGATGGATCATATCGACGATATGGAACAGCTCAAGCAAGGTATCGGATTAAGAGCCTACGGACAGGTGGACCCGGTAGCGGCATACACCAATGAAGGTTTTGACATGTTCGAAGAAATGACAAAAAATATACAAGAAGATACAATCAAATACCTATTTCATCTTGAAGTGCAAAAACAGCCGGTGGTAGAGGAAAACAAGAACATTCTTGAAAATGTGACTACCAACAAAGAGCGAGAATCTAAAAAAGAGCCGACGATAAAAAAAGATAAACCGGGAAGAAATGACCCTTGCCCATGCGGAAGCGGTAAAAAATACAAGAAATGCTGTGGAAAAAATGAATAATAAGAGGTGATGGGAATGTTGGAACTGCAAGAATACACAAGGCAGGTAAAGGAATTAAAGGAAAGATTAAAGGAAATCGGTGATTCACTTTGACTTGGCTGACGTAGAGCTTAAGTTGCAGGAATTGAATGAAGAAGTAAATCAAGAAAATTTTTGGGATGATCAGGAAAAGGCTCAAAGCCTGTTAAAAAAACTTAATGATCTTAAGAACAAGCTCAATAGACACAAGGAGCTTGAAGAAAGAATAGATGATACCCATGCAATGATCGAGATGCTTGAAGAAGAATCTGACGAGGAGCTGGCAGGAGAGTTGGTTGAAGCTGTGAAGCAATTGGCTAATGATCTGGACGGTTATAATCTGGAGGTGCTGTTAAGCGGCGAGTACGATGCAAATAGCGCTGTATTGGCAATTCATCCGGGAGCGGGAGGAACCGAATCCCAAGACTGGGCTCAGATGCTTTTGAGAATGTATACTCGCTGGGCAGAAAAAAGAAATTACAAAGTCAAGACCCTTGAATTTCAGCCGGGAGACGAGGCAGGGATAAAAAGCGTGACATTGGCTATCGAAGGGATAAATGCTTACGGCTATCTTAAAAGCGAAAAAGGCGTGCACAGGCTTGTAAGGATATCTCCTTTTGACTCTTCAGGGAGGAGGCACACTTCATTTGCTTCAGTTGATATCTCTCCTGAAATCGAGGACGACAGCCAGGTGGACATCAACCAAGAAGATTTGAGGGTAGACACATACAGAGCCAGTGGCGCAGGAGGACAGCACGTAAATACTACTGATTCTGCAATAAGGATAACTCATATACCTACAGGGATAGTGGTTCAGTGTCAAAATGAGAGAAGCCAACATAAAAACAAGGATACTGCCATGAAGATGCTGTATGGAAAGCTTCTTGAGCTTAAAGAGCGGGAACATAAGGAAAGAATCGAAGACCTTAAGGGAGAGTACGGGCAAATAGCTTGGGGAAATCAGATACGAAGCTATGTTTTTCATCCATACAATATGGTCAAGGATCATCGCACAAATGTAGAGGTGGGAAATGTCCAAAGCGTTATGGACGGGGATATCGAGCCATTTATCAATGAATACTTAAAGTCAATGTCACTGGGGGGCGGAACCGATGAGTAACGGATCAAAACCATTTATCGGCATCGTAGCATCTTTTGGCGGAGCAATCGAAAAAAGAGAGATCAATTATACTGAACTTGGTTATATTGACAAAGTACATAAAGGGGGAGGGATTCCCTTGATGATTCCGTCTAGACCTTCGCCCAAGGAAGACATGGAAAGAATTCTTTCTAAGATGGACGGCATAATACTCACAGGAGGCGTGGACATTCATCCTGCATTTTATGCCGACGAGCCGTCAAAAGAGCTCGGATATGTCGATGTCGTAAGAGATGAGTTTGAGATATCATTGGCTGAGAGATGCCTAGAACTTGAAAAGCCCTTGTTTTGCATATGCAGGGGGATGCAGGTTTTGAATGTAGCTATGGGAGGTACTTTGTACCAGGACATTTCTCGGGAAATAGAAGACAGCGTACAGCATGTTCAAAAGAATAGAGACGATTCCGGGATACACTATGTAAATATGGATGATGATTCATTTTTGTTTAAGGTATATGGTGAAAAGAGCTTTGTGAACTCGTACCATCATCAAGGGATAAAAAATCTTTCTGATGACCTAAAAGCTATCGCCTGGTCAAAAGATAGGATAATAGAAGCCGTAGAGCACACTTCAAAGGAAAATATCTTTGGAGTTCAGTGGCATCCCGAAGTGATGGAAGACCAGTGTTCATACAAGCTGTTTAAATATTTTATAGAGCATATTTAGATTGAGAGGCATAATTATGAGCGTACAGATTATCAATAGATTAGCAGATGAATTCAGCATAAAGACGTCGCAAGTCAAGACGGTAATGGACCTTGTAGATGAAGGCAACACGATTCCCTTTATAGCAAGATACAGAAAAGAAGCTACGGGCAATCTCGATGATGTTTTGCTTAGGGAACTTAACGAGAGGCTGTCTTATTTGAGGAACCTGGAAAAAAGAAAAGAAGAGGTTCTCCGCCTTATAGACGAACAGGGAAAACTGACATCGGAATTGAAAAAATCCATAGAAAGCGCTAGGGTTCTTCAAGAAGTTGAAGATTTGTACCTTCCTTACAAGCAAAAGAGAAAAACGAGGGCTTCCATTGCTAGGGAAAAGGGCTTAGAGCCTTTAGCGGCTTTTATCCTTATGGCAAAAGACGATTTACAAGTAGATCAAAAATCCATTGAATTCGTAGATCCTGAAAAAGATGTCAAAACGGCTGAAGATGCCGTAAAAGGTGCCATGGACATACTTGCCGAAGACGTATCGGACAATGCTAAATTCAGAAAAAAAATCAGAGAGATGTATTTAAGCGAAGGGATTATTCAGGCTTCGAAGGCAAAGAGCGATGATGAAAAATCAGCTGATTTTGAAATGTACTTTGATTTTGTCGAAGGAGTATCAAAAATTGCAAACCATAGGGTACTTGCAATAAACAGGGGAGAAAAGAAAAAGTATCTAAATGTAAAGGTAGCATGTGATGAAGACAAGATGGTCGCTTACTTGAATGGAAATGTGGGCAATCCAAAAGGTGAAAGGTGCGCATATCTGAAAGATGCAATCAGGGACGGTCTAAAGAGGCTCATAATGCCTTCGATAGAAAGGGAAGTTCGAAATACCCTAACTGAAAAAGCTGATAAATCGGCAATAAAGGTATTTAGCGTAAACCTAAAGAAGTACCTGATGCAGCCCCCTGTAAGGGGAAAAACGGTAATGGGATTTGACCCTGCATTTAGAACCGGATGCAAGATAACAGTGGTGGACCCTTATGGAAATCTTTTGGCTTGGGAGACGGTATATCCTACTGCGCCTCAAAACAAAGTTGCCGAAGCTAAGAAAACCCTGTTAGATATGATTGAAAAATACAGCGTCGATATAATAGCGATTGGAAATGGCACTGCAAGCAGAGAATCTGAAATAATAGTTGGAGAAATGATAAAGGAATTTGGATTAAAAATCGAATATATCGTTGTAAATGAGGCAGGTGCAAGCGTGTACTCGGCTTCAGCCATCGGAAACGAGGAGTTTCCGCAGCTAAACGTATCCTTAAGAGGTGCAGTGTCCATTGCAAGAAGGCTACAAGATCCTTTGGCAGAACTGGTAAAGATAGACCCAAAGCATATTGGGGTAGGGCAATATCAGCATGATGTGGATCAAAAAGAGCTTGCCAAGGCGTTAGATGGAGTGATAGAGGATGCGGTAAATGCAGTAGGCGTAGACGTAAATACAGCATCTGCGTACCTTTTGACTCATATATCGGGTCTGAATAAGACCACCGCAGGGAATATAATCGAATATCGAAGGGAAAACGGACCTTTCAAAGACAGAAAAGAGATTCTTAAAGTTAAGAAAATCGGAGGAAAGGCGTTTGAGCAATGTGCTGGGTTCTTGAGGATATCTGACGGAAAAAACCCTCTGGATAACAGCGCCCTTCATCCTGAATCTTACGATGTTGCTAAGGAAATCTTGTCAAGTATAGGATATGGCGTCATGGATTTTGCAGAAAAACATAGGGAGATAGCTAAGAAACTGGAGAGCTTCGACGTCGATAAAGGAGCAGAAAAGTTTGAGATAGGCAAGATAACCCTGGAAGATATAATAAAAGAGCTTAAGAAACCGGGAAGAGATCCCAGAGAAGGATTTCAAAAGCCGGTTTTTAAATCTGAAGTCATGGACATCACGCATCTTAAGCCGGGAATGGTTTTAAGCGGCACGGTCAGAAATGTAATAGACTTTGGTGTCTTTGTAGATATAGGCGTGCACCAAGATGGGCTTGTGCACATTTCTCAGCTAAGCGACAGCTACGTAAAAAACCCAATGGATGTGGTATCTGTCGGAGACATAGTCTCAGTAAGGGTAATGGACGTGGATCTTAAAAGAAATAGAATATCCCTAAGTATGCGCAAGGGTTGAATAAGGAGAGCGATTATTATGAATAGAGTTTTTGACAGGACTTTTCTGCAGTACCAGCTGGCTTCTCTAAGACACAACAAGTACAAAAAAAATGTATTTTTCCCGAATATACTATTGTTGTTAGCGGCAGTGTTTTTCTTTGACAGACCTATTTTTGCTACCGGATTTATCGCATTGGCAGCAGGGGTGATAGCATATGGGCACTTCAGGTTTAAGAAAGAAGCTAATGCGTCAGAAGAAAAATTTGACCTGTTTCTTGAAAAGCGCTTTAGAGAATACGACAAACAGATGAAAAAGAAAAAGGATACCAGTTTTATAGTGCAAAGATATGCCATAGGAACTGAAATAGGAAAAGTGGAAGTGGACGAGGCTATAGAAAAGATAACTCAGGCTATGAAGGAGGATCCACAGTCGAAAAGGTATATCTATAATTTTCTTTTAAGCTTATATATTTTAAAGTATGGGGAAGACACTAAAAAAATCCCCGGAGAATACATAGAATACTTGGATAAAGTCTATAAAACTGAGCAGAATATCAATATACTGACCGAAGCCATAAAAAATGCAATCTGGCTAAAAGATTACGGCAAAGCCATAAAGCTTTCTGAAAAAGCTGAAAATGAACTTAAAAGCATCAAAAAAATAAGAAATCCGGCATTTAACGCCATATACAGAACGACGATAATTTCTGTTCCTTACTATAAAGGAGTTGCTCATAAAAACACAAACAACGGCAAGAAGGCAAGGGAAAGCTTTGATAATGCATTAAAGCATTGCAAAGCGGACAAATTAAAGATGAAAATTTTGGAAATTAAAAATTAAGCATAGTGCATATTGAAAATACTTCAAAACAGTGTTATAATACTTAAGAAATTAATAAAGAGATCTTCAGGGCAGGGTGAAATTCCCGACCGGCGGTAAAGTCCGCGAGCCATAATGGCTGATCCGGTGTAATTCCGGAACCGACAGTAAAGTCTGGATGGGAGAGGATTAATTATTTAACGCAATCGGCCCCTGAAAATTTCAGGGGCTTTTTATTTTCCCGTGGCCTTGACAAAATGAAGGAGGATATCATGCAAAACAGCAAAACAAAATTTTTAACCAGAGTGGGCGTTTTAAGCACTATAGCGTTTGCGCTAATGTATCTTGAATTTACAGTACCAATATTTCCGGCGTTCTTAAAATTTGACTTAAGCGACGTGCCTGCGCTTTTAGGGGGATTTGCCCTAGGGCCTTTGGCAGGAGTCATAATCGAACTTATCAAAAATTTATTATTTTTACTGATTAAAGGAACTATGACAGGAGGAGTTGGAGAACTGGCCAATTTTGTCATCGGATCGGCCTGGGTCGTTCCGGCAGCAATGATTTATAGGAAAAACAAGACGAAAAAAAATGCTGTAAAGGCTTTGGCGGCAGGAGCGATTTCCATGATAGTCGTAGCTGCCTTGCTGAACTACTATGTAATGTTGCCTTTATATGCAAAGATAATGCCGATAGAAGCTATAATAGGGATGGGAGCTGCAGTAAACCCCAATATAGTCAGCTTTGAAACTCTTGTGTTATTTGGTATAACGCCTTTTAATATATTCAAGACATCTATCGTGTCTCTGGTAACGGCATTGATGTATAAAAAGGTTTCGCCGGTGCTTCACAAGCAATAAGATGATTATTTCATAATGCGTATCATAGACGCCTCCAAAGCAGCTGATTTAATTAACTTAAATTAGATAAGCTGCCGGGAGGTGTTTTTTAATAGGAAAAAAACAAAGGATATCTCATCAGCAAGTAGATGTGCTCTAAGGCTACTATTAAGCTGGTTTTTTTGATATAATAAAATATCAATTACAAATACGGGGGTAAGAGATGAAGGATTTTAAATTAAATAGCGATAGATTTATTTTTTTTGATGGGGCTATGGGCACTCAGCTTCAATTAGAAGTCCAGGAAAACATATTGCCGGAGCAAGTTAACTTAAGATATCCGGAAGTTCTCGAAAAAATACACAGGAAATACATAGATGCGGGCGTTGACGTATTGACTACCAATACTTTTGGAGCAAATGAGTTCAAGTTGGACAAAGTCGGGCTTACACCCGAGGAAGTCATAGAATCAGGAGTAAGATGTGCTAAAAACGCGGCTGGAGACAAAAGGGTGGCGCTTGACGTGGGCCCTTTGGGGAAAATGTTCGTGCCTATGGGAGATATGACTTTTGATGCTGCATACAAGGCATTTGCGCGACAAATGAAAGCCGGCGAGAAGGCCGGTTGTCATATGATAATAATAGAAACGATGTCGGATCTATACGAAATGAAATGTGCGGTGCTGGCAGCAAAAGAAAATACGAGCCTGCCGATTATATGCACCATGACTTTTGAAGAAAGCGGCAAGACATTTACAGGAACCGATCCGGAGTCAATGGTTGCAGTGCTTGAAGGGCTGGGAGTGGATGCTATTGGAGTGAACTGCTCAGTGGGCCCAGACAAACTGATTCATATCGTAGAGAAAATACTAAAAGTTTCATCAATTCCTGTTATTGTCCAGCCAAATGCAGGAATACCGGTATTCAAAGATGAAAAGACAACATATGACATAACCAAGGATCAGTTTGCCGATGCCATGGCAAAAATGGCTGATATGGGAGTCGCAATTTTAGGTGGATGCTGTGGGACTACACCGGATTACATATCGACTATGATAAAAAAACTTGAAGGCCACAGGCTTAAAAAACCTTCTCCAAAAGAGCTGACAGTTGCCTGCTCAAGCAGGAGATGCGCGTATTATGGTAAAGGAATAATTGGGATTTCCGAAAACATGATACCTCATGGCAATGAAAAAATCACAAATATATTGAAAAGCGGCAGCTACAGAAAACTGGCTTCAGTTGCCAGAGAGCTTAAAAACAGGGGAGCCGACATACTCAATGTAAGTGCCGGACTTGATGGAATTGATGAAAAATCGGCCATAGTTGAAAGCATAGATTCAATACAGCGTACAGTTGACATACCCCTTCAAATAGAGACAAAAGATCCAAAAGTCTTGGAAGGTGCGTTGAGAGCTTATAATGGCAAGGCAGTGATAAATTCTGTGGATGGAACTGAAAAATCCATGAAAGAAGTGTTTCCCATTATGAA
>DMAW01000068.1 GCA_003446375.1 Eubacteriaceae bacterium | reverse complement strand
GCCGAAGAAAATACTATGTCGAAGTTTTTTCAAATAGTTTTATATAAAGGTTTCTTTGCAGAAACTTCGGCATAGTATTTATACTTGAAGTACCAAGAAAAGGAGGTGCTTCAAGATGACAATTAAGACTATTTGTGAACTTTGTCTTCAAGCAGTAACTGATGCAGGCTATAATGAGTCAACAATCTTAAACTATCAAGGTGTTATAAGGCGATTCAAAAAGTTCTGTATAGAAAAGAATGTGACGGAATACTCAAACGATATCGGCAAACAGTATGCCAATGATGTCATCAGCAAGAAAACAGGAAAATTCAGTAAAAATCGATATCATACTCAAGGAAGATTTATTAGGCTGATAGATTCTTACTTTGACACAGGAACATTTGATTTTTCAGTAGTTAAACGTGGAAAGATTTCGCCAGAAAACCAACAGCATAAGATTATATATGAAGACTACCAAAAATTCCTTCGATCCATTTATGACAATGAAAATACAATTCATTTCTATGAGTATGGAATGTATTGCGTTCTAGATTTTTTAGACAATATTTGTGTTTATGATTTATGTGATCTTCAACCATATATGGTCATCAGATATATAAAAGAAACTAAGCAGACCAGACAGCGTGAAGTTTTATGTGAGCTTAGAGCTATCTTTAGATATCTTGAAAGAACCGACTTAACATCAGCTATTGCAGGAATACATGCCCCTAGAATACATAAAATCATTCCAATTCTTACTGATGAAGAATGCAAAAAACTGGAATCAGTTATTGCTGATGGCATGGTAACATTAAGGGATGCTGCTATTGTAATCATAGGCTTATCTTGTGGTATTAGAGCTGGTGACTTGATAAACCTTCAACTGTCAGATATAGATTGGCAGAACGAAACAATTACATTTAAGCAAAGTAAAACCGGAAATCTTGTCTGCTTGCCACTTACTCCAACAGTTGGGAACGCAATAGCTAAATATATCGTGAACGAACGACCTGATATAGAAAGTAACTTTCTCTTTCTAAGAACACTTGCACCATTTAGCCCACTTTCTGATCACGCTGCATGTCATGCCATTGTTAGCAAGGTATTTAAGAGTGCTGGTATTGATAAAGGTTCACGCATTTGGGGCATGCATATGCTCCGACATAACGCCGCATCAACTATGGTGAAAAATGAAGTTCCGATAGAAACTATTGCAGCTATACTGGGACATTCAACTCCTGACACAACTGATATATACATAACAACCGACGCGGAAAGACTCAAAGAATGTGTACTTCCAATGGCTAACATCTCTAAGGAGGTGAATCCATGAACGAGTACATCAGCAAACTGGCACCACTTATAATAGAATTTATCGAATTCAAAAATGCGTTAGGCATAGAATATAAAACAAGCAGGTATTATCTGAAGCAGCTTGACATATATAACTACAATCATAAAAATCTCAGTAATCTTGACTGTGAAACTGTTGAAGAATGGGCATTGTTACATGCTGAAAAGTCAATCTCTGGAGACCGGAGCTGGATATCACCAATAAGAGAATTCGGAAGATACCTTCAGAGTGTTGGATATGATGCTTATGTACTTGATAACAGATTTACTATTCAGCGTTATCGGCCAGAAGTATATTTAATGACAGAATCGGAAATACATAGTTTCTTTAAGGAGTGTGATCACTTTGTATTAAGACACAAAGCCTTGGGACGTCCATATGTCCTTCCTGCACTATACAGATTTCTGTACTGTTGTGGTGCAAGATGTGGAGAAGCACGTAAACTGAAATGCGGAGACGTAAACTTAAAGGAAGGGTACGTAGATATCGTTCAATCAAAAGCTCATAGAGACCGCAGATTATACTTATCTGATGAGCTGAAAAAATATCTGGTCAAGTATGATGCCGCTATAAACAAGTGTTTTCCTGAAAGAGAGTATTTCTTTCCCGGAGGTCATGGAGGTATATGCTCTCCAACTGCAGTGTCCGCTAATTTTAGAAACATCTGGGTTGCAGCAGGACTCAAAAGAGATGGAAAAGTAAAACCCCGCGCCTATGATTTTAGACATCACTTTGCCTGCTCAAATATAATGAGATGGTCGGCAGAAGGCAAAAATATACATGCAATGCTCCCGTACCTGATGAGATATATGGGACATTCCGGTATCGAAAGCACCTACTATTATATACATTTGATTCCGGATTTCTTTCCACAATATAATGAACTTGCCGCCTCTACAGAAGAACTGATTCCGGAGGTGGGTGATTATGAAATATAAGAGAAAAAGGGGAAAAGATTTTTGGCAACTTGCCAGGAACTATCTGCATGATTATATGCCTATAGCAAGAAATCTTTCGGATAAATCTGTTGAAGCGTATAAGCAATCATTGAAAACTTATCTGGAGTTTTTGGAGATTAACAGGTCATTAGTTGGAGAACAAGTATCTTTTGAGGCCTTTACAAGAGAAAATGTTAAAGACTATATAAGCTGGCTAAAAGGTAAAAATTATGCCCCAAAGACAATAAACTTAAAGCTTACAGCAATACGGTCGTTTTTAAAATACTGTAGTGAAGAAGACTTTGAGTTGAGAGGCATTTATTCGGAAGTATGTACTGTTAAAAAGCAGAAAGAAGAAAAGCGTCCTATTGAGTATCTTCAACCAAAAGCAACGGCAGCTATTCTCTCCGCCTATGACGTTGATACTTTAAAACACAGACGAAATCGGATGATTCTGATTATGCTTTATGATACTGGTGCCAGAGTACAGGAACTTGCTGATTTAACCTGTAGCTCGTTGCATCTAGATGTACCAAATCCTTTTGTAACGCTGATTGGTAAAGGTAGGAAAAGCAGAAATGTTCCTCTGTTAAAAAAGACAGTCCAACATTTAGAACTATATCTTGGAGAATTTCATCCTGATAAAAAGGAAAACCCCTTGTTCTACAGTATCCTAGATGGAAAGCCACACAGTCTATCGACAGATAGCATTAGCTTAATACTTAAAACAGCATCTGATAAAGCACGCAAATCATGCTGTGACGTTCCAGGTGGTGTTCACTGTCATATGATAAGAAAAACCAAAGCCATGGATCTATACAAGAACGGGGTGCCGCTGCCTTTTATTATGCAGTTGCTTGGTCACGAAAGCATGTCAACGACATCAGGATTTTACGCATTTGCAACACTCGAAATGATGAGCGAAGCTATGAATAAAGCAGCCCCGACTGCAACTGTTTCAGATGATAAAATTTGGAGGAAAGAAGAAATCAAGAAGATTCTTTACTCGCTTGATTAGTCAAAACACTATGCCGAAGAATTATGGAACAACCGATTAGTTAAAACTGATAAGAAAAAACCTCGGTATAGTATTTTCTTCGGCATAGTCGGAATGAAGGATCATTCCTTCGGCACCATCATCTCTGCAGGCGTTTTGAAACGCTTCAACACAAAGGTCTGCCCGCATGTTGTCATCCATCCTGAAGCCCCGGATACTGCCGTCATAACAATCAAAAATGGGTGCCAGATAAAGTTTTCCATCTTTACAGGGGATTTCCGTAATATCAGTAAGCCATTTTTGATTCGGCGCTTCCGCTGTGAAATTCTGTTTGATGAGGTTTTCGGACTTTTGCGCTTCGGCATCGGCTTTCGTGATCCCATTAGGTTTACGCTTCATGCGGATCATCAGATTATTTTCTTTGCAGATGCGGTAGATTGTCCTTAAACTCCCATGATAGTCCCGATTTAATCGAAGATAATCATAAATACGTCGAACACCATAATTGGCGTTTTCTTCGTCTTCCTGAATTAATTCATAGATTTGCGCCAAAAGATTTGCGTGCTTATCCGGTTTGCTTTTTGATCGCAGAAATTTATAGTAACCCGATTC
>DMAW01000159.1 GCA_003446375.1 Eubacteriaceae bacterium | reverse complement strand
GGTTTATGCATGGAGAGTACTGTAAAAATGGTACCTCAAGAACAAATTCAAGACTTCAAAGCTCAGAACCTTTTTATACCAAGGATTTTGAAAGAAAAACCCCCACGTCCTATCACAATGTCTAAAACCGGTCCATGTCCCCCCAAAGATCCGTACTTTTAGTTTTTATTTTTTCCACTTTTAAAACAGGTGATGTTATAATGAGATTGGCTTTAATTAAGCTTCCTATGGGAGCTCATCTTAGTTCTCATCCACCTTTAGGAATAACATATTTAGCATCTTATATTATTCAGCATAATATTATAGAACCATCAGATATATGTCTTTGTGACTTGGATTTAGTTCTACACAATGCCTATTTTGATGGATTGGATATTTTGCATCTTTCCAAAGGAGAACTGCTCAAGTTACTTGCTGACACGATCGCAGGATTAAATTGTGAGATAATCGGATTTACAGTATATAACCATAATGTTAGATTATTGTCTGATATAGTAAAAGAAATACGAGATAAAATCCCAGATTCAATAATAATTATTGGAGGTCCCTTCCCCACACTCTTTCCTAAAATGGCCCTCAAGTATACTGGAGCAGATTATGCCGTTATTGGGGAGGGTGAACAGACACTATATGAACTTCTTAACTATCTAGCAACTGGCAAACCAAAACTAAACCGAATCAGAGGAATTGCATATGTGGATAAAGAGGGAAATATTAAACTCAATCCTAGGAGAGAACTTATTAGTAACTTAGACAAGATTCCGTTTCCAGCATTTGACCTGCTTCCTCTTGATGAGTATTGGGAATTCGATTACTTTCCTTCACTTCCACTGATAACTTCAAGAGGGTGTCCCTATCAATGCACTTTTTGTTCAGAACGCATAATTTGGGGCAAAACTGTCAGATTCAGAAGTATAAAAAATGTAATAGATGAAATAGAGAGAGATATATACGATTTTGGTGTAAGGGAAATATTGTTTTATGACAGCACCTTTACCCTTAATAGAGATCGTACTATAAATCTTCTTAAGGAGATAATTAATAGACGTCTTAATGATGAGGTTAGGTTCTTTGCTCAAACTCGTATAGACTGTATTGACAAAAAACTTCTTGAATTGATGAAACAGGGAGGTTTTGCCATGATTACATTTGGGGTTGAGACGGTAATAAAGTCAAGCATTGTAGAAGCTAACAAAGGGTATCCTCACTATATAGACGTTATTAATCATATTAAGGAACTAGTTAAACATGCCATTAAACTTGGGTTATATGTCAATGTGAATTTCATTATAGGATTCCCCTCAGAAACAAAAGACGAATTGCTCAAAGAACTTCAGTTGATTAAAGAATTACGACAATATGGGGCAATTCCCCGAGTTCATTTATTAAATCCTGAAGGAGAGCTACTTAATAAATACAAAGATGAATTAATTTCTAATCCAACTTATTATCGGGAGTTTTCCTCCCCATTAGAAGGAATCTCCGAACCAATTCCAGAAATTGATTCAGACTATTTCATTATACCTCCAAAGAATCTTAGCATTGATGAATATGTTAGTCTTTTTGAAGAGGCAATGTTTATAAGCGGTAGCATTGAGCCGGCGGGGATTTATTTATGATGAGGATAAAGATTGTTGATCCATTAACTTACTTTTCTACAGAAAAACTAAAAGAAAAAATCATTGAGCATTATTATCCTCCAAATTTCCCATTTTTCTTTACTTATCATTCTCTTCAGACACTTTTTGCGTACATTGTAAAAAAAGAAAATATTCTTGGAGAGATAGCAATGGTCAAAATTGGAAGGATCTTACATGTTGAACGTATTCTGTTGGATGAAGGAGAAAATGAGTTGGAATCAATTCTTTCTTTGATAAATACTTTTGCTACAAATTACCTAAAAGCACAAGAGGTTAGATACTATGTTTTAAAAGAAGTCAGTGGTGACATCTTCTTTCCTGGATCTAATACAGTTATAGGATCTCTTATTCCTACTAAGTACTACCCTCTCTTTAAGAAAAAGCAATTTTTGGAAATAGATTGCAGAATTGGATATCAGATAAAATCACTAAAAGACGTGGCAGATGTCGATACCTCTGACATCAATTTAAGTATAGGTATGGAGCCAAAACGTTACTACGAATTTCATGGAATACCAAATTATCCGGTAAATTTTATTCATGAAATATATGGGAAATTATTATCTCCCAACTTTTTTGTATTAAAAGCAGCTTTTAAAAATAGGGACATTGCTCTCTTTCATTGGTATCCAAATTACTATAGATTACTAAAAGACAATCCCATGATATTGTTTAGTGATATGAACGAAAATCAAATATCAGAAATTATACAGCGACTAAAGGAGGCAAAGATATTCAAAATCTTGTTTCATCCTAATATACTCGGCAAAATTGATTTAAGAATTGTCTTGGCCACTATAAAAGCTGTGTTAGATTTCCTTCATGAACAATTTGGTATAAAGCATATTCAAATTGGCAATTTTAATCCTTTTACTGAATCTTATTTAACATCGGCTTTACAAGAATTAGGAATGACCCCTATCTATGAATTTAGGACATTTTCATGGTGCACTGGAGGTGTGTGTGATGGATAAATATTTTGTTCCCAGACCTAGAATTATAATGAAAGAGTATGGTGGATGGTCAACACTGTATGATTTACGAAAGAGAAAGAGCCTGGACATTAACAAGGAGGGGGCTTTACTCCTTAAGCAGATTATAGGAAAGAGAGTAAATGAGGTACTGACTAAATTAGCAAAAGAACTAACACCAATTGAGATGGAATCAATTCAGAAATTCCTTGAAGAACTAATTCATGAAGGATGGCTTAGTATCTCCACACAACCAAGTAAGTTAAAAGTTATTAGGGGACCATTAGAAGCTGTCTATATTGAAGTGCTCAGAATTTGTAATTTGAACTGCAATCATTGTTATCTCCCAGAATGGAAGTCTAAAATGTCCTTTAATGATTTTTCACTAATATTGAATGAAGCATCAGAGTTGGGTGCATATAAAACGAGTATAACAGGAGGAGAGCCATTATTACATCCCGATATCTACAAAATGATCCAATACGCATATGATCTTGAATTTGACGTCAATCTCCAAACTAATGCAACACTTCTCACAAGCCATATAGTACAAAAGCTTACTAAGTACGATGTTTCAATTACAACTAGTTTAGACGGATTAGAGAATGTCCATGATGAGTTTAGAGGTATGAGTGGTGCATTTTCACGCACTTTAAGTGGAATACGTTTGGCCAAAGAGGAAGGATTACCAGTAAGAGTTAACGTCACATTGCACTCAAAGAACATTGATTCAATCCGTAAACTATTGTTGATGCTGAATCGCTTAGAAGTAGATGAAATAAATGTATTCTATCCTATCTTTACGGGGAAGGCCAAGACCATGAATGACATCGTTCCATTTTTGAAAGCTGTAAAAATTTTGTATGAAAATGAAGACTTAATCGGTTACAAGAAATACTATAATATTGCTATGTATAGTGGAAACTGTACTTTTTGTGGTATAGCTGAATGCTTTTTATTTATTACTGCTAGAGGAGACGTAACACTATGTCCTGCATTTTCAGGAGATGAGACATTTTATATAGGAAATATTCATCAACATACCCTATCTGAGTTATGGAACAGTAAAAAAAGAAGGGATCTCTTAGATAGATTGCAGTGCAAATTAATTCAAGAATGTCCCTATTCCAGAGGATGCAAAGGCGGATGTAGATCAAGAGCTTACTATTTCAGTGGTAAAAATCCATCTGCCCCGGATGTTATCTTCTGCAACCTCTGGAGGCTCTTGTTTTCGGAAAATATCAAAGAACCTCAGAGTTGAGAAAAATGTCCGAGATAATAATCAAAATAGAAAATCTTGACCTCATTTACAAGCGTGGCCAAGAGCGCATCAAAGCGTTAGATTCAATTAACTTGACTATCAGCAAAGGTGAAAAAGTTGGCATACTGGGTCCCAACGGGGCGGGGAAGTCATCACTAATAAAAATTTTGGCGGGAATTATTAGGCCTACATCTGGAAATGTAATTTGTTTAGGTTTGAACCCCTTTAAAGACCGTCGTAAATATCTGGAAAAAATTGGAGTTGTTTTTGGGCATAAAGGTTTTTTAATCCCAGATGTACCTGTTATAATGTCTCTTGAACTCGCAGCTGCAGTATATGGTGTGCCTAAAGAAGAATTTAACAAAAAACTCAAAGAATTGACTGAAATTTTAGGAATTGAACGAAGTCTTCTAAAGCGCCCTCCTCGCTTGATGTCCCTTGGTCAAAGAATAAAATTTGAACTAATTTCTTCTCTCCTTCACGAACCCGAACTTCTTATTCTCGATGAAGCCCTAATCGGAATTGATGTTGTGTCAAGACATA
>DMAW01000056.1 GCA_003446375.1 Eubacteriaceae bacterium | reverse complement strand
AATTTTTTCACGGGAGAAGATCACTCATGTGTGCACTGTCAAAGAAGGAATGACGCTTTTGGCTGCTTTGGCAATTCAGATTGCCGATGAAAATATGTTATTTGAAGATGCGCTCTTGTTTAGCAAAGATTCAAGAGATGTAGACGGGATGATAAAAACTGCAATAAGCCACTTTCACCTTAAAGGAATATCAAAATCTTTTTATAACTGCAACAACAGTATTCTTAAAGAATATTTTGATAAAGTCGATATTCTTAAACAAAGCTCTAAAGGATACATGAGCTTTCAAGTTGCAGATTTCATCGAAAGCACAAGGTGCAGACATTGAGTCAACTAGAAAGATATTTTATTACACAGCTGGCTGCAAATTATGCCGCAGAAAATGTCAAATATGGAGACGTGGTCTTAGATGCAACCATGGGTAATGGCAAAGATACGCTCTTGCTTTCTAAACTTGCAGGGGAAACTGGGAAAACATATGCATTTGACGTTCAAAAGCTGGCTCTGGATAACACAAGCAAGTTGATAAAAGACAATTGCGCAAAAGCGACGCTTATATTGGATTCGCATGATAAGATAGATGAATACATCGATGAAGAGCTGAGCTTTGCGATGTATAATCTGGGATACCTGCCAGGCGGCGACAAGGCCATAACGACTAAAAAAGATATTTCACTTTTGTCTATAAGAAAATGTATGAAAATGATAAAAGTCGGTGGAATGATCACAGTCTGCCTTTATCCCGGACATGAAAAAGGATTGGAAGAAGCAGTGGGAATAGAAAGCTATCTGTCGGGAAAGTCGCCAAAAGATTATTTTGTTCTTAAAACCGGAAATATAAATATCGAAAAAGGACCTTTTCTTATAATGATAAAGAAGTTGAGATAAAAATAATTTAAAAAGACGATATTGCCAATAGCGGCAGTAATCGTAAATTAAGGAGAAATAAATGAATAAGGTTGTAGTCATTGGCGGAGGCCCGGCGGGGATGATGGCGGCAGGAAAAGCTGCATCATTGGGCAACGAAGTTGTTATAATTGAAAAAAATGAAAAGCTAGGCAAAAAACTTTTTATTACCGGCAAGGGAAGATGCAATTTTACCAACGATTGTGATATCGAAGAACTTTTTGATAACGTGATAACAAATAAAAAATTTTTATATAGTGCATTTTATTCTTTTAGCAATATGGATACCATAGCTTTTTTTAACCAATTGGGACTAAAGGAGAAAGTCGAAAGAGGAGGAAGGGTTTTTCCTGCAAGTGATAAATCCAGCGATGTGATAAAAGCCATGGAGAAGTACCTAGCACAAAACAACGTAGAGATAATGTTGAACACAAAGGTTAAGGATATTATCATAAGCGACAAAAAAGCATCTGGAGTAATCTTGCAGAACAACGTAGAAATAAAGGCAGATAAGATAATATTGGCAACCGGAGGGCTTACCTACCCCCAAACCGGGTCTACAGGAGACGGATTTGATTTTGCCCAAAAAACAGGACATAAGGTAAAGTCACCTAGAGGAGCTCTGATTCCACTGGTTTCAGATGATGGTTTCATCAAAGAGCTTCAAGGATTATCCTTGAGAAATATTAAGGCGACTCTCTTTGAATCGGATAAGAAAAAAACGGAAATGTTCGGAGAGATGATATTTACTCATTTCGGATTATCCGGTCCTGTAATTTTATCTATGAGTTCTTTCATGAAGGAAAACAAAAAATATAGGATCGAAATTGATTTAAAGCCTGCCTTAGATATGCAGACTTTGGACAAGAGGCTGCAAAGAGACTTTGACAAGTACAGCAACAAACAGTTTAAAAACAGCTTGGATGACCTGCTTCCCCAGAGGCTGATACCGATTGTAGTAGAAATGTCTAAGATAAAAGAAGACAAGAGGGTAAACCAAGTTTCAAAGGAAGAAAGACAAAAGCTTGCTGAAGTTTTGAAAGGCTTTAGTGTGAACATAAAATCAAAGGCGGATATCCATTTGGGCATAATTACTTCCGGTGGAGTCGAAGCTAGAGAAATAGATCCGAGCACCATGGAGTCAAAAAAAATATCGGGACTTTATTTTGCAGGAGAAATAATAGATGTAGATGCAATGACTGGAGGCTTTAATCTTCAGATAGCTTTTTCTACAGGATACTTAGCAGGATTGTTGGAGAGCAGGGGGGATAAAAATTGAAAATAGCAGTGGATGGGCCCGCAGGCGCGGGAAAAAGCACGATATCAAAGATATTGGCAAATAAATTGGGTATAAATTATTTAGATACAGGAGCCATGTATAGGGCGGCAACGTATAAAGTCATATTGGAAAAAATAGATCCGGAAGACGAAGAGGCAGTTGTGCAAGCTGTAGAGAATGCTTCGATATGCTTCAAAGATAATGAAATTTATCTTGATGGGAAAAACATCAAGAAGGAAATTAGATCGCCTCAAGTCAATAGGCTAGTATCTGTTATCAGTAAAATTGCAAAGATAAGAGATATAATGGTTTCAAAACAAAAGGAGATTTCTGAGAAATCAGACGTGATTATGGATGGGAGAGATATCGGGACTGTCGTGATGCCCGATGCGGACTATAAATTTTATCTAGATGCATCGATTGAGATCAGGGCTAGTAGGAGATTTAAGGAGATTGGTCCGAAATCATCCGAATCATCTTTGGAAGATTTAAAAGATGAGATAGCCAGGAGAGATGAAGAAGATAAAAATAGAAAGACCGGTCCGCTGAAAATAGCAAAAGACGCTATAGTCATAGACACATCTGATATTGGAATAGATCAGGTTGTCGAACGCATGGCGGAGAAAATTAAGGGAGAATAACCATGTTTTACGATGTAGCTAAATTTTTAGTAAATATTTATTTGAGCATATTTTATAGATTTGATGTTAAGGGAAAAGAAAATATCCCTGAAGGAGTGCCGCTTATAATAAGCTCAAATCATATTCATTGGGCTGATCCTGTAATAGTGGCATGTAGAACAGGCAAAAGGCATATAAGCTTTCTTGGCAAGCAAGAATTATTTAAGAACAAGGTATTTTCTTGGGTTCTTCATAAGCTTACTGTAATACCTGTAAGAAGGGGAGAAGCGGACGTAAATGCGATAAAAAGCGCCTTGAGAGTTTTAAAGAACAAAGAGGTGCTCGGGATTTTTCCTGAAGGAACGAGAGTGAAAGAAGGCGCAGAAAAAGAGCCTGAGTCGGGGCTTGTGGTTTTGGCGCTAAAATCAAAAGCTGATGTTATACCTGTAGGAATTAAGGGTAACTATAAATTTAGAAGCACTATTCATATAAATATTGGAGAGCCTATAAGCTTGAAAGAATACTATAATGTGAAAAACGATAAGGAAAAGGTAAAAGAAATCAGTCATATGATAATGAAAAGAATCAAAGAGTTGGCAAAAGGTTGAGACTAACTATATGAAGTCAAG
>DMAW01000083.1:2326-3581 GCA_003446375.1 Eubacteriaceae bacterium | reverse complement strand
TATGAATCACAAATCTACCAGCAGGAACATGAAGCCCTTATCAAAAGCCAGGACGAAGAAACCTATATGAGGCAGAACCTAGAAGCCTTAATTGCATATCTTAAAGACCAAAGTAGCTTTGAAACTTTTGATGCCACTGAATTTAAAAAGCTTGTTGAAAGAGGCATTCTCCACAAAGACTATGAGATTGAGTTTATCTTTAAATGTGGAGTCAAAAGAATGGCTTATGGCTGGAGACGTGGGAAGAACGAGTAATAGTCATTGAAGAATTTATCTAAGTAAATAAAATACTCCTTTACCTTATGGAGATTGTACTTGCAATAGTTTGACACCAATGTAAACATACAAGCAAGCATGATCTTTCAGAGGAAAGGAGTTTTTTTATGGACCAAATAGATAAAAGCTTATGGATCAATAAATTATGGGATCCTTTAGAGAAGATTGAAGATAGTCCCCTTCACAGTAAGCGAGAGGGAATCAAAGTAGCAGCATATTGTAGAGTGAGTCTTGATTCACTGGGACTGTCCCACTCATTGGAAAGCCAAGTAAGTCACTACACCTATCTGATTAATAGTAGGGACAACTGGACCTTTGTCGGTATCTATTTTGATAATCTGGTTACCGGGAGAAAAGCATCATTAAGACGAGGCTTTACTCGGATGCTAAGGCACTGTGAAGAACATAGAATTGACCTGATTCTTGTTAAAAATGTATCTCGGTTTTCAAGGAATGCCCAGGAGCTCATTGAAGTTATTGAGCGGCTCAAGGAACTCAAGGTCACTGTCTATTTTGAAACGGAAAATATTGAAAGCACCAGAAGTGATACGACCTATCTCTTAAAAACTTATGCCAGTATTGCCCAAGGGGAAATTGAGGCAACTTCCCAGGCGATAGAGTGGGGACATGAAAAACGAATGATGAAAGGCAAGGTTAATATTGGTCACACTTACGGTTATGATAAAACAAAAGTTGGTAATGAGACCGTCATTACAATCAATGAAGAGCAAGCACAAGTTGTTAGACAGATTTATCAAATGCATCTTGATGGTATGAGTAATAATGCCATTGCAGGTGAATTAACCATTAGAGGAGTCAGGACCTACTTTGGGAAGGAACTGTGGGGACCGAAGACGATAGCATCAATCTTATCAAACATTGCCTATACAGGAAACGCAAAGACCAGGAAACTTACAAGAGATTTGATGAGCAACAAAAGACGGTCTTCAGAAGGGATACGGGATCAATATTTAATTGA
>DMAW01000083.1:0-2076 GCA_003446375.1 Eubacteriaceae bacterium | reverse complement strand
ATCCACTGTGGCAACTGCGGTCAGAATTTTAGAAGAAATAGAAATAAACCATGGGAGTATTTCAGGTGCGTTTCTGCAACAACCCACAAAAACCTCTGCATTTCACCGACTTTACGGGAAGATCTAATAGTTGAAATAATGATAAATGCTTTTAGAGTACGCTTTGATGTTGATGATCCAAAACTGATTAAGCGGCTACAAAGAATGTTGATTAGGATAAACCAGAATGACTACTTTGAGTTTCATCGCCTTAAAGCCTTGACGCAGATACAATTGGCTAAAAGGTTGAAAGATATTCAATTTACAGATGAAGACATCATTCAGATGGAAAGAGATTATGATAAGTTTGAGAACCGGCTAGTAGAAATAGAAGATGATAGGAAGTATCGACTCGGTTCTATAAAGTGGCTTGAGAATATTAAAACCTTTCAAGATTTCTCAGGGAAAGCCACTATTGAATACTTGCGAGCGTGGATTCTCTCCATGGTCATTTACTCAAAAGAAGATTATAAAATTTATTGGATTGATGGTAAAGAGACAGAAGTAGGTAACTGCATACCCATTAAACCGAATATTGTAGAGTCCCCTAAAGAGTTCTATTCTGAAGGTGAATTACAGGTTGATAATAATCCTGAATTTCAAGTGATGACAACCAAACAAGTCACCTCGGGGAAAGGGGGTGATTTAAATACTGTAGATGAGGAGGACAGAAAGATGATAGCAGAAAGAAAACTTGAGCCTAATTTGATGGTTAAAAATATACAAAAACAACTGAGTAATTCTGTGATCATGCAGACGAGTGTACCTGTTGTTAGAGAAAAGAAATTAAAAGTAGCTGCATATGTACGAGTTTCAACAGAACTGGAGCAGCAAAAAACAAGTATCAAGACCCAATATTCATATTATCTGTACCTTATCCTCAAGGATCCACGTTACATCTTAGCTGATATCTATATAGATGACGGAAAAAGCGGAAGAACGACTGAAGGTAGGCCTGAGTTCAAGCGCCTGATGGAAGATTGTAAAGCTGGAAAAGTGGACTTGATTATTACAAAATCTTTATCACGATTTGCTAGAAATACTGTCGATACATTAACCTACTTAAACATGTTGAAAAGTCTAGATCCAAAGGTCGAAGTGTGGTTCGAGCGTGAAAATATTTTGAGTCTTTCTGAAAAAAGCAATGTCTTGATTAATCTGTTATCCGCACTGGGGCAGGAGGAAAGTGTCAATATTGGTGAAGCTATTGCCTGGGGTAGAAGAAGTTTGGCCCAAAGAGGTATTGTAAGACCTGCGGTTCAAGGCTACGGTTATGAGTACGATAAAAATAAAGAATGGGTAATAAACGATGAAGAAGCAAAAGTAGTGAAGCTGATCTATGATGAGTATGAAAAAGGAAAAAACATGAGAGAAATAGCTAATACGCTTACAGAAGAGTCTATTCTCACACCAGGTGGACAAAAGATGTGGCAGGTGAGCACCATTAGGAGGATATTAAGCTCTGAGATTTACAGGGGAAACTATATATATCAAAGATTTCATTCAGGATTTAGTTTAATCAGCGATCGGGTGAAGAACACAGGAGAACTGCCCATGTATTTCATTGAAGGTCATCATGAAGGAATTATTAATGGGGAGCAGTGGAAAAGAGTTCAAACTATGTTAGAAGAAAATGAAAAAAGCAGAAAAGAAAATTTTCAAAAATATCCAGTGGACAAGGAAAAGAATGATGCCTTTACTAAGAAACTATATTGTGGTGAATGTGGAACCGTCGTCGGCTATGTAAGAGGAATTAACAGACAAATGAAGAGTTATGAAAAGAGATGGTGGCGGTGTAATAAGGGGTTAAAAGGCCATTGTGGTTCTATTCATTTGAATCAAAACTATGTAGAAGAAAACTTCTCTCAAGTCCTAATGGATATAAAATTTAATCCCGCATTTGATGAGTATTTGGATTTATTTATGGAGGCTTTAAAGATTACACCAGAAGAAGAAATACAAAGAGAACAGCTAGAGCATGAGAAAGAAGCGTTAAATCAACAGTTATACAAAGCTGTAGAGGATGAGCTGGGGAAA
>DMAW01000158.1 GCA_003446375.1 Eubacteriaceae bacterium | reverse complement strand
TTTTTTTAAGGTTGGCCTTAAAAGCCTCAGGCTCATCAGCAAGAATCTTGGCAGCCGCAGATAATTTGGACATATCACCGGCTTCGCTTCCAAATGCAATATAGTCTACGGATTTGGTCTCGTCTAAGGTGCGGATGGCGCCGTAGGCGAAAATTTCAGCGCTTTGACAGCTGTAAGCGTAAGGCAGTTCTACGACAAGATCGATTCCGTTTTTTACTGCAGCATGGGCTCGTGTCCATTTGTCAACAAGAGCCGGCTCGCCACGTTGAAGAAAACTGCCGCTCATAATTGCAACTGTATGGGTGCATCCGCTTTTTTTCTTTGATTCTTCCAAATGATATAAATGTCCGTTGTGGAATGGATTGTATTCTGCTACTATGCCTAATACCTTCATTTAATAATGACCTCGTTTCACCTTTTGTTACTATATGATACAATATATTCATTGATAATAAAAACTATTTTCGCACATAATTTGATATTATGCTCAAAGTCTTAAAAAACATGACATGTTATAGTGTTTTTTTGTAAAAAACCCATTGTATATATGTTAAAATGATACTGAATAATATTTATGATAGGAGATGTTTTGATGAATTTATTAGTAATTAATTGTGGTAGTTCTTCTTTGAAATACCAATTAATTAACATGGAAGACGAGTCTGTTTTGGCAAAAGGGCTTGTAGAGAAGATCGGATTGGAAACAGGGATATTTACACACAGCCCAAGCGGTAAACATAAAATAGTCCAAAAAGAAAACATTCCTAACCATACTATAGCACTTAACATGGTTATGACTGCGCTTACAGAAAGCAAATACGGAGTTATAGACTCATTAAGCGAAATTACGGCAATTGGACATAGAATTGTTCATGGTGGCGAGTACTACTCTGAATCAGTGCTCATTGACGATAAGGTCATGGAAGCCCTTGAAAAATGCATCGAATTGGCACCTCTGCATAACCCGGCCAATATCACGGGAGTAAATGCATGCAAGGAATTGCTGCCGGGAGTTCCACAGGTTGCTGTTTTTGACACTGCGTTTCATCAGTCAATGCCTAGTGAAGCATATACGTACCCACTGCCTTATGAATACTACGAAAAATATAAAGTTAGAAAATACGGTTTTCACGGAACATCTCATAAATACGTATCCAACAGAGCAGCAGCTTTCTTGGGGAAATCAATAGAAGATTTAAAAATAATAACTTGTCATCTCGGAAACGGAGCAAGCATAGCAGCAATTAAAAACGGTCATTCAGTAGACACGACAATGGGCTTTACTCCATTGGAGGGGCTAGCTATGGGAACAAGGTGCGGAAGCATTGATCCATCTATCGTTACTTTCCTTATGGAGAAGGAAAAGTTAAGCACAGATGAGATATACGATATCTTGAATAAAGAATCCGGAGTGCTTGGTATTTCCGGAGTAAGCTCTGACTTTAGAGATATAGAAGCTGCAGCAGAAAATGGCAACAAGAGAGCGATTTTGGCCATTGACGTTTTCAACTACAAAGTAAAGACTTCGATAGGCGCATATGCAGCGGCCATGGATGGAGTGGATGCGATTGTTTTCACCGCAGGTCTTGGAGAAAATTCAGCATCAAACAGAAAAGCAATATGTGAAGGCCTTACTTATCTTGGAATTACAATAGACGATGAAAAGAATAAGCTCAGAGGAGAAGAAAATATGATCTCCACTGCGGATTCAAATGTCAAGGTTCTTGTTATTCCAACAGATGAAGAGATGGCTATCGCAAGAGATACAAGAGACATAGTAAAAGGGAATGTACTTGACAAAGCTCTGTCTTAGAATATATAATACTCTTTGCGAGTAACGAGGTGGTTATTTTGATTATCAATATTTCAGAACTGGTCAATCGATATAGGTCTTCAAAAACATTTGAGTTTGATTTGAAGCCTGAAGAATTGTCAGATGAGCATTTGAAAGTGCTAACTCCTATTAATGTGAAGGGAAGCGTCAAGTTGGTTAACGATGAACTAATAATCGATATCCAGACGAAATTCTCTGCTGAGCTTAATTGTTCTAGATGCACTTCAAAATTCATTGATGACTATCGGTTTGAATTTACTGAAGCTTTGGAGTTAAAAGATAATCAGGAAAACATTAACGAACACCTTGACTTAACAGAATTGATACGGGATAATATTCTTATCAACATGCCTACAAAACCCATGTGCAGCCAAGATTGTAAAGGACTGTGTCCGGTTTGCGGCATCAACAAGAATACGAATGACTGTAATTGTGAATCGGAACAATTTGATCCTCGTTTATCTGTTCTGAGCAATTTATTAAATGAGGACGAATAGGAGGTGTAAACATGGCGGTACCAAAGCGAAAGACATCCAAATCGAGAAGAGATAAAAGAAGAACGCATTATAAGCTAACCGTTCCGGGAATGAGTACTTGTCCCAAGTGCGGAGAGGTAAAACTTCCTCACAGAGTCTGCAAAGCATGCGGAACTTACAAAGATAAAGAAGTTATAGCGGTAGAAGCATAATTAAGGCAGAGTTTAACTCTGCCATTTCTTTTATCCGTTTTTTGTGAAAAAACGCAAGAAATCTAGATAAACCATAAATCGGGGTGGAATTATGAATAATATTTATGTTGATGGTATGGGAGGAGACAACGCACCTTCAGAAATTGTAAAAGCGTGTGTAGATGCAGTCAACGACTTCAAAAGAAAAATACATATTCTTGGCAATGAGGAAGCAATTAAAAAAGAATTGACAAAATATCAATACGACGTTAATTTGATTAAAATCATTCACACATCCGAAAAAGTCGAAAATGAAGATGAGCCGGCCATGGTAATCAGAAGAAAAAAAGATTCATCCATGGTAGTAGGCATAAAAAAGCTGAAAGAAGACCCCACAGGTGTCTTTATCTCAGCGGGAAGCACGGGAGCACTCTTGGCTGGGGGAACGCTGCTTTTGGGGCGGATAAAAGGCATTCAAAGACCAGCGCTGACTATAGCATTGCCTTCTGAAAAGGGGCCTACGCTGCTCTTGGATGTAGGCGCAAATGCCGATTGCAAAGCATCATACTTAGTTCAATTTGCAATGATGGCTTCAGTTTATGCTCAAAATGTCTTGGATATAAAATCGCCCAAGGTAGGGCTGATCAATATCGGTACAGAGCCGAACAAGGGAAATGAACTTTATAAAGAGACATATGCATTGCTGGAAAAGTCCGGACTTGATTTCATAGGAAATGTGGAGAGCAGAGAAATAATTGAAAGCAAGGCTGATGTATTGGTTTGTGATGGATTTACCGGGAACATTATCTTGAAGCTTACAGAAGGCTTAAGTTCGTTTATATTTTCGTCATTGAAATCTGCGTTGATGGAAAGCCTCAGATCAAAAATGGGAGGAATCCTGCTAAAGCCTGCTCTAAAACAGTTTAAATCAAAATTTGACTACAAAGAATACGGTGGAGCTCCCCTTCTCGGCGTAAAAGGCGGGGTAATAAAAGCTCATGGCAGTTCAGATTCAAAGGCTTTTTACAATGCAATAAGACAAGGTATAGTATTTCAGGAAAAGAATATATTAGAACAAATATCCAATAAAATAGTTGAAAAGCAGCAGCTATAAAGCGTAATATAAATATCAGGAGGTGTGCCATGGAAACTTTTGAGAAGATAAAAACAATAGTTTTAGACCATTTGGATGTAAGCGAAGAGAGCATTGTACTGGATGCCGATCTTATGGAGGACATCGGAGCTGATTCCCTTGATATCGCTGAGCTTATTATGGCGGTTGAGGAAGAGTTCAAAGTCGAGTTAAACGAAGAGGATATAAAAAACATGAAGACCGTCAAGGATCTGGTAAATTATCTGAACAATTAAGCAGGATAATCTTGACAATAATAAAGTCTAAGGCCGCTGAAGAGTTTCTACAGTTTGAAAGCTTAGGCTTTTGATTCTTTTGTCGTATTTTAATGTTAAAAAAAATCAGGCGGAATACATTGTTAGTGAGGTGAAACATGGAAGTAAAGAGCTTGGAAAAAAAGATAGGTTATAAATTTAATGACAGGGCGCTTATAAAAACAGCCATTACCCATAGTTCTTTTATCAATGAAAAGAGCCATGCGAGGAATAATGAACGACTCGAGTTTTTAGGTGATGCAGTATTAGAACTCGTGATAAGCGAATACCTGTACAATAAATTTCCTGAGAGACTGGAAGGAGAATTAACAAAGATAAGAGCTAAAATAGTTTGTACTGAATCCCTATCGAATGTATCCGCTAATAATAATTTTGGAAGATACATCTATATGGGAAAAGGTGAAGAAAACACCGGTGGAAGAGAAAGAAAATCTATTTTAGCTAATACCTTTGAAGCCATAACAGGGGCTGTTTATCTTGATGGAGGCATCGATGAGGCACGCAAATTCATATTGCATTTCCTGAAGAAAAATATAAATGACGCCACAAACGGAAAACTTGTTTTTGATTATAAAACCAAATTACAGGAGGTTGTTCAACAAAGCCAAGGCTCGGTTATAGAATACATAGTCGAAAAAGAAACAGGACCGGAGCATAACAAGATATTTTACGTCAGTTTATTACTAGATTCTAAATTGATTGGCAGGGGTAGCGGAAAAAACAAGAAAGAGGCAGAGCAAAAGGCCGCTTATTACGGATTGGTTCATCTCGGAGTATTAAATGAAAAATAAAATCATACCTGTTTTCATACCACATGAGGGGTGTCCCCATGATTGTTCCTTTTGCAACCAAAAGAAAATTTCCGGATCGGTAAAATCTCCTTCTGAAGACGAGATACAAAATCAAATTGAAAAATATATATCGACAAATAGAGGCGACAGCAATTTTACTTTGGCATACTATGGGGGAAGCTTCACGGCTATTGAATACGATCTTCAAATCAAGCTTTTAAGGTTGGCAAAAGAGAATCTAGACATGGGCAAAATCCAAAATATCAGAGTATCTACGAGACCGGATTATTTGGGAGAAAAAAATGTAAAGCTTCTAAAAGAATATTCAGTAGGGCATGTAGAAATAGGAATTCAGTCGACGGATCCATATGTGTTAACGCTGGCTAAAAGATTTTATGGGCTTGGTGCCGTAAAAGATGCAGTTGAAAACCTTTCAAATGAAAAAATCGCTTATGGGTTTCAAATAATGGTGGGATTGCCCGGTGATGACAAGAAAAGGCTGTTAAAAACAACTTTTGATTTATTGGGTCTAGGAGCCTCAACATTGAGAATCTACCCTTGCTTAGTGATAAAGGACACCGAATTGGAAAAAAGTTTTTATATTGGCAATTATAAGCCCTTAGATATTGAAGAGGCTATAGAGCTTGTCAAGATTCCGTATATTGTTTTTACAAGCAAAAACGTACCTATAATTAGAACAGGTCTTCATTCCTCTGAATCATTAGGAGAAAATGGGAATATAGTCGCTGGACCTAATCATCCTGCATTTGGAGAGATGGTTACATCTTCTGTCATATATGACATGATATGCAATCTGCTGGATCAAAGAAAACCTTCGACTGACTTAATTTCAATTAAGTGTCCCAGTAAAATGAGATCCAAGGTATCAGGGAATAAAAATCTTTCAATTTTAAAATTACAGGAACGATACAATGCTAAAATAAATTTGAGTTCTGATGAGAATCAAAAAGAAATTTTAATTGAATATCTAAGTAGCAGCCATAAGTTAGACATTAAAGATTACATCTTAGATAGAGCAAAAAAATATGAATCTGATTACAATATATCGAGGTGAAGCAGGTGTTTCTAAAAAGAATAGAGATTTATGGATTTAAATCATTTGCCGACAGGATAGAATTAGATTTCGACAAGGGCATAACTGCAGTAGTAGGCCCAAATGGAAGTGGCAAAAGCAATATTTCAGATGCCATTAAATGGGTTCTAGGAGAACAGAAAGTAAAATCCTTGCGAGGCACCAAGATGGAGGATGTTATATTTGCCGGGACAATATCCCGAAAACCTTTAGGCTATGCAGAAGTAACTCTGATTTTGGACAATTCACAAGGGGCGTTAGGGTTAGATTATAATGAAATATCTGTGACCCGAAGACTCTATAGGTCAGGAGAAAGTGAATATCTCATAAATAAGAGCCAATGCAGACTTAAAGACGTACAAGACTTATTTGCAGATACAGGCCTTGGAAAAGAAGGATACTCAATTATCGGACAAGGCAGAATCGATTCTATAGTAAGTAGCAATCCCCAGGATATAAGACACTTGTTTGACGAAGCTGCAGGGATAGTTAAGTTTAAAAACAGGAAAGCTGAATCTGAGAGAAAGCTTGAAAGAACTGTTGACAACCTGCATAGGGTCACCGATATAATAGCCGAACTTGAAAAGCAACTAGGCCCGTTGAAAAGGCAGAGATCAAAAGCGCAGAAGTATCTTGAGTTGGCGGAGGCTCTAAAAACAATTGATTTAAATGTATTTGTGTATAAGATAGAAAAAATAGAAAAAGAACTGGCAGAACTAGAAAAAGACAGAGATGATATTTTATACAATCAAAAGCAAAAGAACACTGAAATAGAAAAAACAGATATGATTTATCAGCAAACTAGAATGAAAATGATGCAGCTAGATGGAGAAATTGAAGAGCTTAATAAAAAAATTATTGAACTGAGTGAGGATACAGAAAAGTTCAATACTGATATACAGGTTGCAAAAGCTAATATAAATAGCAGTGAAAAGCAGATTTTTCAGCTTCAAGAAGAAATTGCAGAGATGGATGAAGCTGTAACTCAAGCTGAGGCTGCTATGTCTAAATTAAGAGTTGAAAATGATGATATAAATGTCGAAGTAAAAGCAATAGAGAAAAACATTTTTGAAAATGAAGAGTTGAAAAATTCATTAGAAAAAAAGCTGGAGATTCTAATAAATGAAAATGCAGATTCCGAGACCTATTACAGAAATATCGAACGTGAAGTTTTGTCAAAAGAAAATGAGATCAATTTGTACGAAAAGAGCATATCTTTTGAAAAAGAAAGGATTGAGGATTTCAGGATATCATTAAGAAATCTGACTTTAAATCGCCAAGAACTTGAAAGAGAAAAAATTCAGCTAAATAAAGAATCTGAATCAAACGATAAAAAGATTAAACAAATCAGCATTAAAAAGCTTGATAAGGAAAGAGAGCTTGAAACATTAAAAGGCAAGAGAAAAGATATGATATCCCAAAAGAATCTTCTTTTGAACAATATAGCGGCAGGAAGATCTAAGGTTCAATTTTTGCAAGAGGACCAAGACCAAAAGGGATATTTTAAAAGCGTGAAAAATCTTCTCAAATTAAAGGAAAAGGATGATTTTTTAAATAAAAACCTTCACAATATAGTTGGAAATATCATAAAGGTGGAAGATAGATACTCTGTAGCGATTGAAACAGCTATTGGGGGGAGCTTTCAAAATTTAGTGGTAGAAAATGAAGCCGCAGCCAAGCGCTGCATACATATACTGAATCAAAATAAATGGGGAAGAGCTACATTTTTGCCCTTGAACAATGTAAAAGGAAGTGCGACACAGATATCAAATGAATTCAAAAAAATGGAAGGCTTTATTGATTTAGCTGTAAATCTTGTAAAATATGATTCAGTGTATGATGGAATCCTTAAAAATATATTGGGCAGAGTCTTGATCGTCAAAGATATGGATTCAGCAATGGCAATAAATAAGAGCTCTGGCCAAAAATACAAGATAGTCACACTTGGAGGCGAGGTGTTTTTTCCTGGTGGAGCAATTGTTGGAGGCAACTTTAACAAAAACAACCTTCTGCTGCAGCGATCTAACCATATCGCTTCGTTAAAAGAAGAAATAAAAGATAATATATTAAAAGTCAAAAGCCTTGATAAAGATATTCAATCAGCTGAAGAAAAGCTAAAGGACATCAACATCGACTTGGAAAAAGTGACAGCTGAGTACAACGAGGAAATGACCTATAAGAGGCTTCTGGAGCAAAATATCGAAAATCTAGAGAAAAGCATGCACGATTCCACAAACCGGATTGAAAGTGCTGAAAGCAGCATCGATTCAGGAATTTCAAAGATACAAGATATGGAAAAAACCATTCAAAAAGCTCAGCTTGAAATCCATGGGCTAATAGAAAAAAAATCAGAGATTCAGTTTGGCACACAAGGTGAAGATATAGATAGATTAAGATGCTCAATCAAAGATTTTACTGAAAAGACAAACAAACTTTTCATTGAAAAAACCAAACTGGAAACAAAGCTGATGTCTCTTAAAGAAAAAGAAGAAAGCCAGAAAGACCTATTTGAAGATTTAAATGGCCGCAGCAAAAGAAAACAAAGCCAGATAGCTCAGATTAAACAGGCTGTATCTGGGCTTCAAAAAGCTGTTGAAGAAAAGTCGAGATTCATGAACAGCTCAGGAGAAGAAAAGTCCGCGATTCAAAGAAAATTAGATGATCTTCAAAAAGAAAGAAAAGAACAAAATAGGCAATTTGATATTTTGGACAGAAATCTAAAGGGCCTTAACCATGAGAGCATGCTAATACATGAATCGTTAAATAAAATTGATATGAAAATAAACTCTAACGTGATTGAAAAAGAACATCTTTCTGAAAATATGTACGAAAATTATCAGATGAATTATATCATGGCAAAGGAACACAGTTATGCGGTAGAAAACATGCAGCTGGAGATGCAAAAGGCAAAGGAGCTTAAGGATAAGATCAAAGCATTGGGAAACATCAATGTGGCATCCATAGATCAGTACAGAGAAGTCAAGGAAAGATACGAATTTTTGACCGGACAAAAAGATGACCTTTTGGATGCCAGAGAAGAGCTTAAGTCCTTGATAAAAAGCATAAGCAAAGATATAGAGATGCAATTTGTAGAGCAATTCGCTTTGATTCAGGTTCAGTTTGATGCTACATTCAAGAAACTGTTTAATGGTGGAAGTGCAGGCCTGACAATACTTGATGGCGATGATATCATGGAGACAGGCATTGAAATCGCTGCCCAGCCTCCGGGCAAAAAGCTTAAAAATATCACTTTGCTATCCGGTGGAGAAAAAGCGTTAACGGCAATAGCTCTTTTGTTTGCAATAATAAGTATAAAACCGGCGCCGTTTTGTGTGCTAGATGAAATAGATGCGGCTTTAGATGACAGCAATGTGGACCGATTTGCAGAGTTTCTATCGATGATAACCAAGCAAAATCAGTTTATTACAATTACTCATAGGAAAGGAACAATGGAGATAGCAGACAGACTTTATGGAGTGACAATGGGGCGTGACGGCGTTTCTAAGATGTTGTCTGTTCATATATCTGAAATATTGAAGGAGGAAGCGGTAAATGGCTGAGAACCTGTTTGAAAAACTGAAAAACAGCTTAGTGAAGACAAAAAAAAGTTTCTCTGGTAAGATCGATCAATTGATAAATTATTCAGGAGTTTACGATGAGGACTTTTTTGAAGAACTTGAAGAGATACTGATATTGTCAGACATAGGTTATGAAAGCACCAATGAAATAATAGAAAAAACTAGGGAGATCATAACAAGAGAGAACATAACCGATAAGGTTAAAGTTAAAAATACGATAAAATCAGTAGTGAGGGATATCCTAAAGAAAGATGAGGACAGGCACAGGGAAATAAATGTACCTGCAGTTATTTTGATAGTAGGAGTAAACGGAGTAGGAAAAACTACGACTATTGCAAAGCTGGCAAATATGTACAAAAGCAAAGGAATGAATGTAATGTTGGCAGCCGGTGATACTTTTAGAGCGGCTGCGGTAGAACAGCTTGAAATTTGGGCAGACAGAGTAGGAGTGCCAATAATCAAAAATGCCCAAGGTGCTGATCCTTCATCGGTTATTTACGATGCCCTTCAGGCGGCGAGGTCAAGAAAAACTGATATATTGATCTGTGATACGGCAGGAAGGCTGCACAACAAGGACAATCTGATGAAGGAACTCTCAAAAATGAATAAAATCATCAACAATTCATCAGATCACTTCAGTGTCTACAGATATCTTGTTTTGGATGCTACCAGCGGAACTAATGCCTTGAGCCAGGCGGCTACATTTAACGAAGTAACAAAGCTGGACGGAATCATCCTTACTAAATTGGATGGCTCGGCAAAAGGTGGAATAATTATTCCTATAAAGAACCAGTATCATATACCGGTTGAATATGTTGGAGTAGGAGAAGGGATGGATGATCTACAAGAATTTATGCCGGAAGACTTTGCTGAAATTTTATTTGAATAATGCTTGACATGATACAGGGATTAGTTTAGAATCTTACTGTAAAGCAAAAACACTTTACAGCAAGGAAGTAATTATGATGGATAAATTTTTTAAAATACCAATTTTATACGACTATTACGGAGAATTCTTGACAACTAAGCAAAAGCAGGCAATAGACTTCTATTACAATCTAAATTACTCTTTGGCAGAAATTGGTGAAAAAATGGGAATCACCAGACAAGGCGTCAGGGATATATTGGTCAGGTCGGAAGAGACTCTGTATAATTTCGATAAAAAACTAAAGCTTGTAGATAAATTTGAAAAAATCAATATAATCATAGATGAGTTGTTGCTTGACCTAACGGAAGTAGAAGGATTTGTTAAAGAAGAAACCGGCATAAGGAAAATCAATAAGATAAAATCTCATTTAAAGGATCTTTTAGAAGAAAACTGAGGGAGGTAAATATGGTATTTGAAGGACTCAGTTCAAAATTGCAAGATACATTCAAAAAGCTTAGAGGAAAAGGAAAGCTTACTGAAAAAGACATAAAAGAAGCTACCAGAGAGATAAAATTGGCGCTTCTTGAGGCAGATGTAAACTTCAAGGTAGTAAAGAGCTTTGTTAAAAACATAAACGAAAGAGCTCTTGGAGCTGACGTTTTAAAAAGCCTTACTCCTGGACAGCAGGTAATAAAGATAGTAAATGACGAATTGACCTCTTTGATGGGCGGTCAGCCTGCAAAGCTCGAATATTCACCTAAGGGAATTACTGTGATTATGCTGGTAGGCCTCCAGGGTGCGGGAAAAACTACTACGGCAGGGAAGCTTGCCGGACACATAAAAAAAGATTCAAAAAAGGTTTTGCTGGCGGCTTGTGACGTATACAGGCCTGCAGCTATAAAGCAGCTTCAAGTCATAGGCAATCAGGTTGGTGCAGAAGTATTTGCAGATACAGAGGAAAAAAATCCGGTAGTTATTGCTCAAAACGCCCTTAAATATGCAAAGGAACATTTTTTTGATGTAGTCATATTTGATACTGCAGGAAGACTGCATATAGATGAAGCACTTATGAATGAACTTGTAGATATAAAAGAAAAAGTTGCTCCTGACCATACGATACTCAATATAGATTCCATGACGGGACAGGAGGCTGTTAATGTTGCCGAAACATTCAATGACAAGATCAGCCTTTCAGGAGTTATTCTAACAAAGCTTGATGGAGACACTAGAGGTGGAGCGGCTTTATCTGTGGCGTCAGTTACAGGAAAGCCGATATTGTTTGCGGGCATGGGAGAGAAGCTGACTGATTTGGAGATATTCTATCCGGACAGGATGGCTTCGAGGATTTTGGGCATGGGAGACGTCTTGACTCTCATCGAAAAAGCGCAAGCAGATTTTGATGAAGAAAAAGCCGTGGAGCTGCAGGAAAAAATCAGGAAACAGACTTTTACCTTGGAAGACTTTAAGCAGCAGCTAGCCCAAATGAAAGATATGGGTTCATTTAAAGATATACTGGAAATGATACCAGGAGCAGGGAAAAAAGCTCTTAAGGGAATCGACGTGGACGAAAAGGAATTTGTTCGCTCAGAAGCCATAATAAACTCTATGACTCCTGAAGAAAGAAATAACCCAAGTATCATCAATGCAAACAGGAGAAAGCGAATAGCCGCTGGATCAGGCACGCGGGTACAAGATGTCAATAAACTGTTGAAAGGTTTCGAGCAATCCAAAAAGATGATGAAACAATTCAGTGGTTTGAATAATAAAAAACATGGGAAATTCAAATTTCCGTTCATGTAGACTTTTAAGGAGGTGAAAAAATGGCAGTTAAAATCAGATTAAAAAGAATAGGTGCTAAGAAAAAACCCTTTTATAGAATCGTAGTTGCAGACTCAAGATCTCCAAGAGATGGCAAATTCATCGAAGAAATCGGATATTTCAATCCACTTACTGAGCCTGTTGAGTTTAAAGTAGAAGGTGAAAAAGCTAAAAAATGGTTGGAAAACGGCGCACAACCGTCTGACACCGTCAAGGCCTTGTTCAAGAAAAATGGAATTATCAAGTAATAGATAGATTCCCGGAGGTGTCTTTTTTGAAAGAATTGGTTGAAATTTTAGCGAAATCTTTAGTTGACCATCCTGAAAAGGTTGAGGTAGCTGAGATAAAGAAAGACCAAACCATCATTCTTGAGCTGCATGTATCTCCCGATGATATGGGTAAGGTAATTGGGAAGCAGGGAAGAATAGCAAAAGCTATCAGAACTGTTATAAAGGCAGCAGCGACTAAAGAGAATAAAAGGGTAATTCTAGAAATTATCCAATAAGATAAGTCAGGGCATCCTGACTTATCTTTGATTAAAATGCGATGCAAGGCGGTGAAAACCTTGAGTGATAAAGATTATTTAGTAATAGGCAAAATTGTTGCTTCTCATGGAATAAAAGGTGAGACAAAAGTGATGCCGCTAACAGATGATATATATAGGTTTGATGATTTAGAAACGGTTATCGCTGATACTAAAGAAGGAAACAAAGATCTGACAGTTAAGGGCGTAAGATACCATAAGAACATGGTGCTCATCACATTTGAACAGATAAAAGACAGAAACGAAGCTGACAGACTTAAAGACATATATATTAAAATCAGAAGAGAAGATGCTGCTCCACTGCCGGAAGGAAGGTACTATATAGTAGATTTGGTGGGGATCGAAGTATTTGAAGGAGATAAAAAAATAGGTATATTAAAGGACGTTTTGCAGACGGGTGCGGCAGACATATATTTAATAGATACAGCCGATAAAGAGCTGATGCTACCGGCGATTGAAGAAAATATAAGAGATATCGACATTAAAGAAGGCAAGATGCATGTGTCGATACCAGAAGGCCTTTGGGATTTATGAGATTTATAATACTGACTATATTTCCGGAATTTTTTACTTCTTTTTTGGAAAGCAGCATAATTAAGAAAGCCTTGGAAAGAGATTTGATTAAAGCAACTGTTTTAAACATCAGAGAATTTTCTTTAAATAAGCACCAAAAGACCGATGATTATCCTTTTGGAGGAGGACCGGGAATGGTTATGACTCCACAGCCTATAGCAGATGCAATAAAGCATGCGAAGAGTCTGAGTCCTGATGCAAAGGTGATATATTTCACTCCGAAGGGAGTAAGATACGAACAGCACTTAGCTAGGCGGTTATCAGAAAATCGTGACGATTTGATACTTATATGCGGCCATTACGAAGGGGTAGATCAGAGGGTATTAGACAAGTATGTTGATATGGAGATTTCTATAGGAGACTTTATAACTACAGGAGGAGAAATACCCGCCATGATTTTGATAGATTCGGTCTCAAGGCTCTTGGAAGGAGTCTTAGGCAACGAAGAAAGCTCCGTTGACGAAAGTTTTTCAAAGCACCTCTTGGAGTTTCCCCAATACACCAGACCAAGAGTTTTTGAAGATATGGAGGTTCCGGAAGTGCTTACAAGCGGAAATCATAAGGAAATAGCTAAATGGCGCTTGAAGATGTCAGAGCAGGAGACAAAGGACAAAAGGCCGGATTTATATGATATATATAAAAAAGAAGACAAATGATTGTTATTTGATTATTAATATGCTATAATGTATTCTGTTATCTCAGGCGGTCCTCTGCTAGATGCAAGAACGTCCAGAAAGGAAGGGGGTAAAGACATGAACATAATAAGAGAAATTGAAAATGAGCAGCTGAAAAACGACATTCCTCAATTCAATGTAGGAGACACCCTTAAAGTATATGTTAAGGTCGTGGAAGGCAAAAGAGAAAGAATCCAGCTTTTCGAAGGAACAGTATTGAAAAGACAAAATGGTGGAGTCAGAGAGACTTTTACCGTAAGAAAAATTTCTTCAGGAGTCGGCGTGGAGAGAACATTCCCATTGCATTCTCCAAGAATCGATAAAATCGAGGTTTCAAGAAAAGGTAAGGTAAGAAGAGCGAAATTGTTCTACTTAAGAGACAGAATAGGCAAGGCAGCTAAAATCAAGGAAAAGATGTAACAACCGGGGACTGGCAACAGTCCCATTTTTTATAGAGAAATAACTTAAGGAAGTGTATGTGCATGAGCAGTGAATCAACCCTCCGAACAAAAAAGCGCAAAAGCGATTTAAGAGAATGGATTGAATCTGCGCTGGCTGCAATAGCCATCGCATTGCTATTAAAATTCTTCGTATTTGAGTTTGTATTAGTCGAAGGAAGTTCCATGAATCCTACGTTGAATGACGGAGACAGGCTTATAGTTACGAAACCGCAATATTATTTTAATGATCCAACTTATAAGGACGTTATAATAATGCATTACTCTGACGATGTAGAATACGTAAAGAGAATCGTAGCTGTAGGCGGTGATACTGTTGAAATAAAAGACAGCGTGCTTTACGTTAATAAAATAGCTGTTGAAGAAAATTATATCGATGGATCGATTGTTCCGGATTATCCTGAAACAACAGTGCCCGATGGGACTTACTTCGTTTTAGGCGACAATAGAGATAATAGCAGGGACAGCCGTTATGCGGATGTGGGGTTTGTAAAGGCAGATGACATAGTGGGAAAAGTATATTTTAGAATTTATCCTTTTGAAGAAATTGGTAGAATAGAGTAGGTGGTAATATGGATATACAATGGTATCCGGGGCATATGGCCAAAGCCAAAAGGCAAATTGGTGAAAATTTAAAATTAATAGATATAGTAATAGAGCTGGTAGACGCTAGGATTCCATCAAGCAGCAGAAATCCCGAGGTGGACGGACTTATAGGCGGAAAGAAGAAAATAGTAGTCTTGAATAAAACAGATCTTGCTGACCCTGAAATCAACAAACTATGGGAGCAGCACTATAAGGCCGCAGGACAGCCTTATGTCTTTGTTGATTGCCTTAAGGGAAAAGGCATCAAAGAACTCATAGTGACCATAAAACAGGTCATGAAGCCAGTCATTGAGAGAGATAAAAAGAAAGGGCGAATGAATAGACAGATAAAATGCCTGATTTTAGGCATACCTAACGTTGGAAAGTCAACTTTGATTAATACGATAAGCGGAAAATCATCTGCAAAGACGGGGAATATCCCTGGTGTTACAAAGTCAAACCAATGGATAAAGGTCAGCAATGATATTTTATTGCTGGATACGCCCGGGATTTTATGGCCGAAGTTTGACGATGAAGCCATAGGTTTAAAACTTGCATGGATAGGATCCATAAAAGAAACCATATACGACAGGGAAGAAGCTGCACTGAAACTGATCGGATACCTTAAGACAGCTTATCCAGAAAAACTGCAAGACAGATATAAAATAGATTTCGATGAAGAATCCACAGAACTTGAAATAATGGAGACGATAGCTCTAAAGAGAAAATTAATAGCCCGTGGCGGTGAGATCGACTACCCAAGAGTATCTGAAATGATAATGGATGAGATAAAAAAGACCACGTTTGGGAAGGTGTCTTTTGAATGGCCAATGGAGTGATAAAATGAATTTTTTAAATATGCCGATGGCAGATATAAAAAAAACTGTAGAGGCTCTTGATGAAACACGTTGGGCAGAAGCAGCAGATTTTCTTAAGGACGATCAGAGAAAAGGCGCCCGGAACATAGGAAAAGCTCTAGAGAGAAAACTTGCAAATATGGCTTTGGAACGAAGCCGAATTAATGAGATGAAAAAAATAGAGGAGCGCTATAGGGATGATGGGATAGAAATAATCGCAGGAATAGACGAAGTCGGAAGGGGTCCCCTTGCCGGACCTGTTGTCAGCTGTGCGATTATATTGCCGCCTGAATGTGACCTTTTGCACATAAATGATTCAAAAAAAATATCGGAAGAAAAACGAAAGTATTTATTTGAGCAACTAAAGAAAAAAGCTGTTTCCCTTTCGGTAGGAGTGGTCTCACCTGAAACTATCGATGATGTAAATATACTTAATGCTACCAAAAAAAGCATGCGCCTTGCACTCGAACAGCTAAGCGTAAAGCCGCAGATGGTACTAATCGATGCAGTGGCATTGGAAGAGTTAGATATACGACAAATGTCCATAATAAAAGGTGATGAAAAATGTTATTCAATTGCTGCAGCTAGTATTGTCGCAAAAGTTGTAAGAGATGACATCATGGCAGATTTACATGAAAAATATCCTGAATATAATTTTTTGAGCAATAAAGGTTATGGGACAAAAGATCATATCGAGGCTATAAAAAGATATGGGTTATCACCCATACACAGGAGATCATTTTGCAAAAACTTCATTTAAATTCAAAGCCAAATCAATTTGGAGGTACTATGAGCTATAATCGTGATAAAGGAGCGATGGGAGAGAGTGTTGCGGTAGAGTACTTAATAAGCAAAAAATACAGAATATTAAAGACAAACTATAGGTCAAAGGCAGGCGAAATTGATATCATAGCATCTAAAGAAGAAGATGTAGTTTTTGTAGAGGTCAAAACCAGAAGCACAACTAAATACGGAAATCCAGGGGAGGCTATCTCCAAGTCTAAGAAGAGACACATCATAAAGACAGCCATGTTCTATTTAGTGGAAAATGATGATTTCAACGGGAATTATCGTTTTGACGTCATTGAAATTCTTTCCGATAAAATAAATCATATTAAAAATGCGTTCGGAGTAAACTGGTAAAAAGGCAACAGGGAGGTACATTGATTATGATTAATGCAGGAGCTTCACAAATTTTTGTGTTGTTATGGTTGGCAACTATAGTTGTTGGAATATACGTAACTTATTTGGTAATAAAGGCTTTGAGGCTAGGCATTGAAGCCTTGGAACTGTACTTGAAGAAAAATAGATAGCACTTAAAGAGAGAGGCTTGTATTTTAGCCCCTCTCTTTTTTTAAAAAACTTCCCAATACTTCCTGTCGAGACTTCTATATTGAATAGCTTCTCCTATATGGATTCCGTTTATGGTTTCTTTGCCATCTAAGTCTGCGATGGTTCTTGCTAGCTTTATTATTCGGTGATAAGCTCTAGCACTTAGATTCATGGTTTCAAAGGCATCTTTTAAAAGGGATGTTGCCTCTTTATCCATTTGGCAATATTTTTTTATTTGAGCGGCACCAAGTTGGGAATTAAAAAATATTTTGTCGTTTTTATATCTGTCTATTTGAATATCTCTAGCACCATTTACTCTTTTTTTTATGGATGCAGAACTTTCTTCAACCAATTCGTTTTCTAAATCATCATAAGCAGTTCTGTTTACTTCTATATGTATATCTATCCTGTCCAGAAGCGGCCCGCTTATTTTATTAAGGTAGTTTTTAATCTGACGCGGAGAGCACTGGCAGTTATGGGAATCATCACCATAATAGCCGCAGGGACAGGGATTAATTGAACTTACAAGCAAAAAAGAAGCCGGATATGTAAGAGTGGCGTTGACTCTTGAAATATTTACAAATTTGTCTTCCATGGGTTGTCTTAAAACCTCCAGTGCAGATTTTTGAAATTCGGGCATTTCATCTAAGAACAAGACTCCGAGATGCGCTAGAGAAACTTCTCCGGGCTTTGGTACTTGGCCTCCGCCTATTAGACTTATTTTTGAGATTGTATGATGAGGGCTTCTGAATGGACGTTCTGTTATCAATGATTTTCCTTTGAGCATCCCTGATATGCTGTATATTTTGGTTGCTTCTAATGCTTCGCCAGGGGATAAAGGAGGCAGGATAGACGGAAAACGCCTCGCTAGCATAGTTTTTCCGGAACCTGGAGGTCCAATCATAATGATGTTGTGATAACCTGCAGCTGCAACTTCCATGGCTCTTTTTACATGATCTTGTCCCTTTACATCGGAAAAGTCAAAGCTGAATTCGGCGTTTTTTTCTAAAAGATCCATAAGGTTAGATGAGTAAGAGCTGATTTCTCTCAAGCCGCAAACATGTTCTATAGTTTCCATCAAATGCTTGGCGGGATAAATCCGTATGCCCTCCACCAGAGAAGCTTCCCTGGCATTGTCCCATGGGATAACAGCTGAATGAAAGCCTTTCTCCTTGGCCTCCAATATCATGGGCAGTATACCTCTGACAGGTCGGATTTCGCCTTTAAGAGAAAGCTCCCCGATGAAAATTGTCCTTTTTAAGTCTACCTCAGGAACAACCTCTTCACTGGCAGCCAGTATTCCCATAGCAATGGGAAGGTCGTACCAGGGTCCTTCTTTTTTAATATCTGCAGGAGCCAGATTGATAGTTATCCTCTTCATTGGGTATTTGAAGCCATTGTTTTTTATAGATGAGAAAACCCTTTCTTTTGATTCCTTTACCGCGGTATCGGGAAGGCCTACCAAGGCGTATGAGGGCAGGCCGTTAGATATATCTACTTCCACTTGTACTATTAAACCGTCTATTCCTAACACTGAGCAACTGTAAATTTCTGATATCATTTCATCACCTCATAATCTATTATATCGAACAGATAACATTTATGCTATAATATAACAAAATAAATAATAAAATGGATGTGAAAATATGAATGAAAGAATATACATCATATGGATGAACACTATAAAAGATATTCCAATGTCAAAGCTGCACGCTCTTATAGAATATTTTGGCGGATTTAAAAAAGTTTACTGCGCTACAAAAAATGATTTAATGGAGTGCGGAGAAATAGATGAAAATACAGTAAAAAAGCTTGTAAAGCACAAGGAATTGAATTTAGAAGCTTATGCAGCGAGCCTCGAAAAGGGCAATATCAAAACGGTTACTATTTATGATGAGGATTACCCCAAAAATCTTTTAGAAACTGTCCATCCACCTTTTGCTCTTCATTATAGAGGAGAGTGCAGCAGGGATATGTTTGACAATGCTTTGGCAGTCGTGGGTTCAAGAAAAGCTACGGTAAACGGGCTGAAAAACACATTTGAAATATCGAAAGGGCTTTCTTTATGCGGCATAACTATAATAAGCGGGCTAGCAAATGGAGTAGACACAAAAGCCCATGAGGGAGCTCTAAAAGGAAGAGGTAAAACAGTTGCTGTGCTCGGGTGCGGAGTCGATAGATGCTATCCTCCTGAGAACAGGTCTTTATATAATGAAATATTAGATAACGGAGGAGGAGTTTTTAGCGAATATAAGCTAGGAGCGGCTCCATTGCCGCTGCATTTTCCAAGAAGAAACAGGATTATCAGCGGAATGTCGCTGGGAGTATTGGTTGCAGAAGCGGCTCCCAAAAGTGGATCGCTGATAACAGCCAGGTTTGCAATTGAACAAGGAAGAGAAGTGTATGCTTTGCCTGGAGATATGAATAACAGAAACAGCAAGGGGACTAATCTTTTAATTAAAGATGGTGCCAAGCTGGTATTGCATACTATGGATATAATTGAAGATATATTTCCCATGATGGAATTTTCTAGCGTCAAAACCCCAAATATACAGAAAAATTTATCTAAAGACGAAAAACTTCTTTTTGATCTTGTAGAAAAGGGGTATAATACGCCTGACATGATAATTGTCAAATCAGGACTGACATCTCCTGAAGTCAGCTATATTCTTACAAAAATGGAAATTAAAAAACTTGTTTCCAAAGATAGAGGATGCTATCACGTTATATGCTAGTGTCTATGCGCTAGTTGGCATGTTCTTGTTTTGGTTGAATAGTTAAATGCTTTCTGATATAATTTACAACTGTTAAATAATTTGAGGTGATTAAATGGCTAAAACGCTAGTTATTGTGGAATCTCCCGCAAAGGCTAAAACTATAAATAAATATCTGCCAAAGGGCTATAAGGTTCAGGCTACCATGGGGCATGTGAGAGATCTGCCTAAAAGCAAGCTTGGAATAGATCTAGAAAACAACTTTGAGCCAAGCTATGTCACTATACGTGGCAAAGGCGACATATTGAAAAAAATGAAGAATGAAGCAAAGAAATCTGATATGGTCTTACTTGCTACTGACCCCGACAGAGAAGGAGAGGCGATATCTTGGCATATTGCCAATTATTTAAACCTTACAAAAGAAGGCTCTGCTCGAATAGAATTTCATGAGATTACCAAGAATGCCATCAGAAAGGCAATCAAGAGCCAAAGAGAAATCAATATGGATCTTGTTGATGCACAACAGGCCAGAAGAATCTTAGATCGTCTGGTAGGCTATAGCATAAGTCCGCTGCTATGGAAAAAAATCAAAAAAGGTTTAAGTGCAGGCAGGGTTCAATCTGTTGCTACAAAGATAATAGTAGACCGTGAAAAAGAAATTTTGGATTTCGTAAGCAGAGAATATTGGACACTTCAACTTAAGGTTGCTATGAAAGAAAGAGCAAAAGATATATTTACTGCTAGATATCATGGAATAAACGGCAAAAAAAAGGATATCGACTCAGAGGAAGAGCTAAAAGAGATTATGGGAGCTTTAAAAAAAGAACCTATAATCGTTTCCCAAGTAAAAAAAGGCAAAAAAAACAGAAAGCCTCCTAATCCCTTCACAACTTCTACTCTTCAGCAGGAAGCCTTTAAAAAACTCAATTTTTCTACAAAGAAAACTATGAGCATCGCTCAGCAGCTTTATGAAGGACTTAATATTGAAGGCAAAGGAAGCATAGGTCTTATTACTTACATGAGAACTGACTCCATAAGGATTTCTGATGAAGCCAAAGACAACTGCAGAAATTACATTGAGGAAAAATTTGGCAAGGAATATCTGGGGACTAATATAAGGAAAAACAAGGCTAAAAACGTACAGGATGCTCACGAAGCGATTAGGCCTACTTCCATGGAATTTGATCCTAGGGTAATAAAAGAATCCTTGAAGAGGGATCAGTATAGGCTTTACAAACTGATATGGGACAGATTTACCGCAAGTCAAATGGCTAACGGAATATATGACACTACTTCAGTGGACATAAATTGTGACAAATACGGTTTCAAAGCATCTGATTCAAAGCTTGTATTCAAGGGATTTATGAAAATCTATGATGTTGAAGAAGATGACGAAGATGACAAGAGCAAGGACAATGAGCTTATCCCTGAACTGAACAAGGGAGACGCACTTGATATGAAAGATACGGTGCAAGAACAAAAGTTCACCATGCCTCCTCCAAGATACACCGAAGCAACGTTGGTAAAGACTTTAGAGGAAAAAGGCATAGGAAGGCCAAGTACTTATTCTCCAACGATACAGACAATACTCGCTAGAGGATATGTAGAAAATATAGAAAAAAAATTTTCGCCCACCGAACTGGGGATTATGGTCACCGAGCTTATGGAAGAGTATTTTTCTAAGATCATCGACTTGGATTTTACCGCCGAGATGGAAGCTTCTTTGGATAAAATAGCTGAAGGAGATACAAAGTGGCAAGAGATAATAGCTTTTTTCTACAAAGATTTTGAAAAAGACTTGAAACATGCGGAAAAAGTGATGGAAAAGATTGTAATCGAAGACCCTGTATCGGACGTTCAGTGTGAGAAATGCGGCAGGATGATGGTAATAAAAACCGGCAGATATGGCAAATTTCTAGCCTGTCCCGGATTTCCCGAGTGCAGAAATACAAAGACCATAGTAGAAGATTTGGGAATTGCCTGCCCTGAATGTAAAAACGGCAGCATAGTAGCTAAAAAGAGCAAAAAAGGCAGGGTGTTTTACGGATGTACCAATTATCCGGAATGCAATTTTATGGTTTGGGATAAGCCTGTAAAAGACGAAAAATGTCCTAAGTGTGACTCGTTGCTTCTGCAGAAGGGATACAGTAAAATGACTAAAATATACTGTTCCAACAAAGACTGCGATTACGTTAAAAAGTAGCTAAAATGCAAATAATCAAGCTTGCTTCCCGGTTTTGGAGGCAAGCTTTTGAATTTTCACAAATAACGAAATATTCTGAAAAATCAATTGAATTTAAATTATTCTTATGTTAATCTTTAATTGATAAATGGATACAGGATTGCGATCTCTACGAGGGGTCGCATTTCGATTTTTTAAATTCAATGAAGTAGAGATAAAAATATACTTGTAAATGGGTGACGGTCAAATGATGAGTCTTTTAGAAAAAATAAGAAAAGTAAACAAAGTTCTTCAGCTTCCTGTAAAAAGCGATAGGCATTTTTCGAGCTTAAGCGACATACTGAGCCAGGTGATGGTTTGTAATGTTTACATAGCAAGTAAAAGCGGAGATCTTCTAGGATACTCTTTTGCAAAAGAATTTGAATGTGAGCTGAATATACGCACTCTTCAAGATCAAGGCACTAAATTTCCCGAGGACTTTAACAATTTCATAAATGAAATAACAGAGACGGTTTCAAATAAAATGGAGAACATTCCTGGCTGCGTATATGATCGCGGAGAAAAATGCATGTACGAAGATAGGTTTTCAACTTATGTTCCGATTAACAGCGGGGGAGAAAGGCTTGGTACATTAGTACTTGCGAGATTTAAAAAGAAATTCACGACTCAAGACCTTATACTTGCTGAAGTGTCGGCTACTGTCGTAGGCATGGAAATGATGAGGATGAAAAGTGAAGAAATCGAAAGGGAAGCAAGAAAAAAAACCATGGTTCAGATGGCTATAGGGACTTTGTCGTACTCGGAAATGGAAGCGGTCATTCATATTTTCAAGGAGCTTGATTCAGATGAAGGGCTGCTGGTTGCCAGCAAGATAGCAGATAGGGTAGGAATAACGAGATCCGTGATAGTAAATGCTCTTAGAAAGCTGGAAAGCGCCGGGGTGATAGAAACAAGATCTTTGGGAATGAAAGGCACTTATATCAAAATCCTCAATTCAAGATTGCTAGATGAGCTGGAAAGCTCCAGCGGCAAGTGAAATTTAAAAAACATTTGATTTTATTCTATTGATGTGTTAATATTTTTAGTGCACACAAAACACACACCTTCAGATGTAATTCCGGTGCCCGATTCGGGTGGATTTTGCAGATGATGAAGGTGGAGGAAAAACCAGAGGAGGTGTAGCAATGTCATACGTATCAATGAAACAATTGTTGGAGGCAGGTGTTCACTTTGGACACCAAACAAGAAGATGGAACCCTAAGATGGCTCCTTATATCTTCACAGAAAGAAACGGTATCTACATTATCGACTTGCAAAAAACCGTAGGTCTAATTGACAAAGCATATGAGTTTGTCAGAGACTTGGTTGAAGAAGGTCAGGACATCCTTTTTGTAGGAACAAAAAAGCAAGCACAAGATGCTATCAAGACACACGCGCTTAGAAGTGGAAGCTTTTACGTAAACCACAGATGGTTGGGAGGAACTTTGACCAACTTCGCTACCATAAGCAAAAGGGTTAAAAGGCTTCATAAGCTTGAAGAGATGGAAAATGACGGCACGTTTGATGTTCTTCCGAAGAAGGAAGTAATTCAGCTTAAAAACGAAAGAGAAAAACTTGAAAAATTCCTAGGCGGAATCAAGAACATGAAAGGACTTCCGGGAGCGCTATTTGTAGTTGATCCAAGAAAAGAAAGAATTGCGATCCTTGAAGCTAAAAAACTTGGCATACCCGTGGTAGGAATCGTAGATACAAACTGTGATCCTGATGAGATAGATTACATCATCCCAGGAAACGACGATGCAATAAGGGCAGTAAACCTGCTTTCAGAAGCTATGGCAAATGCTGTTCTTGAAGGAAAGCAAGGAGTGCAGCTAGAAGAAGCTGTTTCTGAAGAAGCTCCAGTAGAAGAAGAGACAGAAGCTTAAGAGACTTTTAGGGAGAAGACGGGGAGTATAATCCTCCTTCTTCCATTTTTATGTGAGCGATACATAGGCTTTATAATTTAAGGAGGTTAAAAAATGGCAACTGCGCAAATGGTAAAAGAACTAAGACAAAAGACCGGTGCTGGAATGCTTGACTGCAAAAAAGCATTGGAAGCTTCAAATGACGATATGGAAAAAGCTGTAGAATTATTGAGAGAAAAAGGACTGGCTTCAGCATCTAAAAAAGCAGACAGAGTAGCTGCTGAAGGTGTAGTCGAATCTTACATCCACATGGGAGGTAAGATCGGCGTGCTTGTAGAGGTAAACTGCGAAACGGACTTTGTAGCTAAAACCGATGATTTTAAAAACATGGTAAGGGACATAGCGATGCATATCGCAGCAACAAATCCTCAGTTTTTATCACAGGAAGAAGTTCCTGCAGATTTCATCGAAAAAGAGAAGGCTATATTGACGGCTCAAGCTCTAAATGAAGGAAAGCCTGAAAAAATCGTTGAAAAAATGGTTGAAGGCAGAATTAAAAAGTATTACCAAGAAATATGTTTGCTTGAACAACCATTTGTAAAAGATCCGGACAAAACTATACAAGAAATGGTAAATGAAAAAATTTCTAAAATCGGAGAGAATATTAAAATAAGAAGATTCACCAGATATCAAATGGGTGAGGGAATAGAAAAAAAAGAAGAAAACTTTGCCGAAGAAGTTGCAAAGCAAATGAACGTATAAGAATTAAGGGCACCTATAGCGTGCCCTTTTTTATCGTAATGTTGTAAACAAAACATGATTATCGAAAATTAAGAACCTTGCCGGGATTTAAAATTGTGCTTCAATTAATTCGAGGTAAGTGTTATATTATATAGAGGAGGTAGTGCCATGGAACCTAAGTACAAAAGAGTGATTATAAAATTAAGCGGCGAAGCATTAGCAGGAGATAAAGGTTTTGGAATAGACCCTATGACCATCGCCGAAATTTGTAAAAATATCAAGGCGGCTAAAGATCTAGGCGTGGAAATTGCCATAGTAGTCGGTGGCGGAAACATATTCAGAGGCCGAGATGGAGAAGGAATGGACAGAGCTACTGCAGATTACATGGGAATGCTGGCGACTGTAATCAATGCATTGGCATTGCAGGATGCACTGGAAAACATAGGTGTGCAAGTAAGAGTCCAGACAGCTATTGAAATGAAGGAAGTCGCAGAACCGTATATCAGAAGAAAAGCAATGCGACATCTCGAAAAAGAAAGGATAGTAATCTTTGCTTCAGGTACAGGGAATCCGTTTTTCTCTACAGATACCACGGCAGCTCTTAGAGCAGCTGAGATTGATGCAGAGGTGATTATGTCTGCTAAAAAAGTTGATGCTGTATACGACAGCGATCCGAAATTAAATCCAAATGCAAAAAAAATAGATAAGTTAAGCTACATAGATGTGTTGAATAAAGGACTAAAGGTAATGGATTCAACTGCAATTTCACTTTGCATGGACAACAGCATACCAGTTTTGGTTTTCGGTTTGGAACAGCCTGAAAATATTGTTAAAGTACTTTGTGGTGAAAATATTGGGACAATTGTAGAGGGGGAAAACTGATGATAAAAGAGATTAAAAACGAAACCATCGAAAAGATGGACAAGGCGATAGCAAGCCTTAAATACGAGCTTAACTCTTTAAGGGCAGGAAGAGCCAACCCTAAAATTTTGGATAGGGTTTCAGTAGATTATTATGGAGCTATGACTCCGGTAAATCAACTCGCGAATGTGAGTGCTCCGGAACCAAGAATGATAATCATTCAACCATGGGATGTAAATGCAATCACGCTTATTGAAAAAGCGATACAAAAATCAGATTTGGGACTAAATCCCGGAAATGACGGCAAGGTCATAAGGATAGTAATGCCCCAATTAACCGAAGATAGAAGAAAAGAGCTAGTTAAAACCGCAAAGAAATTTGGAGAAGACTGCAAGGTCGCCATCAGAAATATAAGAAGACATGCAATCCAGCAACTCAAGGAACTAGAAAAAGAAGGCATGATAACTGAAGATGAATTAAAGCAGGCAGAAAATGAAGTTCAAAAGATGACTGATGATGAAACAAAAAAAGTCGATCAGACAGTCGCGGCAAAAAATGATGAAATAATGGAAGTATAAAAAACCAAACACCCTGATGGGTGTTTTCTTCTAGAGGAAATCAAAGGGGTGAAAGCCTATGTCAATCGATATATTTGAAAACCTGCCCCAGCATGTAGGCATAATAATGGACGGCAACGGCAGATGGGCAAAAATGCAAAACAAACCAAGGCTTTTTGGGCACAAGGCAGGTGTTGAAACCATTAGGCAGATAGTAAAAGCATCCTCAAAATGGGGAATAAAGGTTTTGACGCTGTATGCTTTTTCAACTGAAAATTGGAAAAGACCACAAACAGAAGTTGCGGGACTAATGGGAATATTCGGCAAATATCTAAAAAAAGAAATAATAGAACTTAATAAGAACAACGTAAAGTTTCAGGTCATCGGAGATAAAACACCTCTTTCACAAAATCTAAAGACACAAATCAAAGAATCTGAAGATCTAACAAGGGAAAATACGGGGCTTGTTCTTAATATTGCAGTCAACTATGGTGGAAGATCAGAAGTCTTGCACGCAGTAAGAAATGTGGCACAGAAGGTTAAGGATGGAATAATCGATCTAGCGGATATAGACGAAAGCCTTATATCAGAAAATCTTTATACCTGCAATTTGCCGGATCCGGACCTTATTATAAGGACTAGTGGCGAGATGCGCCTGAGTAATTTTTTGATATGGCAATGCGCCTATTCTGAACTGTGGTTCACACCTGTATTGTGGCCTGATTTTACGGAAGAAGTCTTTCAATCCGCCTTGGTGGATTATCAAAATAGAAAGAGAAGATTTGGAGGGGTATGATGAGTAAAAGAGTGTTGACGGCTATTGTTGGAATACCGCTTCTTATTTTGATAGTATCATTTGGAGGTCTAGTCCTTTTTATGGCTATTGCTGTTTTGGCATCAATAGCTATGCGGGAATATACTTATGCAATCAAGGATGAGAAGGTGAGCTTGAACGTGTGGCTGTTGGTTACTTTAGGTTTGGTCATGACTTCGTCTTTCTACTTTTTTGAAGAGTACACCCTTGGAGTTTTGGTGCTTTCAATCATGATATTGGCGGGAAGAGACGTCCTAAAAGACAATACCAATATTTCCAATACGGTATATGGGGCATACGGATTGGTATATACCACTTTTTTTCTTGGCCATCTTATTTTACTTGAAGGATTGCCACAAGGGAGCATGTTGATATGGTTGGTTTTTTTGATATGTTTTGGAACGGATACCTTTGCATACATTATAGGCATGCGGTTTGGCAAACACAGGCTTGCTCCCAAAATAAGTCCTAAAAAATCTGTGGAAGGCTCTATAGGAGGGCTTATTGCCGGAGTAGTACTGGCAGTTGCTTATGGCTTCTTCTTAAATTCTGCAAAATTCGAAGGAATCACTGTTTTGGGTTTCGGCTTGATAGGATTAGTGGGCAGCGCTGTTTCACAGATAGGTGATTTAGCTGCATCTATGATTAAGAGGCAGTTTGGAATCAAGGATTTCGGAAAGTTATTTCCGGGGCATGGCGGAGTGCTAGATCGTTTTGATAGCGTAATATTTGCAACTCCAGTGGTTTATTACATGATTCTTATAATGACAGCCTGAGAGGTGATAAGGTGAATTTTTTTACGATAGCGGTATCTATACTGATTTTTGGATTTTTAATAGTCATACACGAATTTGGGCATTTCATAGCAGCTAGAATGTCAAAGGTGAAAGTGCTTGAATTTGCGATAGGGATGGGTCCTGTTGTTTTTTCAAAGCAAGGCAGCGAGACCTTGTTTACTTTAAGGGCTTTACCTATTGGAGGATTTTGCAAGATGCAGGGTGAGGACCAAGACGACTATTCTGAAGGCAGCTACAATTCTAAAAGCAAGCTTTCGAGGATACTCATACTCTCTGCAGGAGCGATAATGAATATAATAGGCTGCATAATTTTATTATCTGCAGTATTTTTTATCTTAGGAGTACCGACTTCTACTATTGATGAGGTCCAAGAAGGATATCCCGCTTTTGAATCGGGAATGATGACTGGGGATGAAATTTTATCGATTAATGGAGAAAATGTTGAGTCTTGGGATGATGTCAATCTAATTCTTGACGATTCCGTTGAATCAGAATATTCTTTAGTCGTTGATAGACAAGGCGATAGGATGAGGTTTGAATTGACATCTGCTTTTGACAGTGAACTTGACAGATACAGAATTGGGATCACTCCTGCCAGAGAAAAGGACTTATTGGGTGCATTAGCGGGAGGCGTATCTCAGTCGTACCTGTATGCAAAACTAATGTTTTCGGCGATAGGGGCGTTGATATCGGGAAATGCTTCCACAGGAGACCTTATTGGGCCTATTGGTATTGTGGGCGTTGTTGGAGAAACCGTGCAATACGGAGCCGTAGCACTTTTAAACCTGGCTGCAATAATCAGCTTGAATCTTGCGATTTTCAACTTGCTTCCGATACCCGCACTTGACGGCAGCAGAATCATATTTGTCTTGATAGAATGGATAAAGGGTTCTCCGGTTGATCCTGAGAAAGAAGGAATGGTCCACCTTATAGGATTCATACTTCTGATGGCATTGGCAGTTTTTATAGCCTACAATGACATACTTAGGCTTAATTGATCTCAAGTAGATATAAGTGAGGAGATGTCATGAATAAAAGAAATGATACAAAAGTAGTAACAATTGGCAATGTAAATATAGGAGGAGGAAATCCTATAGCAATTCAGAGCATGACCACTACAGACACTAGAGACGTAGCGTCAACGGTAAATCAAATTAATGCTCTTGAAAAAGCAGGCTGCGATATTGTGCGAGTTGCGGTTCCTGACATGGAAAGCGCTGAAGCGCTTAAAGAAATCAAAAAAAACATATTATTACCTTTGGTGGCTGATATTCACTTTGACTATAGGCTTGCCCTAAAGTCGATTGAATCAGGAATAAGCAAGCTAAGAATAAATCCAGGAAACATAGGAAGCGAATCCAGGGTAAAAGAGGTAGTAAAGGCTGCAAAGGACAGAAAGATACCAATAAGAATAGGAGTAAACGCAGGTTCTGTAGGAAAAGACCTTCTTCAGAAATACAATGGAAAGATTAATGGAAAAGTTCTAGTGGAGAGTGCAGCTTCCCATATAAAAATACTTGAAGACATGGATTTTACCGACATTGTAGTTTCCATCAAAGCTTCCGACGTATTGATGAGCGTAGAAGCATACGAAGTTTTTGCAAAAATTTATGATTATCCTACCCATATAGGCATAACAGAGGCAGGAACACCCTTTAGGGGAACTATTAAATCTGCAGTAGGGCTTGGCATAATTCTAAATAAAGGGATTGGCGATACGATGCGGGTTTCCCTTACGGGAGATCCGGTCGAAGAGATAAAAGTCGCAAGGGAGATATTAAAGTCCCTTGATCTTTTTAGCAAGCCGGACATAGAATTCATATCTTGTCCGACTTGCGCAAGATGCAGGATAGATCTTATAAAATATGCTGCAGAAATAGAAAAGGCAGCAGAAGGAATAAACAAAAAAATCAAAGTAGCGATAATGGGTTGTGCAGTAAACGGTCCTGGAGAAGCCAGAGATGCAGATATAGGTATTGCCGGCGGCGATAAAAAAGCGATACTATTTAAAAAAGGTGAAGTTGTAAGAACTATAGATGAACAGGATATAGTAAGTGAACTTATAAAAGAAATCAAAGAATTCAAGGTGATTTGATGTATGGAGATCTGGAGATACTAGATATAGTTTTAAGAGTAGTCTTATCTATATTGTTTAGCGGCTTAATCGGTCTGGAAAGAGAAAAGACAAAGAAACCCGCCGGGCTAAGAACTCATGTTCTAGTTTCTGTCGGAGCTACTGTAGTCATGCTTACAGGCATTGCCTTAGCCGGAGATTACAGGGATATTGCTGATCCTTCTAGGCTTGGAGCTCAAGTAATCAGCGGAATAGGCTTTTTAGGCGCGGGTACCATATTAAGGTCCGGGTTCGATGTAAAAGGCCTTACTACGGCAGCGACGATTTGGGCAGTCGGCTGCATAGGACTTGCCATAGGAGCAGGGTATTATGATATAGCAGTGACTGCATCAGTAGCGGTTTTTATAGTATTAAGGGCATTTACTCATATAAATCTAAAGAAATACGATATGTCAAAAATATATTCATTGGAGATGGAGTTTAATACGGACTTTGATCCTGATAAGCTTTATTCGGATATAGAAAATGACGATTTTGAAATCGTGGATTTTCAACTTAAGGATAGACATTTAAAGCTTACTGTTTTAAAAGAAATCCGAGATAAAGAGTTCAGCATATTTAATTATTTATCAAAAAACGAGGTTGACTACATTAATATTAAGAGTGAAACAGGTGCATAAAATGCAAAATAATTACATAAACTTAAAAGAATCTATTGGAAAAATCATCTCAAAGTATTCCTTGAAAATAGACAAAGTGGAAGTGGCTAGAGAGACAAAACAGTGGACATTACATGTAAATCCCTTAAAGGAAGTGGATCTTGATAAAATCCGTATAGACCTTGAAGGGATTTTAAATAATCAGATAGAGATTCGGTTGGTACCGGTTAAGTTTCAAAGGATTAGTGAATCAGATAAGGAACTGGTGAAAAAATGGATAAAAAACACCTATCCGGAGGTCCTATTGACAGGAAACAACTGGAATATAGATGATGCAAAAGTAAAAATACCATTAATTCACGAATCTGATTTGAAAAAGCTTATTGAAACAAATGCAGCTGCAAAGCTTGCAAATTGGTTTAAATCCACTGCCAAAAAAGAAGTGAAGTTTTCATTTTGCCAAATGGCTGGAATGGAAAAGCTTTCCGAAGAGATAGAATCTGAAAAGAAAAAGGTTATAAGCTTTAAAGCAAAAAAAACTGAAGTCAAAAATGAAAATATTCATCGTGAAAATCGAGAACCTAAAACTATTCTTGGCAGAAAAATCAAGGATCATATCGTAAAAATAAGTGAAGTATCTTCAGATCAGGATGTGGCGGTCATAGGCAAGATCTTTAAGATAGACAAAAAGGAAATCCGAAACAACATGACCATAGTCACCTTCAATATCACGGATTATACTTCTTCTCTTACGTGCAAATCATTTTTAAACGAGGAAAAGACACAAAAGGTATTATCTTCCATAAATGAAGGGTGTTGGCTAAAGGTCAAAGGAAAGATACAATTCGACACTTTTGCTAGAGAAAATGTGCTTATTTTAAGTTCGATTGAGAGCCATTGGGTAAAAGCCCGAAAAGATGATGAAGGAAATAAACGTATTGAGCTTCATGCTCATACCCAGTATAGCTCCATGGATAGCGTAGCCAAGCTGTCAAAGCTTATAGAAACTGCATCTGAATTTGGACACAAATCCATAGCAATAACAGATCATGGAGTGTTGCAGGCCTATCCGGATGCAATGGAATTGGCAGCGAAGAAAGACATCAAAGTCATATACGGCATGGAAGGATACCTTGTAGATGACAACAAAAATTCAAAATGGGGGGACAAAGACAGCTCCCTAGATGGGTGTTTTGTGGTATTTGACATAGAGACTACAGGACTGTCCGCTAAAAATAGCGAGATAATAGAAATAGGCGCTGTAAAAGTAAATGACGGCCAGATAGTGGAGACTTACAATTCTTTTGTAAAACCGAAGAAAAAAGTGCCTCTTAAGATAACTGAGATAACGGGGATTTCAGATGATATGGTAAGAAATCAGCGTGAAATAGACGTGGTCATGGAGGAGTTTTTGAATTTTGCAGGGGAGGACATATTGGTTGCCCATAATGCTAGGTTTGACATCTCATTTATAGAAGCCTTTTGCAGAAAGCTGAACATCAAAAGAAAGTTTACTGTTATTGATACGTTGGCTTTGGCCAGAAATGCAATCACCGATCTGGGACGATTTAACTTAAAGAGCCTTTCCAGATATTTCAAGATAGACCTTAATAATCATCATAGAGCTAGCGACGATGCCATGGCAACGGCCAAAGTCTTTATTAAACTTATAGGCATTAGCACGGACAAAGGAGCAAAGACTGCAGATGATCTTAATAGGGTATTTGATAATGAACAGGCTATTAAGAAAATGGATACTTACCATATCATAATACTTGTGAAAAATCAGATTGGATTAAAAAATCTGTATAAGCTAGTGTCTATGAGCCACTTGAGGTATTTTTATAAAAAGCCAAGACTGCCGAAAAGCATTTTGGAAAAATACAGAGAAGGACTGATTCTAGGGAGCGCTTGCGAAAGCGGAGAGCTCTATAAAGGCATTTTAAATGATAAGTCAGAAGAGGACATAGAGAAAATAGTCGGATTTTACGACTACCTTGAGGTTCAACCTATTGGAAACAATGAGTTTTTATTAGATAAAGGAATAGTCAATAATGAAGAAGAGCTTAGAAATATCAATAAGAGAATAATTGATTTAGGAGAAAGATATAAAAAACCTGTTGTGGCAACTGGAGATGTACATTTTGTAGAAAAAGAAGATGAATGCTTTAGAAAAGTACTGATGTGCGGCCAAAAATTTGATGATTTTAACAAACAGCCACCTCTATATTACAGGACTACTCAAGAGATGCTGGATGAATTTTACTACATCGATGAGAAAAAAGCTCGAGAAATAGTGATTGAGAATCCCAACAAAATATCGGAAATGATTGAAAGCGTATTGCCCATACCAAATGGGACATTTCCACCTATCATTGAAGGCTCCGACCAAGAAATAAGGCAAATGGTCACAAACTATGCTAAAGAAAAGTATGGAGACCGTTTACCGGAGGTAGTTGAAGCGAGAGTGGAAAAAGAATTAAACTCTATAATCAACAATGGATATTCCGTGCTTTATCTAGTGGCTCACAAGCTAGTGAAAAAGTCCTTGGAAGACGGGTATTTAGTAGGCTCTAGGGGTTCTGTAGGCTCTTCTCTAGCAGCTACTTTTTCAAATATAACAGAGGTTAATCCCCTTTCTCCCCATTACGTTTGCCCTAAGTGTAAAAACAGCGAGTTTTTCGATAGTTCACAAATAGGGTCAGGACCTGACCTTGAGGATAAGAAATGCCCAAAGTGCGGCGCAGATTATTTGAAAGATGGATTTGACATACCTTTTGAGGTGTTTTTAGGTTTCGAAGGTGACAAGGAGCCAGATATCGACCTTAATTTTTCAGGTGAATATCAGCCTACTGCCCATCAGTATACTGAAGAGTTATTTGGGAAAGGGAATGTGTACAGGGCAGGCACTATATCCACGATTGCAGAAAAAACAGCATTTGGATTTGTAAAAAACTATCTTGAAGAAAATGGATGTCTAGTCACCAATGCGGAAATAGACAGGCTTGTTCAAGGCTGCACAGGAATAAAAAGGACTACTGGCCAGCACCCCGGCGGCATCATGGTAGTGCCATCGAACAAAGAGATTTACGACTTTTGCCCAATACAAAAGCCTGCAGATGATGTGGGAAGCATGACTACTACAACTCATTTCGATTATCACTCGATAAGCGGAAGACTATTGAAACTGGACATCTTGGGACACGATGATCCAACGATGATAAGAATGCTTGAAGACCTTACCGGGTTGGATGCAACAAAAATACCACTGGACGATCCCGATACCATGAGCCTTTTCACATCTACAAAGGCATTGAAGCTTTTAGACGATGATATCGGATCTACGGTAGGTACATACGGGATACCGGAATTTGGCACAGGATTTGTACGGGAGATGCTGGTAGCTACAAAACCTACTGCATTTTCAGATCTTATAAGGATCTCCGGACTATCCCACGGCACAGATGTATGGCTCAATAACGCACAGGAGCTTATTGCAAACAATACTGCTTCCATTAAAGAAGTGATCTGTACAAGAGACGACATAATGGTTTATCTGATACATATGGGTCTTCCCAGCAAGAGCGCGTTTACCATCATGGAGAAGGTAAGAAAAGGAAAAGGGTTAAATGATGAGGACGTAGCTCTTATGAATAAGCATCAAGTACCTCAGTGGTATATAGATTCTTGCAATAAGATAAAGTACATGTTTCCCAAAGCCCATGCGGTTGCATATGTAACCATGGCTTTTAGGATAGCCTACTGTAAGGTACATCATCCCCTTGCTTATTATGCCACGTATTTTACAGTAAGAGCCGATGACTTTGATGCTCACCTTGCTGTCCAAGGAAAAGATGCGGTAAGGAAAAAAATCAGAGAGATCAAGGAGGTTGGCAATTCTGCTACGGCTAAGGACAAATCCATGCTTACGGTTCTAGAGCTGACGCTTGAGATGCTGTGCAGAGGATATGAGTTCTTGCCGGTTAGCCTGTATGATTCCCACTACTCCAAGTTCATTATAAAGGGAGATAAGCTCCTGCCTCCTTTTAATGCCCTTGAAGGCATCGGGCTTAAGGCATCTCAAAATGTTTACGATGCTGGAAAGAATGGCACATTCATATCTATAGAGGACCTTCAGTCAAGAACTAAAATAAGCAAGACAAATGTGGAGACCCTGCTAAAGCACGGAACAATCAACGAATTGCCTCAATCCAATCAGATAAGCCTGTTTTAAAGGTACTTGAAATAAATTTGATTGTATGATATGATTAATTACAACAATTTGAGTTTACTTTTCGAAGAGTGGGAAAAACCCGCTCTTTATTATTTGATACGGGAGGTTTTTTGATGGCAAAGAAGAAAACAGATGAATTTGTCTTTGACTTGGCACAACCTATAGCGGAAGAGCTGGGTTTTGAACTGGTAGACGTTGAGTTCATTAAGGAAGGTCAAAACTGGTTTTTGCGCATATATATAGATAAAGACGGTGGCGTAAGCTTAGATGACTGTCAAAGATTTAGCGGAAAAATAAATGTTCTGCTGGATGATGCTGATCCTATATCCCAAAGTTATTTTTTAGAAGTATCATCCCCGGGCTTAGACAGACCTCTTAAGAAAAAGTCTGATTATGACAGGTCTATAGACAAGGCGATAGAAGTGAATCTATATGCACAATTAAACGGAAGCAAATATTACAAGGGAATAAACAAGGGTATTTGTGATGAAATACTGACACTTGAACTGGAACAAGGCAAAGTGATAGAGATTCCTGTAAAGTCTATCGGCAGTGCGAGGCTATATTTTGAATTTTAAATTAAAAGCAATATAATGATAACGGAGGTTTATAACAAAGATGAATAAAGATTTCATTCTAGCACTGGATTCAGTGGAAAAGGAAAAGGGAATAGACAAGGAAGAGCTTATAGACGCAATAGAGGCAGCAATTACTTCTGCGTACAAAAAAAATTACGGCAGTTCCCACAACATTAAAATAAACATAAACAGGGAAACCGGGGAAATAAACGTACACGCATTAAAGGAAGTAGTAGAGGAAGTAACAGACCCTAATATCGAGATTACCTTGTATGATGCAAAAGCAATCTACTCCGGGTACGAGCATGGAGACGTGGCTGAAATTGAGATCAAGCCGAAAAACTTTGGAAGAATTGCAGCTCAAAATGCAAAACAGCTCGTTGTTCAACGGATAAAGGAAGCTGAAAGAAACATCATATTCAACCAGTTCTCAGAACGTGAAGATGAGATAATAAACGGCGTGATTCAAAGAAAAGAAAAGAACAATGTCTATGTGGATCTTGGGAAGACCGAAGGCATATTGATGCCAAACGAGCAGGTGCAAGGAGAAGATTATTCACAAAACAAGCGAATAAAAGTATATGTGCTGGAAGTCAAGAAAACTACAAAAGGACCACAAATCTTGATTTCAAGAACTCATCCTGGCCTTGTGAAGCGATTGTTCGAAAATGAAGTTCCTGAGATTTATGATGGGACAGTGACGATCAAATCTATTTCCAGAGAAGCCGGATCTAGGACAAAAATCGCAGTTTTCGCCTTAGATTCAAATATCGATCCTGTGGGATCATGTGTGGGTCCCAAGGGAACAAGGGTACAAAATATCGTAGATGAGCTTAATGGAGAAAAAATTGATATAATTAAATGGAGCGATGATCCAAGAGAATATATCGCAAGCTCTCTAAGTCCTGCAAAGGTATTGAGAGTAGAAATAAATGAACTTGAAAAATCCGCACTGGTTGTAGTGGATGACTATCAGTTGTCTTTGGCGATAGGAAAAGAAGGTCAAAATGCTAGGCTTGCAGCCAAGTTAACTGGATGGAAAATAGATATTAAAAGCAAATCCCAAAGTGAAAATATGGAAGAAATCGATCAAATAGCCAACGATTTATTAGATGATTTAGATATTTAACTGATTGGAGGGATCGTAATGAAAAAAATACCTCAAAGAACATGTATAGTATGTGGAGAGAAGATAGATAAAAAAAGCCTTGTGAGGGTGGTCAAAAACAAAGAAGGTGAAATCTTCTACGATCCCACAGGCAAGGCAAACGGCAGAGGAGCTTATTTGTGCGGCAATGACGAATGCTTGGAGGCTGTCTTGAAAAAGAATGCTTTAAACAGAGCTTTTAAGATGGAAATCGATGAAGCTATTAAAATTAAGATTGTAGATGATGTTAAGAATGCAAAAAAATAAATTTTTGAATTTTATGGGAATATGCAAAAAATCAGGCAAAGTCGTTCTTGGAGACCATATGGTGGAAAAGGAAATGAATCGGGAAAGCTTAAAGCTTGTAGTAGTTGCAACTGATACATCTGAGAGGATATGGGCAAAGTACGAACGCTTTTGCAAAGAAAAAAACGTACCTGTCATCAGGGTATCCACAAAGGAAGAACTAGGCAAGCACCTTGGGAAAGAATCTGTTGCTGTAGTGGGTTTTAATGATAAAAACCAAAGCACTAACCTAGTTAAATTGTACGAAAATCTAAAAGAAACAGGGGGAGTTTTATGAGCAAAGTAAGAGTATACGATCTGGCAAAAGAACTTAATGTACATAGCAAGGAGCTGGTAAAGATATTAAATCAAATGGACATACCAGTTAAAAATCACATGAGTGCTTTGACTGAGCAACAGGAAAAGTATTTTAAAAACAATTACAATAAAACAAAGGACGAAAGTCCCCAAAAAGAAGAGCAACCGGCAAAAGCTATAAAAAATGTCGAAAAGCCACAAGAAAAGCCACAACCTGATAATACGGACAAGAATAAACCAGCACATAAACCTAAGACTGATGCTAAAAGAGACGGAAAGAAAGATTTCAGAAAAGGCAAAAAGAAATCACCTATCATTCCGGTGGCGATTGATAACAGCAAAAAAGAGAAAAAATCCAAGAGCGCATATAAAAAGAAAAAAGGCGAAGATGAGATTGAAGAGATGACATTTATGATTCCAACTTCGTTGTCTGTTGGTGATTTTGCAGCAAAGATAAATATACCATCGACTGAAATCATCAAAAAGCTCATAGGGCTTGGGGTAATGGCTTCCATAAATCAAGAAATTGATTTTGAAACGGCAGAAGTAGTAGCTACTGAGCTTGGAGTTAAGATTGAGCTTGAAGATGTAGAAGAAGAAGTAGCAGAGATTCTGAACATCGAAGAAGTAGAAGATGAAAAAAACTTGATCCACAGGCCGCCGGTTATAACAGTAATGGGACATGTAGACCACGGCAAGACCTCTCTTCTTGATGCTATCAGAAAAACTAGCGTAACAGCCAAAGAAGCAGGTGGAATAACGCAACATATCGGAGCCTATATGGTAAAGGCAAATGGAGAAGCGATTACCTTTATTGACACTCCGGGTCACGAAGCTTTTACTGCGATGAGACATCGTGGTGCGAGCATAACCGATATTGCCGTATTGGTGGTAGCGGCAGACGATGGAGTGATGCCTCAGACTGTAGAAGCCATAAACCATGCAAGAGCGGCAAAGGTGCCTATAATCGTGGCGATAAACAAAATAGACAAGCCTGCTGCAAACCCTGACAGGGTAAAGCAAGAGTTGACAGAATACAACCTTGTTGCTGAGGAGTGGGGTGGAGACACTATATGCGTGCCTGTTTCGGCTATGACCAGAGAAGGGCTTGATACTTTGCTGGAAATGATACTTCTTGTTGCCGAAGTTCAGGAACTAAAGGCTAATCCAAACAGATTGGCTAAAGGTACCATCATAGATGCAAAACTCGATAAAGGAAGAGGTGCTGTAGCTACTCTGCTAGTAAACGCAGGGACTCTTAAGGTAGGCGATTCTGTAGTAAGCGGAACGTCTTACGGAAAAATAAGAGCAATGCTAAATGACAAAGGCAAAAAAGTAAAAACTGCCGGTCCTTCTACGCCTGTCGAGATTCTAGGACTTAACGAAGTACCTGAAGCAGGTGAAGAATTCTACGCCGTTAAGGACGACCGTACCGCAAGGCAGATAGCTGAAAAGCGAAGAACCCATTTAAAGGAACAAAAAGTCAAAAAAAGCGCGCCGCTTTCACTTGACGATCTGTACAACCATATCAAAGAAGGCGAAATACAAGATATAAATATAATAATCAAAGGTGACGTACAGGGGTCTGTGGAGGCTCTTAAGCAATCCCTTGAAAAACTGACCAATGAGGAAGTCAGGGTCAATATAATACATGGTGGGGTAGGCGCTATTTCTGAATCAGATGTCATGTTGGCGGCAGCTTCAAACGGCATAATCATTGGTTTTAACGTCAGGCCCGGAAACAACGTTATGTCAATTGCCGAAAGAGAAGAAGTGGACTTAAGGCTTTACCGAGTAATATACGATGCGATAGCTGATGTGGAACAGGCTATGAAAGGAATGCTGGCTCCGGAGTACAAGGAGGTAGTCCTTGGAACAGCAGAAGTTCGCCAGACATTTAAGGTTCCTAATGTGGGGACTATAGCAGGATGTTACGTTACTGATGGAAAAATCGCTCGAAACAACGATGTAAGAATAATAAGGGATGGAATTGTAGTTTATGAAGGCAAAATGATTTCTCTCAAAAGATTTAAAGACGACGCAAAAGAAGTGGCACAAGGCTACGAGTGTGGTATAGGCGTTGAGAAATTTAACGATTTGAAAGAGGGCGATCAAATCGAAGCCTTCACCATGGAAGAAATAGCCAGAACATAGATTGTAGGTGGTCAAAATGGCAAATAGCAGAATAAACAGAATAAACGAAACAATAAAGCAGGAACTTAGCGTCTTGATAAGGAAAAATATTAAAGATCCAAGATTGACGGAACTGCTTAGCATAATGAAAGTAGATACTACAGGCGACTTGAGATATGCAAAAGTCTATATAAGCGTGTACGATACTGACGAAAAGAAAAACCAGGCAGTAGACATATTGAATAAAGCTGCTGGGTTTCTAAGAAAGAACATAGGAAAAACCCTAAAGACCCACTACACTCCTGAGCTTATTTTCGTTTTGGACGATTCAATTGAGTATGGTGCTCATATTGATGAGGTCATCAGAAAACTGCATGAGAAAGACCAGGATTAAGATTATGGGTATGAATAAAATTGTCACTGCCATTAAAGAGAATTCGACATTTTTAATAAGCACACACAAGTCCCCGGACGGCGATGCTTTAGGATCAAGCATCGCCTTGGGTCTTGGCCTTAAAAAAATAGGTAAGGAAGTCGTATACGCATTCGAGAAACCTGGTGGAGGCAAATTCAGTTTTTTAAATGAGCTCAACGAGATCAATGGATCTTATATTGATAAAAGTTTCGATGTAGGGATTTTTTTGGATTCTTCAGATCCTGATCATCTCTTTGATTCATCCCTCATGGAAAGATGCAGGCTTAGGATAAATATCGACCATCATGTAAGCAACGAAGGCTACTGTCATTTGAACTACGTAGATGTAAATGCCAGCGCAACCGGTGAAGCAGTGTATGAGTTGTTGTTAAACTTGGAAACAGATATAGACGAAGAAATAGCTCTCGCTTTATACACGGCTATAGTTTCGGATACAGGTAATTTTAAATACAGCAATGTAACTTATAAGACTCATGAAATAGCAAGCAAGCTTTATAAATTTCCAAACAGATACTGGGAAATCAGCAGGAAGCTATTTGATGAGACTACCTTCGAAAAGGTTCAGCTCATAGGGTATGCACTTGGGAAAATATCTCTGGCAAAAGATGGCCGTGTAGCTGTGATTCATTTGTCATATGAAGATCTGAAAAAGTTTTCTGATGATGCGGATATGGAAGGGGTCATCAACTACGCGAGGGATATTAGAGGCGTAGAAGTAGCAGTGATGATAAAAGAGACTTCAAAAGACATATTCAAGGTTTCTTTTAGAGCAAATACTGATTTTGATGTAAGCAAAATAGCTGTTTATTATGGTGGAGGCGGACACAGCAAAGCTGCCGGGTGCACTATAAGAGACATGAAATTTGAAGATGTTTTAGAAGACATCAAATCCCACATTGTATTTTGAGGTGGATATGGACGGAATTTTAAATTTATTCAAACCAAAGGGAAAGACCTCTCACGATATGGTCAATGCCATGAGAAGGGTTTTAAATACAAAAAAAATCGGACATACAGGGACTCTAGATCCCATGGCTGAAGGGGTATTGCCTCTTTGCATCGGGAGAGCTACTCGCCTTAGCCAGTATATTTTGGATAAGGACAAGGAGTATATAGGCGAACTAAAGTTAGGAGTATCTACCGATACATACGACAGTGAAGGTCAGGTTACAAAAAAACGACAGGTTAATGTAACCGAAGATCTAATCATAGATGAAATAAAATCATTTCAAGGAGAAATCATGCAGATTCCGCCGATATATTCTGCACTTAAGGTTAGAGGCAAAAAGCTTTACGAATACGCCAGAGAAGGCTTGGATGTTGAAATCAGCCCTAGAAGAGTTGAAATCAGCAGGATAGAGATATTGAGCATTGATATTCCGTACGTTAAAATTAAGGTTAATTGCTCAAAGGGAACGTACATACGTTCTCTTTTTAACGATATCGGAGAAAAGCTGGGGTGTGGCGCTCATATGGTTTCTCTTACTAGAACCCAAAGCGGATATTTTAAATCGGATGATTCTTTGACTTTAGATGAGATAAAGGCAATGAGCATCGAAGAGATTGCCGGCGTTATCTATCCTATGGATTTTCCTCTAAAAGACCTTGAGAAAATATTCATAAATCCCGAATCAAAGAAATATCTGGTAAACGGAACCGTGCTTTACGGAAGAAATCTAATGACATCAGTTGAAGACTTGATTGAAGGTCAAAAGGTACTGCTGTACTGCTCGAAGAGTTTTTTTGGAATTGGCGAAATCATAATAGAAAACGGCATCAATAAAATAAAACCAAAATGTATATTCAATGAGGAGAAATGACTATGGAGATATACGATTGGAAAGAAATCAAAGATCAAAAACCGACTGCAGTAGCGTTGGGTTTTTTTGACGGTATTCATCTAGGGCACAAAGCATTGATAGACGAAATGATCAATATCGCGAAGAAAAGAAATTTTGAAAGCTGTTTAGTGACGTTCAGGCAGCACCCGCTAACATTGGTGTTTCCTAAATTTGCCCCTAAGCTTTTAAGTTCAAATGACGAAAAAATAGACGTCTTAGGAGAAATGGATATAGATAAGCTCGTTTTTATCGAATTTTCAGAGGAGATAATGAACTACGAGCCGGAAGAATTCATTAGAGAAATACTAATTAAAAAATTAAATGCAAAAACAATTGTGGTCGGTTTTAATTATAATTTTGGTAAAAAAGGCCAAGGAACTCCGGAAATATTGATAGAGCTTAAGGATAAATACGATTATGATGTAAAAGTAGTCAATCCTGTGGAAAAAGACGGACAGATCATAAGCAGCACATTTATCAGAAACTTGGTAGTCAATGGCAAAGTTGATCAAGCAGAAAAATACCTTGGCAGAAAATTTTCCGTAAAAGGAGAAGTCGTCAGGGGAAAGGGCTTGGGCAGGCAGTATGCAATACCTACGGCGAATATCACAGTTGAAGAAGAACATATTTTACCGGATGCCGGTGTTTACTATACCAATATACTGGTTAAGGGTGTGAAATATGAAGGACTTACTAATATAGGATATAATCCGACTTTTGAAAATCATCCTTTCAGCGTGGAGACTTATATCTACGATTTTGATGAAGATATTTACGGGGAAACAGTGGAGCTGATTTTCAATAAAAAGATAAGAAAAGAAAAGAAGTTTGAGGATTTAAAAGACCTTATAAAACAGATTAAAAATGATATTGAAACGGTAGAAACAAAGTATATAAATAAAGGGAAATATAGGTAAGATTATGCTTAATGAATTTTCACGTACTGAACTTCTTATAGGGAAGAGCTCAATAGAAAAATTAAAAAAATCAAGGGTGGCAGTATTCGGAATTGGAGGAGTAGGCAGTTTTGTAGTAGAAGGTCTTGTGAGAAGCGGCGTAGAGAATTTTCTCCTAGTAGATGACGATGTAGTATGTCTTACCAATATAAACAGGCAGATTCATGCGAATCGAGAGACTGTTGGCAAACCAAAGGTAGAGGTTATGAGAGAGCGAATTTTGGATATAAATCCTAAAGCGAAAGTCGATGTGATTCAAGGCTTTTACCTTCCGGAGACTGCAGAGGCAATGTTAAAAGGTCACTTTGACTATATAGTGGATGCAATAGATACAGTGACCGGCAAAATAGATCTTGTCGTAAAGGCAGCTGAAAGAAATATCCCTATGATCAGTGCCATGGGTGCGGGAAATAAACTGGATCCTACCAAGTTTGAAGTTGCGGACATATTCAAAACCAGCGTCTGTCCATTGGCGAAAGTCATGCGCAAAGAACTTAAGAACAGAGGCATAAAAAAGCTTAAAGTGGTGTATTCAAAAGAGCTTCCGATAAAGCCAATGGAGTCTGAAGAAAATTGTGAATCCGGCTGCATATGCCCTCCTGACAGCTCAATGAAATGCACGTCAAAAAGACAGATACCCGGCAGCGTATCATTCGTTCCTTCGGTAGCAGGTCTTATCATAGCTGGAGAGGTAGTCAAAGATATAATCGGGCATTATGGCAAACATGGGGTTTAAATACGTACATTAAACTAGAAATGATAAATATTATTCACTTTTTGCTTCTTTTTTTCATATAAATATGAGATAATACTAAAAGATTAAATTGGGGGTGCGGGTATGGATGGATTTATTACCAGTCTATCGGGAATAACCACGTTACTTAATCCCGTTATGACGTTTATCATGCTGATGTCTGTTGTTTTTTTCCTGTTATATCTTAGGGAGAAAGTAGAAAAGACTGAAACCTACATCAGAAGCATAGCCATCAGTCTGCAGCAGATTGCACAGCAATTATCAAAAAAAGAATGAGATTGAGGGAGGAATAAAAATATGAGCTTTACAGTCATAAAAGATTACGATCCGGAAATTTATCAAGCAATGGAAAAGGAACTGAACAGGCAGGAAAATAACCTCGAGCTGATAGCTTCAGAAAACATCGTTACCAAACAAGTAATTGAAGTCATGGGAAGCCACTTGACTAATAAATATGCTGAAGGTTATCCGGGAAAGAGATATTACGGAGGATGCGAACATGTAGATGTCGTAGAGTCTATTGCCAAGGAAAGGATAGAAAAACTCTTTGGTGCTGAGCATTCGAATGTGCAGCCACACTCCGGCGTACAGGCTAACATGGCTGTATATTTTGCCCTTTTGGAGACCGGTGATACAGTGCTTGGAATGAATCTGGCGCATGGAGGACACTTAAGTCATGGGAGCCCTGTAAGCATGTCGGGAAAATACTACAATTTCATACCTTACGGCATCAATAAAGAAACTGAGCTTTTGGATTATGAAGAACTTGAAAGATTAGCCAAGGAGCACAAGCCGAAGATGATCGTAGCTGGTGCAAGTGCATACCCAAGAGAAATAGATTTTGAAAGAATCGGAAAGATAGCCAAGGAAGTCGGAGCATTATACATGGTTGACATGGCTCATATTGCCGGTCTCGTAGCTGCCGGAGTGCATCAAAGTCCGGTGCCTTATGCTGATATTGTTACTACGACTACCCATAAGACTCTAAAAGGTCCAAGAGGCGGTGCAATACTTTGCAAGGCTGAGTATGCCAAGGCAATTGATAAATCAGTGTTTCCTGGAAGCCAAGGGGGACCTTTGATGCATATAATAGCAGCTAAAGCAGTTGCCCTAAAGGAAGCTTTGAGCGAAGATTTTATAACTTATCAAAAGCAAGTAGCGTTAAATGCAAAAGCGCTTAGCGAAAAGCTTATGGAAAAAGGCTTCAAGTTGGTTTCAAACGGCACGGATAACCACCTTATGCTGGTAGATTTAAGAAACTTCGGTTTGACCGGAAAGCATGCCGAAAAGATTTTAGACGAAGCAAATATAACAGTAAACAAAAATGCGATTCCTTTTGATCCGGAGAGCCCATTTATAACAAGTGGAATCAGAATCGGAACGCCGGCTGTAACTGCTAGAGGAATGAAAGAAGCCGAGATGGCCGTTATCGGCGAAGCTATATACGACTGTCTAATTAAAAACGATGGACAAGCTGCAATGGATAAGGTAAAATCATTATGTGAGAAGTTTCCGGTTTATGCGGAATAATATCAAAACCACGGAATTTTCCGTGGTTTTTTTTCGCGATAAGCTGAGAAACAGCACCTATCTAGCAGTAAGCACCTGAAGCTTGCTTTAAAGGGGCTGTGGTGCTAGATAGGTATTGGGCGAAGCCCGCGACGTAGGCTTGAG